>NZ_CP145898.1:0-372797 GCF_049568665.1 Haladaptatus sp. SPP-AMP-3 | reverse complement strand
ACAGTCGGTCGATATACGCTTCCTCCTCATAAATTCTCGTCAGACAACTGGGCGAAACTATGCGGATAGCTATCTGAATAGCTATCCATACGGAAAGATTTCTGGATATCTCTGCAGATTTCTGAATGGATATCCGGGTGGTGGCGGCGGGTTCCTTGTAAATCTTGTCCCGAGTTCTCGGAAACGTGCGCTTCACATCGTCTCGGTCCGGGTTTCTGTTCGGATATCTTTGCGGATGTCTATCTAGAAAGCCATCTGGAACTCTCCTCTCGACGGTACCCGTGTGATTTTCCGACCCCCGCGGTGGCTCATTCGGGTATCTGGTCGGATATCTGGACATCTATCTATATGGATTTCCGTATGGCTATCCGACGATCTGTCCGCACAACCCCACGAAGGAGCCCGCCGGTCGGTCGTTACAGTTCGACTTCCTCGCCGGTCCCCGCCTCGCTCGCTCGTTCGAACACGAACTCGCTCGCGGCCGCGTCGAGCACGGCCGACCCGACGCTTTCGACCACGACGATTTCCGAGTCCGAACTTCGACCGTCCGACCCCTCGAACACGTCGGCGAGCGGAACGAAATCGTCGGCGTCGAGGTCGGTCGCCCGGACGTCGCCGATTTCTGCCACCTCCTCGGGGACGTCGCCGAACGTCTCGTCGGAGCGGGCGAACGTCTCCCGGTCGAGTTCGCGCATCTCCGCGCTGTACGCGCCGACCGCGATGACCAGCGTTCCGGGCTGAAGCGCCTCGCCGGAAAAGACCGGGCTTGTCGCGGTCGTCGCGGTGACGACGACCGTCGCGTCCGCCACCGCTTCGTCCGCCAATTCGACGGGTGTGGTCGGTATTCCGAGTTCCGACTCCAGTTCCGCCGCGCACTCCAGTTTGGAATCGCTCGGTGAGTAGACTCGAATCGACTCGACGTCGGTCGCGGCCGCGATACAGCGCGCTTGCCACCGGGCTTGCGTCCCCGCCCCGATGACGGCGAGTTGTATCGGCGTGGCGGCGGCGAGGTCGGCGGCCGCGAGTCCGCCGATGCATCCGGTCCGCGCGTTCGTGATTCGCGTCCCCGCGACGAACGCGGCGGGACGTCCCGTTTCGGCGTCAGTCAGCGCGATTTGCGCGTTGACAGTCGGCAGCCCTCGGTCGGCGTTCCCGCCGTGCACGCCGACCAGTTTCGTGGCGTAGTGTGCCGCCCCATGGATGTACGCGGGCATGACGAGGCCGGTTCCGAGCGGCGCGTCACCCGCGAGTCCCGCGCCGACCGGGAAGTGGGGTCTGTCGGGGCGTTCGACGTCGCCGCGTCCCTGCTTGACGAACGCGTCGCGGACGACCGGCAGCAACGATTCGATTTCGAGGACCGACGCCACGTCTGCATCGGAGAGGATTCGAACCATGGCGGATGTTCTGCGCGAACGTGCTTATTTCCCGACGATGGAACCATTATCCAGGAGGTCATTTTCCGATTCATGCGAGTCGTCGTGGTCGGTGGCGGTATCGTCGGTTGTTCGAGCGCGTACTACCTCTCGGAACGCGGGGCCGATGTGGTCCTCTGCGAGCGCTCGAACATCGGCGCCGGAAGCACCGAACGCTCAGCTGGCGGTATCCGTGCACAGTTCTCGACCCCCGTCAACGTCGCGCTCTCCCGGGCCAGCATGCGGGTCTGGGACCGGTTCGAGGAGGAGTTCGACGCCGACATCGCGCTCCGTCGTTCCGGGTACCTCTTCCTCGTCAGGGACGAGGACTCCGGGGACGAACTCGCGGAGACGGTCGCGATGCAGAACGAACAGGGAGTCCCGAGTGAACTCCTCACGCCCGAGGAAGCGCGCGAGGTCTGCCCCGGACTCCGCGCGGACCTGTTCCGCGCCGCGACGTACTCCCCGAACGACGGGTTCGCGGACCCGCATTTGGCGCTGCAAGCGTTCGCCGCTCGCGCCCGCGAGGTCGGGACGGACGTCCGAACCGGGGTCGAGGTGACGGACGTGCTCGGCGACGCCGGTGGTGTCACGGGCGTCGAAACGACCGATGGAACCGTCGATGCCGATTTCGTCGTCAACGCGGCCGGGCCGTGGGCGAGCAGCGTCGCCGAGATGGCGGGCCTCGACCTTCCGATTTCACCCGAGCGTCGCCAAATGGCGGTCGTGAACCCGGAGACGCCGGTCGCCGAATCGGTTCCGCTGACAATCGACCTCGATACGGGGTCGTACTTCCGCCCGGAGCGGGAAGGGGCCGCGCTCGTCGGCGGGCATTTCGGGGGCGACACGACGGCCGACCCGAACGCATTCGACCAAACGACCGACCTCGACTGGACGATAGAAGCGGTGGAGAAGGCGTCAGACTGGACGACCTACTTCGGTCCTGAGTCCCGGATTCGCCGGGGATGGGCGGGGCTGTACGCCGTCACGCCCGACCACCATCCTATCATCGAGGAGACAGTTCCGGGCTTCGTGAACGCGGTCGGATTCTCGGGGCACGGGTTCCAACACGCACCGGCGACCGGGCAACTCGTCACCGAACTCGTCTTCGACGGCGAACCGTCGCTCGTCGACGTTTCCGGCCTCGACGCCGACCGGTTCGAGGAGGGGCGGACGGTCGACGAACGGAACGTCGCGTAACCCCTCGTCGCTCCCGACCCGTCCAATTTGCTGGCGCACATACATCTATTAGCCTCCCGTGGGACGGAGTATCCGTGACGAACACCGTTCAACTGGACGATTTCTACGACCTGACGTTGGTGAGCGACCTCGCGCTCTCGCCCGACGGCGACCGAATCGCCTTCGTCGCAGACGAGTTCGACGAGTCCGAAGACGACCGACGAACCTCCCTGTTCGTCGTTCCGTCGGACGGAAGCGACGACCCGTATCGACTCTCGCGGGCGTCGGACGCCGGGTCGCCGAAGTGGTCGCCCGACGGCGCGAAACTCGCGTTCCTCGCCGCCCGCGACGAGGACGTTTCCCTGTCGGTACGGGCCGACGATACTGACGAAGACGGCGATGAGGACGAGGCGAACGGCGCGGACGACGAACCCAAACCCCAAGTCTGGCTGTTCGACGTGGTTCGCGGCGGCGACGCCCGGCAAGTCACCGACCGCGAGGAGGGCGTCCGCGAGTTCGACTGGTCGCCCGACGGCGACCGACTCGTCGTCTCGTCGCGCGACCCGACCGAGGCGGAACGCGACTACCTCGCCGACCTCCGGGACGGCGGCCCGGTCGAAACCGAGCGACTGCAACACCGGTTCGACGGCGAGGGCTTTCTGGACGACGTGACGACCTACCTGTTCGTCGTCGACATCGAAACGCGGGACAGCCGCCGCCTCGACGACGCCTACGGCGGCGGCGCGTACGAACCGATGTTCGGTCTGCAACCGGTGTGGGGGGCCGACCGAATCGCGTTCCTCTCGAACCGCACCGACCGCCCGGACGATTCCGGCGTCATGGACGTGTACACCATCGCACCCGACGGGAGCGACCTGCGGAAGGTCACCGACTCGGATCTCGCCGCCGCGGGGCCGCGCTGGTCGCCCGACGGGTCCCGTCTCGCGTTCGCCGTCGATGACCCGGTGAACACGCACATCCCGACCCAGTTGTACGTCGCCGACAACGGCGACTATCGGTCGGTCACGGAATCGCTCGACCGGACGCTGGCACGCTCCCGGCGGTTCCGGTGGGTGGACGACGGGACGTTGCTCGCGGCCGTCGGCGACGAGGGAAGCACCCGCCTCGTGCGCTGTTCGGCCGACGAGGATTCGCCCGCGTTCACCTTCGACTCGCAGGGCGACTACCGAACCGTCCAGACTTTCGACTACGCGGACGGGACGGTCGCGTTCCTCCTGACCGACCCCGAGACGGTCGGCGACCTGTACGCGATGGACGCGGCCGAACTCGACGCCGGGGAACCCGCTCGCGTGACGGCCTGTAACGCGGCGTTCGAGGAGACGCACTCCATGCCCGGCTGTCGGCGCGTCGTCTACTCGAACGATTCCGACGACGAAATCGAGGGTATCGTCTACTACCCGTCCGACTTCGACCCCGAGGACCCCGACCGGAGGCCGTTGATAACCGCCATCCACGGCGGCCCGGTGGCCTACGACGCGCCGGAGTTCGCGTTCGAATACGCCTACTGGACCGACCGGGGATACGTGGTCCTCCGACCCAACTACCGGGGAAGCAGTTCCTACGGCCGGGATTTCAGCGAATCGATCCGTGGCGACTGGGGCCCCCGCGAGTCCGAGGACGTGCTCGCGGGCGTCGAACATCTCGTGGAACAGGGGTGGGCCGACTCCGACCGCACCTTCGTCACCGGCTTTTCCTACGGCGGCATCACGACGGGCTATCTCGTCACGCGGACGGACCGCTTCGCCGCGGCCGCCGCCGAACACGGTATCTACGACCTTCGGTCGTCGTACGGGACCGACGACGCACACCTCTGGTGGACGAACGATTTCGGTCTCCCGTGGGAGAACCCGGAAATCTACGACGCCGCCTCCAGCATCACGGACGTCGGCAACGTCGAGACGCCCCTGTTGGTGACGGCTGGCGGCGAGGACTGGCGCTGTCCGCCCTCGCAGTCCGAACAGCTCTACGTCAGCGTCAAAAAGCAGGGCGTCCCCGCGAAACTGGTGGTCTATCCCGACGAACACCACAACATCGGCGACCCGGACAGGGCCGTTCACCGCCTCGAACAGCTCACGGAATGGTTCACAACCCACGACTCCGAATCGGCGTAATGGCACGTTAGCCGTTGAACGGTCGCCGTTTCCGGTTAAACGGTCGCTCGCTTTATTCACTCGCTCGACTTACCCTTCATCGGGGAAACACTGATGAGTGAAACAGAAGCGAGAGAGCGAACGACACGGAGCACCGACACCGACGAATCGAGCCTGAAATGGCTGAGCGGGTTCGTATCGCTCGTGGGGGCGTGGATATTCATCTCCGCGTTCGTCTACCCGTCGATGTCAATGACGAGTTACTGGAACAACCTCATCATCGGGGCGGCCATCTTCCTCGTCGCGGGGTACAACTACTACCGCATGTCGCGGGGGATGTCGGCGAGCGTGGGTAGCTCGTCGTTCGTCGCGTTGCTGGGCCTCTGGATGATACTCGTCCCGTTCATCATGACCGCCTCGACGGCGTTCTGGAGCGACGTCATCTCGGGAATCGTCGTCGCCATCGTCGCCGGGTACAACGCCTACGCGGGCCGCAGTGAAAGAGCGGGCGCGCCTGCCGGAACCGCCTAAACTCGTTCCAGTTTCTCCAACCGGAACGACGCGAGATGGTATCGGGTGACGAGTAGCGCGAACCCGACCATCACGACGGCGAACAGCGCGTGGAAGGAGAGCGCGGTCTGGTGCGAATAGCCGTTCCACAACTGGGCGATACCGAGCAACACCGGCCCGAAGCTGAATAGACCGGTTTGTACTGGTAGCTCTTCGAACAGTTCACGGAACGTAACGGATACTTCAGTAGTCATCAATCGGTTCTTGACGCCATTCATGGCCGGATGGTCAATACCGTTTCGAAATCGTTCGGCTATTTCTCGTCGTCCGTGACCGGCCCGTAGATGAGTATCTCGCCGTCCGCATCGACGATTATCTCGCAACCGCGAGCGGTAAAGGTGACCTTTCCGCCGGTTCGCGTCGTTCCGTCGTGTTTCTCCTCGAATATCGCGTCCAGCGCATCGGGGTCTACGCTGTCGTAGAGCCATGTCTGCTTTTCTGCGCTCCGTCCGACTATTTCTTCTACGCCTCGGATGATTCTCGTGCTAGGGTCGTCGGTCTCTCCGGCGACTCGATACGCGTTGCGTCCATCCCGGTCGAGATCCGTCGCCCGTTCCGTGAATTGTCCTTCTGTCATAATCTACTGTGCTGTCTGGTTAGTTAGACAGTTAGACTAATCACAGCAATAAAAGAATCTCGATTGTATCTGAAACTAATATAATTATATAATATTAGATACATCTAATCAAAAGACGATGAATCACGTGGCGGTACCAGTACGGTACAGTTATCGCGACGGCAACTTCATGTTACGTGAACGCCTGTTCTTCCATCCCGGCCGTCTACGATCGTCTTCCCCTCCACAACCCCAGAATGACGACCGCGACCACCGCTATTGGCACCGTGAACCCCGGTAAGCTCGTGTTGCTCGACGGAGAATCCGCTTGCGGTGTCGATTCCTCTCCCGTCGTGGTCGTTCCCGAGGTGCTCGTCGCTTCGTCCGCGGACGTATCGTTCGTCGCGGCCGTCATCGACCCCGGTCCGAGTTCCAGCACCCAGCCGTCCTTGGCTTCGGCACCGAACCCGCCGGTCTGCCCGGCGAGCAGGAAGCCGCCATCGTGAGTTCGTATAGCGGGCCACGGTTTATCCCACGCGTCGCTTCCGTACGCCTTCTCCCACTGGAGCGTCCCATCGGCTCCCGTCTTCACAACGTAGCCGTCCGCGCTACCGATTCCGCCGGTGAGCGTCCCGCCGGTGAACAGGTAGCCGCCGTCGTCCGTTCGCATCGCCGAATCGAGCCAATCGACCTCGCCGCCGCCGAACCGTTTTTCCCACTGTCGCTCGCCGCTCGCATCGTATCGGAACACCCAGCCGTCGCGCGATTCGCCGCTCTCGGATTCACCGGCCACGACGATACCGTCCTCATCACCGGTCGCCGCCCAGACCGCTTCCCGGTCCGCGCCGCCCAGCGTTCGCTGCCACTGCCGTTCCCCGTTGTCGCCGACCCGAAGTATCCACGCGTCTTGGCCTCCGCTCTCGACTTCCCCCGCGAGGAGGTATCCGTCGTTCGTTGGGACGACGGCTTTGAAGCGACCCGTACTCCCGTCGGGGGTCGCGTACGTCCGCTCCCACGCCTTCGCTCCCGACGTATCGTGTTTTACCAGCCATCCGCCGACGCCGCCGTCACCGCGCGTCCATCCTGCGAGGACGTATCCATTCCCGTCCTGCTCGACTCCGTAGAACGCACCCGTTCCCGGCGTCCGTTCGCGTCGCGTCTCCCCGTCCGAATCGAGTTCCAGCACCCATCCCATCGGGGTGCCGCCGCGGTCGGTTCGCCCGGCGGCGACGATTCCATCGTCCGTCGTGACCACCGAGTACAGTCGGTCCGTCCCCGGCCCGGAGAACGTTCGTTCCCACTCCGTGTCTCCGTTGCCATCGATCTTCATCACCCAGCCGTCGATACCGGAGCTATCGCTTTCGGTTTCGCCCGCGAGGACGTAGCCGCCGTCGTCCGTTCGCGCGATGTCCGCGAAGATGTCGTCGCCGGATCCGCCGTATGTTCGGTTCCACCGCTCGTTCGGTTTCGAATCCCCTTGCTGCTCGGCCGTCCCTATCGCCATCGCCCCGACCGCGGAGGCGACGACCAGGGTAAACACGAGAATCGTCGGGCGTCTCATATCCGGTTCGTCGGGAGTGCGCCAGTTTGTTATGCTTCTCCTGCGCTCGAATCAAGGGCAGTCTGTTCGCCGGTTGTCGTCCCCTGTTCCGCCGGAATCCGAACACCTTCGTCGGTGGGCCGTTTCCAGGACGGCATGGTTCGAACCGCGATATATTTCGCACTCGTCGGTATGTTCGCGTGGGGCGTCTGGGCGCTGTTTGCCGATTACGCCACCCGAACGCTCGCGCCCGAAGTGGCAATGGCCATCTCCTACACCGTCGGCGTCGGCGTCGCAATCGCGTACATCGCCACTCAAGCCGGTCCCGTGTCGTTCTCCGAGTCGGGCGTCGCCTTCGCCGTCGCTGGCGGCCTGTTCTCCGGCATCGGTTCCATAAGCTACTACGTCGCGCTACAACGCGGCAATACCGCCGTTGCGACGACCGTGACCGCCCTCTACTTCGTCGTCGCCGCGGTTCTCGGCGCGGTGTTCCTCGGCGAATCGGTCGATATTCGGGACGTGGCGGGCATCGGGTTGGCCGTCGGCGCAGTCGTCCTCTTGGCGACCTGAGCGTGCTCGACGGAGAATATATTCTATCTCGCTATATCTATATCGAAGTTCGTCGGTCACATTTCGGACGTCCGTCGTCGTCCCGACGAAAAAAGTCGCGTTCGCGGCGGCTCGCTCGGCTCAGCAGTCGTCTTTCTCGTCGTCCTCGTCGCCCTGCCAGCCGTCCTTGCCCTCGTTTTCGTCCGTGCCGTCGTTCTCGTCGTCGCGTCCGTTCCAGTCGCGCTTTCCGGGGGAGAACAGCCAGAGGACGTTGTTCTCGTGGTCGCCGTCCTCGCCGACGAGCACGCGGCCGTCTTCAAGCGTGAAGATGTTGTCGGGATTTGCGAGCGTGTTCACGAGCATACCGTTCGCGTCCGTGCCGTCCGCGCCGGGGGCGACGACGTTCGCCTCCGGACCGCCGACCAGCGACGGTTCGATGCGTCGGATGTCGTAGTTCCCGGTCAGCCGCGCGGTGTAGACGGCTCCGTACCCGTCGCCTTGGAGCATCACGTCGCCGTCCACGTCGCTCATCGTGTCGCGGACGTTCGAACAGGCGATGTTGATGAAGTCGCCCGGTTTGGCGTCGCTCGGGGCGCTGACGCCTTCGAGCTTCTGCCACTCGTTCGTCGCGCCGACCGCGGCGGCGGCCTTTCGGGTTTCGAGGAACGCTACCCGGTCGTCCTCGGCATTGCCGTTCGCCCACTCTCGAATCTCGTGGTCAGTGATGTAGTCCGCCTCGTACCCGTCCGCGGTCGGGTCTTGGTCGTCGTACTCGCTGATCCACGACTCGATTTCGTCCTCCGTCGCGTGCGCCAGTTCGACCCACTCCACGTCGAATCCGGCCTTCGTCACGTCGTCCGTCGCGTCCTGCTCCAGTTTCGCGGCGAAGAGCGTCCCGGCGCTCAAGTCGCCCGCCTCGTCGGCGACGAATTTGTAGAGGACGCCGCCCCCGTAGTCGTCGGTGAGGTAGACGGTGCGCTCGTCGGCCATCACTTCGCCGACTTCGTGGGACGCGCGGCCCAGCGCGAACCGTTTCGTCGGCGTCGCGTCACCGGCCGGGTCCTCTACTTCCACGATGTAGCCGTAGCGGTAGGCGTTGCCGAAGTAGCCGAGGTACTCCTCGAACGTCTTCTCCGCGTTGCCGTACGTTTTCTCGTCGCTTTCGAACCACGCTTTCGCGTCCGGTTCGTACTCCTCGCTGGACAGCGGCGTGTTCCACGGGCTGAGCGACCCGTTGCAGTTGTTCCACGTCCCTTCCATCTCTCGCACGTCGAGATTCTCGATACTGTCCGAATCGACGCTCCACTTCGCGGCATCGTCCTCGCGGCTGATGAACAGCCGCGAAATCATGCCGGGTTGGGCTTCCCAGTTCGTGAAGAGGTAGCCCTCGTTCTCGCCAGTCGGCACGAACGCGTTCATGTCGGATTCGGCTTCGTCCGAGATGGGGTTCCCGTCGGCGTCGTTCGGCACCCCGAGCAGGTCGCCGTTTCCGAGCTTCTGCGCGCCCGTCGCCAGCACTTGGTGCTCGCCGACGGCCGTCCGGGTCGTGCGTTTCTCGGCGTCGGTCGTCGGAACCGAGAGGTTCGGGATATCTGTCGGAACTCCCGTTCCGTCGATGCCGACGACGGCACCGACGACGCTCGCGTCGTACGGTGCCGGGTTCGCTTCGTCCGGGTGCTGGACGTTCAAGAACAGCTCTCCGCCGGGTGCGACGCGAAGGCCGGTGACTTCCGCTCCGAGCGGGACGGTGGCAAACCGCGTCAGGGATGGCTCGTTCGGGTTGCTATGCCCGCCGTTCTTTTTCGTCTCCTCGGTGGTCTCGTTACTATCGTCGTCTTTCTCGGCGACCGCGATGCCGGTCGTCGAGAGTGCCGTCAGACCGAGGAGGCCGAGCATTTTCCGCCGGGAGTATGTTTCTGGCATACGGTCGCTTGATTCGACAAACCGATAATCAACGTATATATGTGGATGCTGATGTGGTACATAGCGGCCGTGCACCGAATATAGAATATATTTGCTCGAAACTATCCGAGAGCTGTTACTCACTATACGTGCCCGACTGCATTCGATTTCGGCATCTATTTAGATCTTCCTCAGTCAGGTTATTTTCCGGATAATTCGCCTTCGATGTGCGTTCTCTTCCCGTCATTTGTCGTGGAAATGACACCGAGTTCGATGCCGGAGCGCCGTCTCGACGGGACCACCACTAAGTTGATAATCGCGCTCGTTCGATATCCGCTCGAATGTTCGACTGGGTGACGCATGCCGTCCTGTCGTTCGTCTCCGACTACGGCTATTTCGCCGTGTTCGTGTACATGGCGCTCGAAACGGCGTTCATCCTTCACTTCGCGCCCAGCGAACTCGTCGTCCCGTTCGCGGCCAGCCAACTCGTTCACGACCCGCTCTCGTTCGGCGTCTTCGTCCTCGACGCGACGGTCGGTGCCACCGTCGGGAGCGTCCTCGCGTACTTCGTTCTCGGAAAGAACAGCGAGTACGTACTGGGTCGGTACGGACACCTCGTTCACGTCACCGAGGACGACATCCATCGCGGTCGTCAGTGGTTCCAGCGCTGGGGCGAGAGTTCGGTTCTCTGGGGTCGGATGGTGCCGCTGATGCGCGCCGTCATCTCGATTCCCGCCGGAATCGCGGAGATGGACCTCCGGAAGTTCGTCACGTATTCCGCCAGCGGCGCGTTCGTCTTCAACCTCCTGCTCACGTTTCTGGTCTACAGCGGTTCGGGCGAAACGTCGCCGCTCGGGATACTGCTCGGCGCGCTGTCCGGCGAAATCACGGAAACGCTCACCTACGTACAGGTACATCCGCGAGTCGTCGTCGTTCTCGGCGGTTTCGCCGCCGTCGCGCTCGGTTCGCTCTGGCTTTCTCGGGATTACATCCGTCAGAACCCGGCCGTCTCCCAGCGCATTATCCTCCGCGTCCTGTGGGTCGGTGGCACCCTCGTCGGGTCGCTGTTCCTGCTCGGCGCGGCGGTGACGCCGCTCCAGTCGTTCCGCACCGCCACGAACATCTGGGACGACCCGCTCTTTTTCACCCGGTTCGGATTGTCTCCGCAGCTTGCACTCCTGCTGACCGGCGTGGCGTTCTGCGCTGGCGCACTCGTCGTGCTCGAACTCGGAAAACGGGTTCCCGTCGCCGAACTCGCCCGACGTTTTAGGGCCGAGCGGCTCTCGTGGTGACAGCTCACCGCACGACGTCGCCGACGACATAATCGGATTCGGATTATACCGTCTCGAAAATTTTTCGACCTCCTCGCCGCAACCGTCGTTCATTGACACGAACTCGTAATCACCCGCCGTTTCGTCCCCCCCGTGCTTTCGCCCGTCCGACCGCGGAGGTATCCCACCGATGACCGCACGGTCGGCCGACGTAATCGTCGTCGGTGCCGGACCGGCGGGATGCGTCGTCAGCTACCTGCTCGCCAGAAGCGGCGTGGAGACGGTTCTCGTCGAACGCCAGCGAACGCTGGACCGCGAGTTCCGCGGCTACGGTTTTCGCCCGCCGATTCCGCGACGCTTCGACGAGATGGACCTCCTCGCGGACGTCGAAGAGTTGCCCCACGAAACCGTCTCCCGCGGAACGGTCGTCGCCTACGGCAAGTCGTATCCGGTGTTCGATTTCGACGACCGGCGCGTTCTCCTGCTCAAGCAACCCCCGTTGCTTCGACTCCTCATCGAACGCGCTCGGGAGTTCGAGACGTTCACGTTCCACGCCGGGACCTCGTTCGACGGGTTCCTCCGCGAGAACGGCGCCGTCGCGGGCATCACGGCCACCTCTCGCCCGGATGGCGAGATGCACGACTTCCGTAGCCGACTCGTCATCGGGGCCGACGGCCGGTTTTCGGCGACTCGACGGGCCGCCGGAATCGACGCGGGGATGGACGAATCCGGGACGGAAGTCATCTGGTTCAGGCTCCCCCGCGCGACGGCGGATTTCACGACGCACATTCGCATCGAGGACGACGGTGTGTTGGTGTACTCCCCGCTTTCCGAACGCGAATCCCAGTACGGATTGCTCGTGCCCGAGGGTCGCTATCCCGCGGTACGCGACCGCGGCATCGCCCGCTTTCGAGAGACCGTCGCGGGAATCGAACCCGCCATCGCGGACAGCGTGGAATCGCACTTGACGTCCTTCGACCAGTGTTCGTTGCTGTCGGTCCGTTCCGGACTCGCGGAGCGGTGGACCGACGACGGTCTGCTCCTCATCGGCGACGCCGCCCACGTCGCGTCGCCCGTCGGTGCCGAGGGGAACAACCTCGCCATCCAGGACGCCGTGGAGGCACACCGCCTACTGACGCCCGTGCTGACTCGCGGCGACGGTCCGATTTCGAACGCCGCCCTCTGGCGGGTCGAGAGGAACCGCCGCCCCGCCGTCGAGCGGACGATACGAGGACAGCGGTCGCGCGGACGCGGCCTGTCCTCGCTCCTCTCGTGGCGCGACCGTCTCCCGGACCCGCTCGAACCGCACCTGTTGCGGGGCGGTGCGGCCCTGATGAGCCTGTTGGCGCGGCTTCCGAATCGCTCGGGAACGGGTCACCCCGAACCGTCGGTGGACCGGTCGCTGTTCGCGGACTGATCAGGTACCGGCGCGAAGGTCGAGCGACGGCAGGAACGTCCGTTCCATGTCGGACTGCTCGTACAGGGAGACGATTCGCTCGACGGTTTCCGCCGCCACGCCGAGGAGTTCCGCGGTTCGACCCGGCGATACCGGCCCGTCGACGGTCAGCGCGAGCACCGAGTCGATGGTCTCGTAGTCGGCACCGAGGTTCTCCTCGTCCGTCCCCGCCGCGCCGATTTCGGGACTCGCCTTGCGCTCGACGATTCGGTCGGGGACGCCGACGTACCTCGACAACTGTCGGACCTGTCCTTTGTACAGGTGGAGGATGGGTTGGCAATCGACGGCCGCGTCGCCGTACTTGTCGAAGTGGCCGGTCAGCCACTCGCTTCGGTTGCTCGTTCCGACGACGACGCCGTTCATCTCCATCACGTTCAGGTATTCGAGGAGGGTTCGGGTTCGGAGCGCGGTCAGGTCGCGCTGGAACCGTCCAACCGGGTCGTCCCTCTCCCCGTGGTCGGGCAGGGCGTCGGTTATCGTGTCGACTATCGGCTGTATCTCCACCACGTCGTAGTCGATGCCGAGGTCGGACGCGACGCGTTCCGCGTCGCTCATCGTCTCGTCGCCGCTCGCCTCGCTCGGCATCACGATTCCGTAGACGTTCTCGGTCCCCAGCGCCTCGACGGCGAGGTAGGCGACCAGCGTGCTGTCGACGCCGCCCGAGAGTCCCACGACGGCGGTGTCGAGTTCCCGCGAGACGTCCATGCGCTCCACCTCTCCCGCGACGTGTTCCTCGATGACCGACAGGATTCGCTCGCGTTCGGCGTCGAGTTCGGCGTCGGTGAACCGAACGTCGAGCGGTTCGTCGGCGGTTCGAACCGTTGGTGTCGTTGCCATGTTCGACCGTTTCGTCCTCTTCCCCGGTTTTCTTTCCATTCCGGAAGATTCGAATTATTTGTTCCGGACAGGTGGGAACTATGGTGCGAGAGCGGCGTGACGGTTCTCGACTTGACAGCTTTACCGCTCCCGTGCCGGTTCGTGCGCCGACCTCGGTCGTCCCCCGATTCGGAGACCGACGTGATTTAACCGCTGCTCGCCTCACCTCCCGACGATGGAACCGACACCACGTTCCGCCGACCCGCCCGCGGGACCGATTTCGGTGCTCGTGGTCGGCGACCCGAACTGGCGAACGCCGCTCGTCGCCGACCTCTCCGCGGCCGCCGAAACCCTCGTCACGACCGCCGCTCGCGGTCACGACGGATACGAGTGGCTGACGGCACAGCCCGGCGAAGTCGATTGTATCGTCTGTTCGCTCGACTTGGCGGACATGTCCGGCGTTCGTTTTCTGGAGGTCGTTCGCGCCGCCTATCCCGACCTTCCGGTTGTCCTTCTCGCCTCCGACGGCGACGAGGCGACGGCCAGCAGGGCCGTCGCCGCCGACGTTACGGAGTACGTTCCCGTCGACGACCGGCCGTCGCTCACCGACGACCTCTTCCGGCGCGTTCGGCGGGCGGCCGTCCGATACCGGACGGCCCGCGCTCGCCGCCGCCGGGCGCGGCAGTTCGACGCGCTGTTCGACGACCCGCGGACGTTCATGTGGGTCCTCGACCCGAACGGGTCGGTTCGGCGGACGAACCGCACCGCCCTCGATTTCCTCGACGCTTCGGCGACGTCGGTCGTCGATGCGTCGTTCGCCGACTCGCCGTGGTGGGAGCGGTCGGAGACGACGCCGGACGAGATACGGGACGCCCTCCGAACCGCGAGGAACGGCTCCGTGACGCGGTTCGAGACGGCGTTCAGCGCCTCCGACGGCCGCGTCGAACTCGACGTTTCGTTCCGCCCGGTGACCGACCGGGACGGAGCCGTCGTCAGCGTCGTCGTCGAGGCGCTCGACGTAAGCGAACGCGCCCACCTCGAACGGGAGCTCCGCGAGTCGGAGGAGCTCCACCGCGTTACCCTCAACAACATGACCGATACCGTCCTCGTCACGGACGATTCGGGCGAATTCACCTACATCTGCCCGAACGTGCACTACATCTTCGGCTACTCGGTCGAGGAGATTCGGGACCTCGGACGCATCGACGCGCTCCTCGGCGACGACCTGTTCGACCGGGAAACGCTCGATTCCCAGGGGCTCCTCACGAACATCGAGTGCACCGCGACCGACAGGGCGGGGCGGGAACACACGCTCCTCGTCAACGTGAAGCGGGTTTCGATTCAAGGCGGAACGACGCTCTACAGCTGCCGCGACATCACCAAACGGAAGGACCGCGAGCGGGCGCTGACCGCGCTTCACCGCACGAGCCGCGACCTCCTCTACGCGGAGACGACGCCGGAGATCGCTTCGCTCGTCATCGACGACGTGACCGACATCTTCGACGTGGACGAGTGTGCCGTGTACCTCTTCGATACCGACGCGAACGAACTGTGGCCCGCCGCGGCCACGGACGCCATCGAGTCGCTCTCGGGGCCGCTCCCGACGGTTCGGCTCGACGAGTCGAGCGCGCTCGGTCGGGCGTTCGTGGACCGGACGACGCTCACGTTCGACGACGTGACCGAATCCGACCCGTTCCCAGTGACGGCCCTCGAGCGTCGGAGCGGGCTGTTGATCCCGCTCTCGGACCACGGCGTCTTCGTCGCGGCCGACGAACGCGGCACGCTGGACGAGGTGACGAGGGAGATAATCGACCTCCTCGCGGCGACCGTCGAGGCGGCGCTCGACCGCATCGAGCGCGAGGACGAACTCCGCGAACGCGACCGCGAACTCCAGCAGCGCAATCGCCAGCTCTCCCGGTTGAACCGGACGAACGAGATAATACGCGAAATCGACCGCGCCCTCGTCCGGGCCGATTCGCGCGAGGAAATCGAAGCCGAGGTCTGTGAACTGCTGACCGCGAGCGACCGGTTCGAGTTCGCGTGGGTCGGCGACACCGACCCCGGGTCGGGTGACCTCGAACCCCGGTCGTGGGCGGGCGACGACCGTGGCTATCTCGACGCCGCCGATTTCACCGCCCGGGGCGACCCCGCGGGTCGAACGGCGGCCGCCGATTCCGTCACCGTCGTCCCGAACGTGGCGGACGATTTGCAGGACACGTCGTGGCGTCGGGAGGCCATCTCCCGCGGGTTCCAGTCGATACTTTCGGTTCCGCTGACCCACGGCGACGTCGCCTACGGGACGCTTTCGGTGTACGCCGGTCGCCCGAACGCGTTCGACGACCGGGCGCGGACGGTGCTGTCCGAACTCGGCGAGACCATCGCCTCGGCCATCCAATCCGTCGAGCGAAAACGCGCGCTCGTGAGCGATACCGTCGTCGAACTGGACTACCGTATCACCGACGAAAACTGCGTCCTCAACGCGCTCTCGCGGCGGGCGGACTGCGCCCTCGAACTGCGGGGTGGCGTCCGCGAACTCGATTCCGGTGCCCGAATTCTCGTCGCCGTGTCGGGCGGGTCGCCGAGCGAAGTCGCCGCCGCCGCAAACGCCATCGTCTCGGCCGAGTCCGTTCGCGTCGTTTCGAGCGACGACGAGGGCGGATTGGTCCAGTTGACGCTCACCGCGCCGTTCATCGCCACCAGATTGGCCGAGTCCGGGGCGACGCTCGAACGCCTCCGCTCCGACGGCGGCGACACGACGGCGACGGTTTTCGTCCCCTCCCCGGTCGCGGTTCGTACCATCGACGACGTGCTCTCGAACGCGTACCCCTCGTCCGAACTCGTCGCACGGCGGGAGCGAGAGCGGCCGACGGACACCGGGAGCAGGTTCCGCGACGGGTTCCTGTCCGACATCACCCATCGACAACTCGAAGTCGTCCAGACGGCCTACTACAGCGGCTACTTCGAATCCCCCCGTGCGAACGACGGCGCGGCCGTCGCCGCCATGCTGGACATCTCCTCCGCCGCGTTCTACGAACACATGCGGAAAGTGCAGCGGAAACTCCTCGCCGCGGTCTTCGACCGAATCCCGTCCGTCCCGGATGGGGGTTGACTATCTAGGCACCCTCTTCCCCAACTGCTTCTCTATCCAACATCCAATTACTTGCACGCGTCGCAAAAATTGCGGTACGTGGCGGCGACCGGTCGGTGCCAACCGAGCAGCGCGTCGTCGCCGATTGGAGGAATTTCCGATGCGAGATATAAACCCCGACCCGACGACGGAATCGCAGTACGAGTGTCCGCGGTGCGGTGCCATCGTGGCCGCGACCCACCACCCCGGAGCGTGTGACGAGTGCGACGTTCACCTCCGCAATCGAGGGACGCCCCTCGAATAACCCGCCGATGGCATCCAACGTAAATTCGCACCCGAAACCGGCGGACGAACCCGGCGACGGACCCGTGGAATCGGCGCTCGACACCGCACGGCGACAGTTGAACCGAGCGGCGGCCGGAACGAATATCGACGCGAACATCGTCGAGCGCTTGCGCCACCCGACCCACGTCCACCGCGTCACCGTCCCGCTGAAGCGAGACGACGGGTCGGTCGAGGTGTTCACCGGGTACCGCGCGCAACACGACAGCGTGCGGGGGCCGTACAAGGGCGGCCTCCGGTATCACCCCGGCGTGACCGAGGAGGAGTGTATCGGCCTCTCGATGTGGATGACGTGGAAGTGTGCCGTCATGGACATCCCGTTCGGCGGCGCGAAGGGCGGCCTCGTCGTCAATCCGAAACGACTCTCGGACTCCGAGCGCGAACGCCTGACGCGGCGGTTCGCACAGGAACTCCGCGATACGGTCGGGCCGAACAGCGACATTCCGGCCCCCGATATGGGAACCGACTCCCAGACGATGGCGTGGTTCATGGACGCCTACTCGATGCAGGAGGGCGAGACCCAACCCGGCGTCGTCACGGGGAAACCGCCGGTCGTCGGCGGTTCGTACGGCCGCGAGGAAGCGCCGGGCCGTTCGGTCGCGCTCGTCACCCGCGAGGCGTGTGAGTACTACGACCATGGACTCGACGGAACGACCGTCGCGGTACAGGGTTTCGGGAGCGTCGGCGCGAACGCCGCCCGCCTCCTCGACGAATGGGGTGCGACCGTCGTCGCCATTTCCGACGTGAACGGCGCGGCGTACGACCCCGACGGCATCGAGACGGCGGCGGTCCCGTCTCACGAGGAGGAACCCGAGGCCGTCACCCGGTACGCCGACGACTGCATCAGCAACGAGGACTTGCTCACGCTCGACGTGGACGTGCTCGTTCCCGCCGCCGTCGGTAACGCCCTCACCGGAGCGAACGCGGACGACGTACGGGCCTCGCTCGTGGTCGAGGGTGCGAACGGTCCCACGACCGCCTCCGCTGACGCCATCCTCGCGGAGCGGGGCGTCCCGGTAATCCCGGACATCCTCGCCAACGCGGGCGGCGTGACCGTCTCGTACTTCGAGTGGCTACAGGACATCAACCGTCGGCAGTGGTCGCTGGAGCGCGTGAACGACGAACTCGAAGCCGAGATGCTCGACGCGTGGAACGACGTGCGCGAGGAAGTCGAAGAACGCGACGTGACGTGGCGCGACGCCGCGTACGTCGTCGCCCTTTCGCGTATCGGCGAAGCCCATCGGGTTCGGGGTCTCTGGCCCTGACGGCCGACTCCTCCCGACCGTAGAACGACGGAAACGATGGGGAGGGGCGGCCTGTTTTCCCTCTCTTATTCCCGGACTAGCGGTGCAACCTCGTCCCCGAGTCGCTCCACGCACTCGACCATCGCGTCGGTGCCGATGCCGGGGTGGTACGTGCGGAAGATGAAGTGAACGTCGTCGCCCAGCGCGTCGCGGTACTCGTTCAACTCCTCGGCCACCTGCTCGGGCGTGCCGAAGATGGCCTGTTCTTTCAGCTCCGCTTTCCGCTCGGCGTCCAGTTCGTCCACCGACTCGCCGGAGAAGATTTCCGCGTAACGGCGCTGAATGTAGAAGTAGCCGGGTTTCATCGCTTCCCACGCCTCTTCCTTGGAATCGGCGACGAAGCCGTGCTGGAGGACGTACACTTCGAAATCGCCCTCGATTCCTTCCTTCTCCCGAACCCGCTCGATGTCCTCCTTGCGCTTGCGGACGCCCTCGACGGAGAGGGCGGAGGGCGCACACCACGCGTCGGCGACGCGGGCCGCGCGTCGCACGGCGGGTTTGACCGACCCGCCGAACAGTATCGGAATCTCCGATTCGGGTTTCGGCGTCACGCTCACGTCGGGGGAGACGTCGTGGAACTCGGCGTCGTAGTCGAGCGGACCGTCGGACCACGAGGCACGGAGGAGGTCGGTCAGGTCGGTCATGCGCTCCACGCGCTCCTCGCGGGGGACGCCGAACGATTCGAACTCGCGGGGGTTCGACCCGATGGCGAGTCCCGTCGTCAGTCGGCCGTCGGCGAGCAGGTCCACCGTCGCGGCGTCCTCGGCGAGCCGAACCCCGTCGTAGAGCGGGGCGAGCGCGATACAGGTTCCGAGTTCGACGGTTTCGGTGCGAGCGGCCAGCGCCGCGAGCGAGGGCATCGTGGCCGGGAGGTAGCCGTCCTCGGCGAAGTGGTGTTCCGACACCCACATGCTGTCGAGGCCGGAGTCGTCGATAACCTCGCCGAGTTCGAGCATCTCGTCGTATATCTCGCTCATCGAGCGGTCGTCGTCCGGACGTCGCTGGCAGGTGAACAGCCCTGTCCCGAGCTTCATGCCGGAAAAATCGAACGCCGACACCTTAATCGTTTATAAGGAACTATCGTGGATTTCACCGCCGACGTTCGGACGCTTTCCCCACAAGGCTTATTCTACTATTTGGAAAAATGAAACTACGGATGGTCCCCTCACCAGTACCGGTCCGAAGAAGCCGGGCGACTCGATACTGGACGCGTTCAAACCCGTGATGGTGCTGTTCCTCTTGCTCGTCCTCTTTTTCGCCGCGTTGTACTTCCTCGGTTGACGCGGCGAGTGGGGAGAGACGGCAACGAGGCGGCGACGCGTCAGCGCGTCGCGCTCCCCCGAGGGAGCGCCTCCGCGACCTTTTCGATGGGGTGAGGCGGGCGCGCCTCGTGGCCTTCGAGTTGCGTGCGACAGGACGCGCCGGGCGCGACGACGGTTTCCGCGTCGCTCTCTTCCACCTGCTCGAACAGGATTCGACCGATGGCTTGCGAGAGGTCGTACTGCTCGGCGCGGTAGCCGAAACTGCCCGCCATGCCACAGCACCCGCTCTCCAAGGGGTCCACCGCGTACCCCGCCCGGCGGAGCACGCCCACCGCGTGGTGGTCGCTCCCGAGCGCCTTCTGGTTGCAGTGGCCGTGGTAGGCGAGCGATTCCGTCACCTCGCGGAACTCGATGTCGTCGTCCAACCGCTCGCGGTCGATGAACTCGCAGACGCCGAAGGTGCTCGCGGCGACTTTCTCGACGGCGGAATCCGACACGAGGTCCCGGTATTCGTCCTGCACCATCACAGCGTCCGAGGGTTCCACGAAGACGACCGACCACCCCTCAGAAACGGCCGGTTCGAGCGCCGTGACGTTTTTCTCCGCGTTCTCTTTCGCCGTATCGAGGAAGCCCTCGGAGTAGGCCGCCCGACCGCTCGGCGCGAGGTTCGAAGGCACCTGCACGTGGACGCCCGCCGCTTCGAGGACGCGGACGGCGGCCTTGCCGGGTGCCGGATAGCTGTAGTTCGTGAAGGTGTCGGGAACGAGGACGACGTGCTCCGTGGCGATGTCCTTCGGAACGCGGGGGCCGCGCGCCTCGAACCACTCTTCCAACGACTCCCTGCTGAAGGTCGGGAGGTCTCGTTCGGGCGCGATGCCGAGGAGTCTCTCGGCGATGGCGTCCGACCCCGGCAGCCGCGTCGCCCAGTTCGAGACCGGGGCGAGTGCGCTTCCGAGCGCCGAAATCGTGTCCACGTTCGCGAAGAAACGGTCCCGCCGACTCGGGCCGCGCTCCTCGTGGTGGGCGTGTTTCACCTCCGCCTTCAGCTTCGCCAAATCGACGCCCGTCGGGCAGTCGCGGGCACAGCCCTTACAGCCCAGACAGAGGTCGAGCACCTCCTCCTGAAACCGGTCGGTGTACAGTTCCTCGGTCGGAATCTCGCCGCTGATGGCGGCGCGGAGCATGTTCGCTCGCCCCCGCGTGGTCGCCATCTCGTCCTTCATGCCGCGGTAGGACGGACACATCGTCTCGCTCCCGGTCTGGCGGCAGGTGCCACAGCCGTTACACAGTTCCACGAGGTGCGAGAAGCCGCCCTCGTCGGAGAAGTCCTGCACCGTCGTCGGTTCGAGCGAGGAGTACTCGGGACCGTATCGGAGGTGCTCGCGCATGTCCGCGCCGTCCTCGTCGCGGAACACGACGGTTCCGGGGTTCAATCGCCAGTCCGGGTCGAACGCCGTCTTCAGCTCCTGAAACGCAGCCCAGAGTTGCTGGCCGTACATCTTCGGGTTGAACTCCGTCCGGGCGAGTCCGTCGCCGTGTTCCCCCGAGAACGCGCCGTGGTGGTCGAGGACGAGCGAAGTCACGTCGTCGGCGATGGCGTGCATCGTCTCGATGCCGTCCGTCTCCTTCAGGTTCAAAATCGGACGGATGTGGAGCGTGCCGCTTCCGGCGTGGGCGAAGTAGGCCGCCGAGGTGTCGTGTTTTTCGAGCACGTCCATGAACTCCCGGACGTACTCCGCCAGTTCCTCCGGCGGCACGGAGGCGTCCTCGATGAAGGGGTAGGGCTTCGGGTCGCCCTCCATGCTCATCAACAGCGGAATCGCCGCCTTCCGGAGCTTCCAGAGGTCGGCTTGTTCGTCTTCGGTGTAGGCTCCGAGCACGTCGAACGCCTCGCCCGCGTGGACGAAGTGGGCGTTCGTCTCCGCGATGGCGTCCTCGAAGTCGTCGCACAACTCGCCGTCGAACTCCAGCATGAGGGCCGCGGCCGCCCGTTCGGGAATCGGTTCGGCGTACGCGGCGAATTCGGACGAGTTGCGCGCCAGACGGAACACCTCGTCGTCCATCAACTCGACCGCGCTCACGTCGTATTCGAGCGCCTCGGGCACCGCTTCCATCGCCGACACGAGGTCGTCGAAGCAGTAGAGCGCGAGCGCGGTTTCGTCGGGACGCGACACCAAATCCAGCGTCGCGCGGACGACGACGCCCAAGGTCCCCTCCGCGCCGACGAACAGTTTCGAGAGGTTGATGTAGCGCGTCCCGTCCCGCTCGAAGACGACCTTGTGGAGGTTGTAGCCGCTGACCGAGCGCTTGAGCGTCGGATAGCGCGCTTCGATTTCCTCCTCGTTGTCCGCCACGAGTCCCCGGACGGTGCGGTACAGTTCGGCTTCGCGGTCGTCCTTCCCGACGATTTCGTCCCACTCCTCGCCGTCGAGTTCGACGTCGCGGGTGTGAATCAACGACCCGTCCGCGAGCACGACGTCGAGTTCGGCGGTGTAGGCGTCCGTGATGCCGTAGCGGACCGAGTGCGCCCCGGTGGAATTGTTGCCGATGCCGCCGCCGACGGTCGCTCGGTTGGAGGAGGCCGGGTCGGGGGCGAACTTCAGGTCCCACTGCGCGAGGTGGTCGTCCAAATCGTCCTGCACGACGCCGGGTTCGACGACCGCCCGTCGGCCGTCGGGGTCCACATCGAGTATCGAATCCATGTGCCGCGAGAGGTCGAGTACGACACAGCCGGGACCGACGGTTTGCCCGGCGAGCGAGGACCCGGCACCGCGCGGGAGGACGGGCATGTCGTGGTCGGCGGCGACCCGGACGGCGGCCTGGACGTCCTCGACGTCGGTCGGAAAGATGACGCCCGCCGGTTGCGCCTGATAGATGCTGCCATCGGTGGCGTACAGCACGCGCGTGTATCGGTCGAACCTGACTTCGCCGCCGACCGCGGCGCGCAACTCGTCCGCGAGGGAGGGGTGGGTTTCTGGTGGCTCGTGTCCGAGAGCGGCTCGATACGTCTCGAAGTCGGGATGGTCGTCCCGTATTGCCATGCGTGAGACAACCAGACACGTGGGCATAAATCCGGGGTTGAATCCATCGCCTCGCCGCGCGTCTAAAACCGGAAACGCCGAGACGTCCGTCTCGAGAAAATCGGACGGTGCGTTCCGTGACGCCCGATTTCGACCGACCGTTCCGCTTCGAGCGGTCCTTTTTTCGACGTGTCGCCCCTCGGGACGTGACGACCGGGGGAGTATCTATAGAGTTTGGGGAGAGGCCATTAACATAGATATTCCAACAGATTTTGCCAGGAGAGTGGTCGAGACGCTCTTTCAAAAAATCGCAAGCAAGCGTCGGGGTATACTCGGTGCGGCCATCACTCTTTTGTCTGTTGCATGATTCTGTAGGGATAGGGAGAACCATGCACGACCTGACTGGTTTCCAGCGGGACTTGCTGTACGTCATCGCTGGTCTGGACGAACCCCACGGCCTCGCCATCAAAGAAGAACTCGAAGCGTACTACGAGAAGGAGATTCATCATGGGCGACTGTATCCGAATCTCGACTCCCTCGTGGACAAAGGGTTGGTGGAGAAGGGACAGCGAGACCGTCGAACGAATTACTACACGCTCACCCGGAGGGGTGCGCGTGAAATCGAAGCGCGCCGTGAATGGGAAGAGGACTACGTCGGGGCGGATCTCAGTCAGACACAGACCGCTTAAGGGGAGAGGGCGGTGCCGAGAACCGCGGCGTTCAGCGCTCTGATGTGAGCGAAGACCGAACTCGATTCGTTTATTTTGTAGCCGCTACCGGAGTCCGTGAGCACGCCGAGTTCCTCCAGCGGGTCGACGTGCATCCACACCGATTTTCGAGACAACCCCACGCGTTCGTGGAGGTCGTCCTGCGTGAACTCTTCCGTCTCGTCCACGGCGAGGAGTGCGTCCAACAGCAAGCGAACCGCTTCGGGCTGCGTGAGGTCGCGGAAGCCGTCGGACGCGCCGCGCTCGTCCGCCGCGCTTCGTAACTGTCCGACGGCGTTCGCGACGACGCTTTCCGAGTTCGGTCGATACGTCTCGTCGTCCTCGCGGAACACGCGAAGCGCAACGAGGTCCTCCAAACTTCGCTCGACGTCTTCGAGGTCCCGGTCGAGTTCGTGCGCGAGGTCCTCTACCTGCCACTCGCCGCCGGTCGCCGCGGCGAGTCGAACCAGCTCACGGGTCGACGGGTCGCGGGTCAAAAAGAGCCAGCCGGACGGGTAGGACGCCCGTGCCGCTCGAATTCCTTCTTCGTCTGCGAGCGCCAACATCTCGTCTCGATTGTGGGTCGTACGGAGGGTCCAATCGCGGGAGTCTACGTGGAGCGCCATTAGATTGCGTTCACCCGCCGATGGTATATAATGGTTGTACTCCGTTTCGATTTGTCAGTTCGGGTTCGACTCGCACGAGACGTTCCACGAGCAGTCCGAACGCGCCGTTAGTCGATGATAGAGCGCCTGCAACCCCGACGAACGCGTGTCAGGGAGGATGTGTAGTTCGACTGACCCGTATCGGACGACGACGCGAAACGTGGTGTCGTGTTCGCGGTCGCGCACGAGATACATCGGGACAGGGAGGTCGAACCAGTCGCCGTAGGTGTACGACTCCGCGTCGAGCACGCGCTCGACGAGGTTCACGAGGTCGTTCTCCGAGGGGTCCGAACTCGGTGAGAGGCGAAACAGCGTCTCCCCCTCGTAGCGGACGCCGCCCTGCCGCGGATACGTCCGTCGCGGCCGGTGCGGAATCGAGAACGAAGGGTCACTGTCGGACATGGCTTGGGAACCTGTACCAACGGATTATGCCGTCATCCGTTAAATAGTTGAGCCACGGGTGCGGATAAAAATCGCGCTCCCCGAGACGCAGAGCACCGCGACGACGTGGCCGACCAGCGCGAACACCAGCAGGTCGTAGCCCCGGACGAACGGCACGAGGACGAGTTGCAACAGGGCGAAGCAGATGACGAAGGCGTCCACGCGGCGGAGACTCCGCCGCGTCGCTCCCTCCGTCGGATGCCGGAGTGCGACCCAGAACCCGATGACGCTCGCCCACCACGCGGTGCCGATGCGGTAGCACACGTCCCACAGGACGAGCAGCGTGAGGAACACCGCTGGTATCGGCGGGACGGTTCCCAACAGCGATTCGAGGAGCGGTGCGCCCGTCCGCGGAGTGTACACCAGCAGGTACGTTATCAAAGCGGCGTACGCGATGACGCCGAGCACCACCTCGATGCTCGACCCGAACAGTAGCTTTCGGTACGCCGTCGGCATCGACAGGTCCCGCACTCGGCGGCCGATGAGGAGCATCAGCGCGCTTCCAGCGGTGGCGACGACGATGGCCGCGGTTCCCGCCGGGACGGCGTGCCAGAGGTCGTATCGCCACGCGAGGAGCAACATGACTCCCTCGAAGAGGACGAACTGTATCGTGAGCGCGAGCCAATCGGGAAACGTGACGCCCGGAATCGCGTCCACGATGCTCTCGTACGTCCATCGATAGACGGGGCGGTTCATGCGATGGCGCGCCGAACAGCGTCGTCGAACGACGTCAACTCGATGGGGACGAGCGAGCGGATTCGGTCGTCCTCCACGACGGTTCGCGTCTTCAAGCCAAGGATGAGCGGATGGGCGACCTCCTTCGGCACGTCCGTCACGAGGTCGACCCAGTAGGCCGAGAGCTTCGGGGTGAGGACCGGAACGGGAATCATGGTGGAATGCTTGCCGAGCAGGTCGCCCGTCCGAATCACCATCTCGCCGTAGGTGAGGACGTCCGGGCCGCCGATTTCGAACGTCTTTCCCGCCGTCTCGGACGCGTCGAGGACGCCGACGAGGTAGGCCACCACGTCGTCGATGGCGATGGGTTGACAGTCGGTCCCGACCCACCGCGGCGTTATCATCAGCGGAAGGCGCTCCGACAGCTGTCGAACCATGCGAAAGCTGGCGCTGTCGCCCCCCACGACGATGGCCGCCCGGAGGACGGTGAGGTCGTAGGGGCCGGTGCCGAGGATGTACTCCACCTCGCGGCGCGATTTGAGGTGGTCGGAGAGGGTGACCCGCTCGCCTCCGAGTCCGGAGAGGTAGACGACGCGGGAGAGGTTCCCTTCGCGCGCCGCGGAGACGAAGTTCCGCGCGGTGACCCGGTCGTGGGCCATGAAGTCCTCGCTCTCGCCCATGGAGTGGACGAGGTAGTACGCGACGTCCACGCCCTCGAAGATTCCTCGAAGGCTCTCGCGGTCGTTCAGGTCGGCCTCGACGACCGAAACGCCCTCCGGCGGGTCGTACGTCGATGCGTTCCGCGTCATCGCCACGACCTCCTCACCGCGCTCGACGAGTGCGGGGACGAGGTGGCGGCCGACGAACCCGGTTGCGCCAGCGACGAGTACCGTCATCGCTCGTATCTCCGGTCGCTAGCGTTCAAAAGCTATCGGGCAATCTGAAGGGTTATGACTCGCAACCGCCTTCCCTTTCACATGGATTGGTCCTTCCTCCTCGCCCTCGCCCTCCTGCTGGGCGGCGTCCTCGGCAGCGTCGTCCCGCTCCTGCCGGGCGTTCCGCTCTCGCTCGCGGGCATCTACGCCTACTGGTGGGGGACGGGGTTCGGGGACCCCGGTCTTCCCTTCGTCCTCGTTGCAACGGTCCTCGCGGTCGCCGCGGTCGTCGCCGAGTACGCCGGAAGCGCGATTTCAGCCCGGGCGGGCGGTGGTTCGGTCCGGTCGGCCGCCGTCGCGGGCGTCGTCGGCGTCGTCGCCCTGTTCACGACGGGACCGCTGGGGATGCTCGTCGCCGTCGCGCTCGCCACGTTCGCCGTCGAACTGGTCCGAACCCGCGATGCCGGGAGGGGGGTCAAGACGGCCACGTTCGCCATCGTCGGCCTGCTGGCCTCGGCGGTGTTCCAACTCGTCGTGACGGGGACGCTGCTCGTCGGGTTCCTCGCCGTCACGCTGTTCTGACGGACGGCGGTTCTCTCACTGTCAAATAATCTTTCAATCCCGCGGAGTCGGATTCGATTCCGAACTCGGCGCGGTCCGTGCCGTCCGATCGGTGGATTTCGATATGGAGTAATTTTAAATCAGTAGCCTGATTTGTAGTTCACGAAAATCGAAGGCGACACTCCATGCAAGCTATCGAAATCACGTATATCGTACTCAGCGTCGTTCTCGCCGCGACCGGTCTCACCATGGTCGGGTTAGCGATGCGCGCATACCAACAGACGTCCCGTCGGTCGATGCTCGTCCTCTCGGTCGGGTTCTCCATCCTCGTCGCGGCGGCCATCGCCACCACGTTCAGCGCGTTTCTCACCGACTTCAACAACAGTCGGTTGCTCCTCACGGTGAACTACGGCGTCTCGACGGTCGGGTACCTCTTCGTCATCTACAGCGTGACCGGCGCGGACTGAGCGCGGATTTCCCCGACCCGGTGCTATTTTTCCCTCCCACCCGTCCTGCACCCCATGAGCGAACTGCCAACCGCCATCCGTGCGGGCGACGCCGCGGTCGGGTCGTGGATTTCCATCGGTCACCCGGCGGTCGCCGAGATGTGCGCCGAACTCGGCTTCGATTTCGTGGTCATCGACGCCGAACACACGGCCATGTCGTTCGAAACGGTCGAAACCCTCGCCCGCGCCGTGGACGCCGCGAGCGGGACCACCGAACCCCTCGTTCGCGTGGCGGACGACGACCCCGCGCGGCTCAAGCGCGTCCTCGATACCGGCGTCTCCGGCGTCATCGTTCCGATGGTCGAGACGGGGGCACAGGCCCGCGGAATCGCCGACGCGACGCGCTATCCGCCGGACGGAACTCGCGGCGTCGCCGGGTCGCGGGCGTCGCGCTACGGCCGCAACCTGGCCGACTACTTCGAGCGGGCGAACGACGAACGGCTCGTCGTGGCGCAAATCGAGACCGAAAGCGGCGTCGAAAACGCCGACGACATCGCCGCGGTGGACGGCATCGACGCGCTCTTCGTCGGTCCGGCGGACCTCTCCGCGTCGCTAGGGCGGTTCGGCGACACGGGGTCGCTGGACACCGAAATTTCCGCTGTTCTGGACGCGGCCCACGACGCCGACGTTCCTGTCGGGAGCATCGCCCTCGACCCCGAGGACGTCGAACGCTGGGTGGTCGTCGGATTCGACTTTCAGGTCGTCGGCATCGACACCGACTATCTGCTCGACGGCGCGAGTCGCGCCAAACGAACCTACGAGGACGCGGTTCGATGACGGGGACGAAAACGCCGCCGCGGGTCTGCTATCGGTGCGGTCGGGAAGCCGCGACGGGTGCGCGCTGTTCGTGCGGCGAACCGCTCTGGTTGAAAACCGACGGGACGGATGGAGTTGACGCGACGGACCGAGCGGACCGGACGGATGCGACGGGAGTTTCGTGGCCGGAAACGTCCCGTTCGTCCATCTGGCGCTACCGCGACCTGCTTCCCGTCTCCCGCCCGCCGGGTATCGGGTCCGTCGTCGGCGGAACGCCGCTGTTTCGAACGCCGCGTCTCGACGACTACGCCGGGTGCGAACTCCGGGTCAAGGACGAGAGCGCGAACCCGACGGGCAGCTTCAAGGACCGCGGAAGCGCGGTCGGCGTCGCCCGAGCGCTCGACGCGGGCGACGACTGGGTGGGAACCGTTTCGCACGGCAACATGGCGATGAGCACGGCCGCGACGGCCGCCAGCGCGGGGCTGAACTGCCTCGTGCTCGTTCCCGACGACATCCCGACGGAGCGACTGACCCACATCGCCCGGTACGACCCGACGCTGGTGCGCGTCGAGGGCGACTACGGACGCCTGTACGACGTGAGTCTCGACCTACCGGGCGTCCGGTTCGTCAACTCCGACGCGCCGCTCCGGGTCGCGGGCCAGAAGACGACGGCGCTGGAAATCTGCGAGGCGTTCGCCGACGACGGACGGACCCCCGACGCCATCGTCGCCCCCGTGAGTAGCGGCGGCCACGCCAGCGCCATCTGGAAGGCGGTGTGCGAACTCCGCGACGCGAACCTGCTCAATGCCGAGTCGCTCCCCCGACTCTACTTCGTGCAGGCCGCCGCGTGCGACCCGATAGCAGAAGCGTTCCGGAACGGGGCGGACAGCGTGACGCCCGTCGATGGCGGCGAGACGGTGGCGTACTCCATCGCCAATGCTTCCCCGCCGAGCGGAAACAGGGTCCTCGCCGCGGTTCGTGACACCGGCGGAGCCGTGCTCTCGGTGGCGGACGACGCCATCCTCGACGCGAAACGACTGCTCGCGCGCCGCGCCGGTCTCTGCGTCGAACCGGCTTCGGCGACGACGCTGGCGGGAATCCGTCACCTTTCGACCGCGGGCGAAATCGACCCCGAAGAATCCGTCGTCGCCATCGCAACCGGGACCGGATTCCGGGAACGCTCTGCGCTCGCCGAGACCCCCGAATCGGTGCCGATAGGCGACCTCCCGGAGCGCGTCGCGTCCTTGGTGTCCGGGTAGCACTTCGCGAGGATGGTCTCGGTTTCGACGGTCGCCCCGTTGACCATCACTTCGACGCTCGTGAACACGATGCCGTTCCCGTACGGTTCGACCGTCTTCCCGCGCATCGGGCCGACGAGCGCCTTGCCTCGCTTTCCCGTGACGGTATCCTCGTAGAAGATAACGAGGTCGTACTGCACCCACTCGGGTTCGACCGTCACGGTCACGTTCCGGCACGTGTACTCGACGTCGGCGGTCACGCCGACCGCTTGGACCGCGGGGGGTTCCGCCGCGCCCGGCTCGCTTCCTCCCGAAGCGACTCCGATTCCCCCGACAATCGCGGCAGCGACGACGACCGCGACGACCGACCCCGCCAGTATTCCCTTCATTTTCTCCCCCTCGTTTCCCCGAGACGCATACCTTCGGGACGCGGGCGATTCGGTTAGGCGTTGTTGCCGACGCGGCGCGTCAGTCGCCGTTGTCGTCCCCGTAGTCGCGGTTGCCGTCCCCGCGGTCGTCGGTGCCGTCTCCGTGGTCGCCGCTCCCGTCCCCTTCCCGGTAGACGATTTTCTCGATTACCCGTCGCTCGCCGTCTTCGTACCGGTACACCGTTCCCTCCTCTTCGTCCCACGTCGTTCGGTGCGTGCCGTCACAGAATGGATAGTCCGCGGACAGGCCGCACCGGCAGACGGCGATATCACCCTTCTCCTCGTCGATGTCGTCCTCGTCGAGCTTGAGCGGACTGTTCGCGTCGTGTCGCACTTCGCGGACCATACCCGACGTTGTGGTCGGTGTTACTTCACTCCCGTCGCCGAGTCAGTCGTCTTCCTCCGGTTCGTCCAGCACGGTTTCCTGAATCCGGATTCCCTTCGACGCCAGATGGCGCAACTGCTGGCGGGCGAACTCCTCCTCACGGGTGCCGCGGGTCGCCAGCACGTACATCCGGGCGCGTCCGGCGGGGCGCATGGTCCGCCCGGCGCGCTGTGCGCCCTGCCGCCGCGACCCGCCCAACCCGGACGCGACGATGGCGATTTCGGCGTCCGGGAGGTCGATTCCCTCGTCGCCGACGCGCGAGATGACCAACGTGTCCTCCCGGCCGTCGCGGAACGCCTGCAGGTGCCGCTCGCGCTCCGCGTGGCGCATCTGGCCGCTCAGGAACGGCACGTCGAGGACCTCCGCGATTCGGTCGCCCTGTTCGAGGTACTCCACGAACACCAGCGCCTTCGATGTGGGGTGTTCGGCGAGCAGGAACCGAATCTCGTCCAGTTTCGCGGGGTTCGTCGCGGCGATTCGCCGCTTCCCCCGCCCGTCGGCGTTGGCGTACTCGCCGTGATAGGTCTCCTCGTCCCACCCGACGTAGCGTATCTCTACCTCGGGTTCCGCGACGAATCCGGCCTCGAACAGCGCGTCCCAGTCGGTCCCGATGGGCGGGCCGATGAGCGTGAAGATGTCCTTTTCCTTGTCATCTTCGCGTACGGGCGTCGCTGACAATCCCAGTCGGTGCTTCGACTGGAGGTCCGCGCTCCGGCGGAAGACCCGTGATGGGATGTGTTGACATTCGTCGTACACGATGAGCCCCCACCGTCGCTGGTCGAACAGCTGGCGGTGGCGGTCCATTCCGGCGGTTTGGTAGGTCGCAATCGTCACCGGGCGGACGTTCTTCTCGCCGCCGTGGTACTCGCCGACCTGCTCCGGCGTGAGGCTGGTGCTGGCCAGCAGTTCGTCGCGCCACTGCCCGGCGAGTTCCCGTCCCGGAACCAGAATCAGGCTTTCGCCGGAGACGGCTTCGAGGACGCCCATCGCGGCCACCGTCTTCCCGCTTCCCGGCGGGCCGACGAGGACGCCGGATTTGAGGTCGACGAACTCCTCGACCCACTCGCGCTGGTAGTCGCGCAGGTCGAGGGCGCAGGTGATGTCGAGGTCGTCCCCGGTTTCCAAGTCGCGTTCGTCCTGCACGGGGTAGCCCGCCTCGTAGAGGATTCGCTTGACTTCGGCCACCTTGTCCTCCGCGACCCAGCTCTCGTCGTCGGCGATGGGCGCGCGGAGGTGGTCCTCGCTCAACTTCTGCCGGGCGACGTTCCCCATCAGGTCGTCGCTCGCGGCTTCGAGGACGACGTAGCCGTCCTCGTGGGTGTAGAGGCGGAATTGCCGCGCGCGCTTCCATTGGGCCTCGATGAACCCCTCCAAATCCGGCGACGGCTCCGGGAGCACCTGTCGAACGGTCCGCATCAGGGCGTCCAGGGAGTCGTACGGCGCGGACCAGATGTCCTCTTCTCGGACCCGATAACTGTAGCTCCCCGCCCGCGTCGTGTCGGTGAGGTGGGCGAACTGCGAGAGTTGTGCCCGCGTGAACTGCGCCGGTTGGTCGGCGACGATTTCGCGGCGCTTGGGAAACACCACGATTCGCTCGCGGTCGGCGAGTCGCTCCCACTCGGTCGGGAACCAGACCACGGGGTCGTTCTCCACGTCGAGCCGCGCCACGTCGCGCTCCTCGGCGAGTCGCTCCAGCACGCGGTTGGCGTCCTCGTGCGAACAGCCGAGTGCGCGGGCAACCTCATCGGCGGTGAGCACCGGACGCCCCACGTCTTCGATGGCGTCGTAGAAGTCAGATATCTCGTACTCGTCGGTCACTGTCCCTCGATTGGGTCCCCGACCGAATACCCGTTACGACTCCTCGCGGTTGGGGTTACCGGGGCGGTCGTAGGCACCCGATTTCCGGAGCTCTCCGCGCTTTTCGAGTACGCTGGGCGTTCGACAGACGCCGCGCGCCCCCGTCGCTTGCGGGACGGTGCAGTTGTTGCAGTTTTCGCACGCGACGGTGGCGTTCGGACGTTCGAGAAGTCGCGCCGGGAGCCGCGGCTCGGCGTAAAACGGCCGACCCATCCCCACGGCGTCGCACGCGCCCTCGGCGAGCAGTCGGTCGATTTGGGCGCGGGTCCGAATCCCGCCTTCGGCCAGCACGGGCACCGACACGCGCGACGAGACGCGACGGGTGAACGGGCGGTTCCACGCCGGGTCGAAGTCGTATTTCAGCGACTGGAGCCAGTTGAGCAGGGCGACGAGCGCGGCGCGCGGTTTGCTCCCGAACGCCTCCCCGTACCCGTCGCGGAACCGCTCGTCGCGCCACGCGCGGGCCGGGAACGCGCCGCGGACGATGCTCGCGTCCCAGAATACCGACGCCTGCACCGGAACGAGAGCGTCGAATCCCACGTCGGCCAACCGCTCGCAGATGCGGATTCCGTCGGCGAGCGAGAGGTGCCGCCGGACGAACGCCGGGGCGGTCGTTTCGGCGGGAACCTTGGTCACGACGGGGACGTCGGGGCCGACGCGCTCCCGAATCTCGTCGTACACGACTTCGAGGAACCTCGTCCGGCCCACGAGCGACCCGCCGAACTCGTCGTCGCGGCGGTTGTAGAACGGCGAGAGGAACTGCTGGACGATACCCATGTTCGCCCCGGCGATGTGAATTCCGTCGTAGCCCGCTTCGACCGCGTATTCCGCCGAGCGGCCGAAATCGGCCGCGAGGTCGTACACCCCCGCCGTCGAGAGGACGTGCGGGTCGTAGTCGAGGAAGCCCGCTCTGTCCAGCAATCGGAGGACTGCGGGCGGCCGCGAGACGGCCAACTGTCGCAACTCCGGATGATCGGCGCGGTAGCCCGCGTGCCACGTCTCCATGCTCCGCAAGCCCCCGTGTTCGAGTTGGACGAAAATACGACTCCCGTGGTCGTGCACCGCGTCCGTGAGTCGGGAGAGGCGCGAGACGAACGCGGGGTCGTGAACCCTGGTCATTCCCGGCGCGGCACACCCTCCCTCGCCGCGCACGATGGTCGCACCCTGACATATCAGACCGACTCCCGACTCGGCGGCCGGTTCGAGTTCCCGAAGCAGAGTATCCACCGCGTCTTCGCCGTTGCCCGCGCATTCGAGTAACGGGGCGCGGTAGAGTCGGTTCGGCAGTTCGACGCCTCCGATTTCGAGCGGGTCTTCGAGGCGAGCCACGATGTGGTCCGATTCGTCGGATTCGCCCGTAAAGCTTTGCTGCACTCGGGTCCGCGGTCGGTGTACCCGTTCGAAAAAGCGCTATCGCGGTCCGTCCGTCGCTCGCCGGTCAGTTCGTTATTCGCCGGTCAGTTCGTTATTCGCCGGTCAGTTCGTCGCGTGTCGCTCGGTTCCTCATTCGCCGGTCGATTTTTTCGCCTTCTCGGATTCCGCGACGCCGAGGAAGGCGAGTGCCGCGCCGAGCATGGCCGCGTTTTTGAGGAAGTGGTTCTCTTCGTTCTGTCGTTCCTGTCCCTCCTGATTCCAGAAGTCGTGGGTGAACGGGGTGACGCCGACCAAGAAACTGATGGCGGCGCTGGCGGCGAGGGCCGGAAGTTTCCACAGGCTGATTCCGACGCCACCGACGAGGAGGAGCCAGTGGGATGCCACGACTGACGTTTCGGGCATCGGGACGCCCTTGGACTCCGCGTAACCCGCCTGCGCTTCGACGTTCCGGAGCCCGGAAATCCCCATGTACGTGAGAAGACCGCCGTAAATCACTCTGGCCAACCTGAACCCCGTCGATTTCGTTACCGTATCGCTTCCTTCTGCCATGGATACCACCACGACGAATTCTCACTTATAGCTGGTTCCCAAAATATTCGGTTACGCTCACGTCGGGACGTGACACGAATGTTACCGCCCGCTCCTACTTTTCGTCATTTCCACTTGATGGAGCAACCACGTGACGGCATGAATTCCAAGTCCACATCTTCGCCCGACAGCACGCTGTCGATGGCGTCGCGGATGTAGAACTCGGTCGCCTCCGCGTCGGGGTTCAGCGCGTCGTCGAGGCGGCCGTGGTAGGCCAGCGTGAACGTGTCTCCCTCGTTGCGGAGCAAGAACGGGTCCGGCGTGCAGACCGCGCCGTAGGCCTCCGCGACTTCTTGCGATTCGTCGCGGAGGTAAGCGTCGTACCCTATCGTCCCGTCTTCCACTCGCGCTTGCATCGCCTCGAAGGAGTCGTCGGGGTACTCGTCGGCGTCGTTGGGGTTGATGCCGACGACGGCCGCGTCGTCGTACTCGTCCGCGAGGTCGTTGAGCAGGTCGAACTTCGCCTGCGCGTAGGGGCAGTGGTTGCAGGTGAACACCAGTAACACGGCGTCGTAGTCCGCGAAGTCGCCCAGCGTGTGATATTCTCCGTCCGTGCCGCGGAGTTCGAAGTTCGGAACGGGGTCGTCGCGTCCGATCTTCTCCTCTGACTCTTTCATCACCATATCTCATCATTTCCGCCGACCCCCAAAACACGTTCGCCCGACACGGTTAGGGTTTCCCGGTCCGGTATTCAGCATTACCCGCTCCGACCGACGTACTTTCGACGATACCCGTTTCGACCGACGTGTTTTCGCCGTTACGACGTCGCTTCCGGCGAATAACAAAGCACTGGCCGCCCGTGCCGGGGGACATGCGACAGTCACGCCGCGCGCGTTCGTCACGACTCGTTCGGTTGTCCGTCCTGCTGATCGCCGTTTCGCTGGTCTGTGCGTCCGTTCCGGCGTTCGGAGACGCCCCCGACGCGTCGAGTACGTCCATCGACTCCTGTACGACGATTTCGACGCCCGGCCACTACGTCCTCGCGTCCGACGTCCGAACCGAGACGGCGGAATCCTGCATCGACGTCCGCGCCGACGACGTGACGCTCGACGGTCGCGGCCACGTCATCGACGGGCGCAAAACCGACGGACGGAGCGCCGGAAACAGCGGAAACACCGGTCTGTCCGTCCGCGACGCGCGGAACGTCACCGTTCGGAACCTGACGGCGACCGATTGGGAAGTCGGCGTCGGGTTCGCGGGGACGACCGACGGAACGGTTCGGAACGTTCGCGTCGTCGATAACGACCTGTCCGGCGTGCGCCTCGCCGACGCGACCGGAACCGACCTGACGAACGTCACGGCGACGACCAACGTGAACCCTCAACGTCGCCCGTTCCCGGGCCCCTCCGAGTCCGCGGGAATCTTCGTCGCCGACAGCACCGACACGCGCGTCCTCGATGCGGACCTATCGCGCAACGTCGCCGGATTCGCGTCCGTCCGTTCGACCGGTTCCCTCGTCGTCGATAGCGTCGGGCAGCCGAACGAAGTCGGGTTCCTCCTCGGCGGGACGAACGGAACCGTCCGCGGGGGCGTGGCCGCCGGGAACAACGTCGCGTTCTTCGCCGACAACGCGAGCGCCAGCACGTTCGTCCGCTCGTTCGCCATCTCGAACCGCGTCGGATTCGGGGTGGAAAACAGCACGAACGCGACCGTCGCCGACGTGAACGCCAGTTCGGGTCTGCTCGGCGTGAGCGTCGTCGAATCCCGACGGACCACGCTGGACAACGCCACGACGACCGACGAACTCGTCGGCGTCAACTTCCTGGATTCGACCGACGCGGCGGTGACCGACAGCACCGTCACCGGAAGCGGATTCGTCGGCGTCGGACTGGTCGGGACTTCTCGGGCCCGAATTTCGAACACGACGGTCGCACGCTCGGCGGGCAGCGCCTCCATCCCCGGCGCGACGAGTTCGGGGTTCTATCTCAACGACTCCGCCGCCCGCCTCCGCGACGTGACGGCGGCGAAAAACGAGAACTGGACCGTGTTCGCCGAACGCGGTTCGTCCCTCGACGCACGCAACGTCTCGTTCGACGGCACGCGACTGTCCTTCGCGGGGCGGAACGTCGCCCTCGACTCGACCGACCGGCCGGAGCCCCCGCCGAATCGCGCGCCCGTCGGCCGGTCGTTCGTGGTCAGCGGAACGTCGTCCGATTCGACGCTCGACCTTCGAGTGGGGTACGACCCCCCCGCCGTCGCGGCCGCTGGCGTGGACGAGGCGACGCTTCGACTGTGGCGGTACGACGGCGACTGGTCGAGAGTCGCGGACAGTCGCGTGGTCCGCGACGATTCCGCCGTCACCGCCACCCTCTCCCGCACGGACCGCTCGGTCGTCACCGTGCTGGGGGAGCGAAACGCGACCGAATCGACGTCGAGTCGTTACAGCGACAGGTACGGAATCGTCGCCAGTTCGTCGGCGGAGTAGGCGAGGGCGTCCGACTGATTCACTCCCTCGGGCGTCACGAGGTCGATAACGTTCGGGTTCATTGAATCGTCGCGGCCGCCGCCGAATGTGTAGCCGTCCGCCGTCTCCGCGACGGGGCGAATCCGTCCCGGATTGTAGCCGTCCTGTCCGAGGAGGAGCGGCACGAGTTGCATGTCGGTCAAATCGCCGTCGAGGGTGGACTTCGACAGTTCGACTTTGACCGCATCGACCGACTCGTAGCCCGTTATCGTCACGTCGCGCGTGAGCTCGCTCCCGTCTCCCGCTTCGACGCGCGCCGGAACGAACCCTTCCGCGATGACGCGGTACTGGTACGGCGCTTCGAAGGTCGCGTTGACGCCCTCGCGGGCGTCCGTCGTCCCGCCCGAGGCATCGGGGTCGCGGAGGTACACCTGAATCGTCTGCAAGGATAGCTCGTTGCCGCCCCACGGGTTCGTCAACTCGCCCGCGAGCCGGAGCAGGAGCTGATAGGCGTCGTCGGTTTCGTAGACGCCGAACGAGTCGATGTCGAACGCGCCGTCCGCGAACTCGCCCGAGGTCGGGTAGGTGTAGGACCCCGGCCCCGCGTCGTCGCCCGCCGGGTCGTCCCACGTCGCAACCTCGTCGCCGACGTCGACGTACGCCACCGTCTTCCGGCGCACGGTCGTTCCCGTCTCCACGAGGGAATCGCCGTCGGTTGCGGCCGCGACCGTGATGCCGCTCTCGCCGTCACCGACCTCGACATCGACGCTGAACGCGCCGCCGTCGCGCACGATGGTCTGGCTCGGCGTCTTCACGACGACCGTCGCGCCGTCCGTTTCTCCCGAGACCGTGACGGTCCGTTGCGTGACCGGCGACGACGGGAACTCGACCGAGAGGGTCGGTCCGTCGGGGACCTCGCCGTCCGCGTAGCGGCCCTCGACGAACGCGGGCGTCTCGACCGGTTTTCCGGCCTCGACGCCGTATGCCAGTCGGACGAACTGCGCCATGCTCCACGACAGCGGGGTCGCGGAGCCGGTTCCCTCGCCGAACTCCCATCCGTAGGCGGTCGAATCGGGTCGGTCCCAGACTTGCTCGGCAATCATCCGACCGGAGTTGGCGAATCCGGCCATCGTCGTGAGGAGGGATGCGGGGTCGTACTCGCGCTCACATCCCGCGAGGAGTTCGTACTCGCCGCGCTCGCCGGTGAAGATGGGCCAGAGGCGACCCTGTCCCTCGTTGTCGAGCGACCACGGGCCGCCCTCGCGGTAGTCGTCGCTCGCGTTTTCACCCTGCTCGCCGTAGCCGTCGTCGTTGTAGCGGTAGAACGCCGGACCGTGCGGCGTCTCGACCTTGATGGTGTCGTCCACGACGGCGAGCGAGTTCCGAATCGTCGGGTCGTCCCACGGCTTGACGCCGAGGCGGACGAGTTCGAGGAAGCCCGCGTCGATGACGTTCCGCTCGTCCAGCGTCGGCCCGCCGTTGTTGATGCTCCGCGGCGCGCCGTCGTCTGGGTCCGTGTCGTCGTTGATGCGGAAGTAGTACGGCGTCCGCGTGTGCTCCTCGGTGCCCGTCGCCGTCGCCATCCACGCTTCCGTCTTCGCCTGCCAGCGGTCGGCCAGCGCGAGGTAGACGAGCGCGTCGGCGTCCTCGCCCTCCTCGTCGGCGATTGCGGCGGCGCAGGCGAGTCCGGCGATTTCGGCGGCCGTCGTGCTCGGCGAGTAGCCGGATTCCTCCTCCCAGCGCTCCTGTCCGGTGGCGGGTCCGTGACCGACGACGTAATCCGCCGAGAGGCGGACGTTCTCGTAGTCGTAGCTCACCTCGTCGAACCCGATGTCGTGGCGTTCGCGCAGTTGATACGCCATGATTTGGGGGAACGAGATGTTGTCCATCTGCTCGCCGCCCCAGCGCGTCCGGCCGTCGAGGAACGTGTTCTGCGGGAGAAAGCCCGCGTCGTCCTGCTGATACTCGTACAGGTACTCGACGGCGGCGACGGCGCTCTCCACGTCGCCCATGGCCGAGAGCGCGGTGAACGCCTGATAGAGGTCGCGCGACCAGACGAAGTTGTAACCGTAGTCGGACGGTTCGTTCGCAACTACGGCGTCGCCCCACGGGACGCTCGGACTGGCGACGCCCGCACCGCGGAACCGCTTCGACTCGGCGGCTTTCAGCGCCATCGCGCTGGCGTCGAACTGCCGTCGAAGCTCCCCGTCCCCACGAACGCTTTTCGGGACGGTGACGCCCTTCAGATACTCGCGCCACGACTTCGCGTAGCGCGCGCGGACCTTCCCGAACGGCGAGGAGAGTGCCGCTTTCGCCTCCTCGTACGCGCTCGTTTCGTCCGCGTTCTCGGCGAAGCCGAACGCGACGGTCGCGTTCACTCCGTCCGTCTTCCGCTTGAGTCGCCCGACGAGTGCGACGTTTCCGGCCGCCTCGTCGTAGCTCGTTCCGACCGTTCCGCTCGTGAGTAGCGGCGAGAGGCTGTCGCCGCCCACGACGTCGACCGTCGTCCAGCCGAAGCCGCCGTCCGCGGCGAGCGCCCCGGCGACGTTGTAGGGGTTCCCGTTCGCGTCGAGGATGACGGCGTTCCCGTCGTTGTCGGTCGTATCGTGGCCGGACAGGTAGGACTCGCCGCCATCCTCCTCGGCGTGTGCAACGTCGTCCATCCCGCTGTTCGAGAACGCCGTGTCGGCGAGGGCGTACACGTCGTACTTCGCGCCCCCGCCGTCGAATTTCACGTCGGCGAGGAACGCGTCGCGGTCGGGATGCACCGCGTACTCCACGACGAGTTTCCAGTCCCGGCCGTCGGTCGCGGTTATCGTCTGCCGGAAGGTGAGCGAATCGTCGTCCGCCATCTCGGTCGTCCGCTCGATGCCCTCCTCGTCGTCGTCCAATCGGGAGACGTTGAACGAGCGGGCGACGTAGCCGTCCGCCGGGTCCGCCACGACGAAATCGAGCGTTCGGAGGTTGATGTAGTCGATTCGCGGGAACCGCGCCTCGGTCAACGCTCCCTCGGTGAGGGTGAACCATACCCGCGAGGGGTCGTCGGAATCGTGGTCGGCGACGGTGCCGACGCCGTACTTCTCGCCCGTCGTCCAGTGGGCGTCGATGCCGCCGGTCGGTCGCTCGCCCGCCGCGATGGGGGCCGTCATCGCCCCGGCCGCACCTGCTCCCAAGAGTGCCAGCGCGCTCCGCCTCGTGATGTCGAATGTATTCTCGCGCACCCCCAGAAGTAAGATGATTAGTTACTTCATACTTTTCCAACGATGGTTATCTATGAATTCTGGGGGTTTCACCGTCGAATCTCGTTCGGCGGGCCGCCCGCTAACCGCTCGCGGTCGTGGTCGGCATCGAAGTCGAGGTCCGGGCCGACGGGGACGATTCCGGCCGGGTTGATGTCCGCGTGGCTTCGGTAGTAGTGTTCCTTGATGTGGTCCATCCGAATCGTCTCGGCGACGTCGGGTAGCTGTGTCAACTCCTTCAGGTAGTTCCAGAGGTTCGGGTAGTCCGCGATTCGGCGGACGTTGCATTTGAAGTGCGTCGCGTACACCGCGTCGAAGCGCACGAGCGTCGTGAACAGGCAGAGGTCGGCCTCAGTCAGATCCGGCCCGCAGAGGTAGCGTCGGTTGGCGAGTACATCCTCCCAGCGGTCGAGCGCCTCGAACAGGTCGGATACGGCGGCTTCGTAGGCGGTCTGGGTCTCCGCGAAGCCCGCACGGTACACGCCGTTGTTGATGGGGTCGTAGATGTCCTCGATGGTCTCGTCCACCTCGTCGCGGTACGCCTCGGGGTAGAGGGTCACGTCGCGGTCCGCAACGTCGTCGAACGCGGTGTCGAACATCCGCATGATCTCCGCCGACTCGTTGTTGACGATGGTCTCGCGCTCCTCGTCCCAGAGGACGGGCACCGTCACGCGTCCGGTGAACTCGGGGTCGGCCTTCACGTACACTTCGCGGAGGTACTCCGCCCCGTTCGCGCTGTCCGCCGTACAGCCAAGTCGGTCGGGCGAGAACTCCCAGCCGTCGTTCTGCCGGTGCGGGTCCACGACCGACACCGAGACGTGGTCTTCGAGTCCCTTCAGCGACCGCGCGAGGAGCGTCCGGTGCGCCCACGGGCAGGCGTATGAGACGTACAGGTGGTAGCGCTCCGACTCCGCCGGGAACTCGCTCTCCGGGTCGTCCTCGACCCACTCGCGGAACGACGTCGTTTGCCGCTCGAACTCGCCCTCCTCGTTCGTACTCTCGTACGCGTCCGTCCGCCACTCGCCGTCCACGAGCATGTTCATGCCAGCGGATTGGGTTCTCTCGGCCTTAGGAGTGGGGTTCCCCCACGTTCCTTCCGGTTCGGTCGGCAGGTTCGTCGATACCGTCTCGACCGCGCCCCGACCGTTCCTTTGGCCCGCTCGCAAGGCGCTTCGACGTACTGCCGTCCGCCTGCTGGCCGTCTTCTCCAAAATCGATCCAGAAAGCTTTTCAGAAATATGTCCGGAAAGCTTTCCAGAAATCCTACTAACTGACGCCTCAAACGACGCTTTTCTCCATCGAATGCTTCATCCCTCGACGTCTCGAACCCGCATCTCCTCGTCCAGCGAGAGCGTCAGTTCGTCGCCCGCCAGTCGAATCGTTATCCGTACTTCCACCGGGTCGTCCGAGACGAGTCGTGTTTCCTCGGCGGCGTACTCCGCTGCCTCCCAATGCGGTATCGCTGTGCCGTCGAGTCCGCGGTCGTAGCAGAACGCGACCACCGCGGGGTGGTCGATGACGTTCTCCACGGGCGTGGTCCGGAGGAAGCCACCGCATCGGTCGCAGGTGTGCGTGATGTGAATTTCGTCACCCTCCGACCCCGTTCCGTCGCCTTCCACCGCCGAAAAGTCGTGCGTCACGGTGCTCGCACACCACGGACAGACGCCATCGCGGAGGAGGGCCACCAGTCGTCGCGTCCACGCGTCGAACGCCGTCGCCCGGTCCTCGTTCGACCTGTTTTCCAGACCGCCCCGGAGAAACGGCGCGTTCGATGCCGTTTCCTCGCAGTCGGGACAGCGTGCGTCGAACACTTGATGCTCGTATTGTAGCATGAGCGGCACGCCGCAGGTCGAACACGTCGTATCGAGCGGAATCGAGGCCACCGATTCCGGTCCGGTGACGCTCCCGAGCATCGCCCGATAGAGGGCGATACCACCGGCGAGGTGCGTGTAGCCGCCGTCGGTTTTCCGGACGAACGTCCCGCTGAGTTCGTTCAGGTGGTACTGAAACTGCCCGCTGTCGCGCATTCCCACCGCCTCCTTTAACTCCGTGAACGTCGCCGTCCACTCGGGCGCGTTCCAGAGCGCGTACAGGATTTTCAATCGCGTTTCGTTCGCGAGCAGTTGGAAGGCGTCCCACACCGCCGCGTCGATGCGTCCCTCGTTCACGGGATACGTACCACGGCGGGGGATTTCAGCGGGTCGTTTTTCTCTCGAAAACGACAGAAATACAACTGAAATCGACTTCAACGAACGCTTTTCCCGTCGCGCTGTGTCCCACGGTCTACGAACGCTCCAGTGACGACCGGAACACATGATTCGACCACCCAGACTCGTCCGTCGGATTCGCACCGTCTCTCGAACGTACCGTCTCTCCGACCTCTCCGATGACCTCCGTTGACCGATCCATTCGCCGATTCTATCTCTATCGGGGACTCACCTCGGAGGGGTTCGTCTACCCAATCCTCACCGTCCACGCCCTCGCACAAGGTCTCGACCTCGCGGGCGTGGGCTTCGCCGCCGGGTCGTTCTTCGTCGGAACGCTCCTCGGCGAGGTACCGACCGGCTATCTCGGCGACAGAATCGGTCGCCGGAACGGCCTCGCCCTCGGTTCGGTCCTCATCTCGCTGACCCATCTCGGATTCGCGTTCGCCGATTCCCTCGCGGCGTTCGTCGCGCTCTGGTGTTTCTGGGGTATCTCCGCGACGTTCCGGTCGGGGACCACGGACGCGTGGTTGTACGACACCCTCGCCGACCACGGCGAAACCGATTCGTTCACCCGTGTCCACGGCCGGAGCGGCGCGACCTTCTACGCGGCCGCCGCGATGACCGCACTCGCCGGGGGCGTGCTGTACGAACAGTGGGCACCGCTGCCGTTTCTCGCCGCGGCGACCCTGACTGGTCTCGGGTCGCTCGTCATCCTCACGCTCCCCGAACCGACGGTCAGCAGTTCGAACGAGGGCTTTTCGCTCGCCGACGCTCGCGCCGCGCTCTCCCGCGTCGTCTCGAACCGCCGTGTTCGGTCGTTCGTGTTCCTCTCGGGCGTCGTCCTCGCCGTTCCCGAGACCGTCGAGGTGTTCGTCCAACCGGTCGCACTCTCGGTCGGGTTCACCCCCGCAACGCTCGGCGGCCTATACGCGGGGCTGATGCTCGCCGCCGCGACCGGGTCCTCCGTCGCCGCGAAAATCGGCGACCGGTTCGGAATCGACGGCTGGTTCACGCTCGGCCCTGTTCTGCTCGCGTGTGCGCTCCTCGGTGCCAGCGTCGTCCCGGTCGTCGCCCTTCCGGCGTTCCTCCTCTCTCGGAGTTCGAACACCGTTTCGGCGACGCTCAAGAGCGCGTTCCTCAACGACCGGGTGAAATCACACGGCCGCGCGACGACGCTCAGCGGCGTCTCGATGATTCACGGCCTCCTCTTCTTCCTCGCCCGGACGACCGGTGGTGCGGTCGCAAACGCCACGACGCCGCTCGTGGCGCTCTCGGTTTTCGGGGTCGCCGCCGTCGGGTCGGTCCTCCTCTTCCGCTCCGTTTCCGACCCGTTCGAATCGCACGCGTCCGTCGCGGCCGACTGAGCGGTTTCCGAACGCTCCACGATTTTCACGAATTTATATTCGTAATAGGAAATATAGGGTGTATATATGCTCCGGCGTTCGTAGTTCGTTCGAAGCATGACCGACCAGACTATCGACGAGGGATTGGAGAACGTCATCGTCGCGGAAACTCGACGCAGCTACATCGACGGCGACGCCGGTGAACTGGTCATCGCCGGGTATCCGCTCGCGGAGCTCGCCGAGCACGCGACGTTCGAGGAGACGGTCTTCCTCCTGTGGAACGACCGCCTGCCGACCGCCGGGGAGTTGGCGTCCTTCCGCGCCGACCTCGCCGCGTACCGCGACCTCTCGGATGCGACGCTGGACTTGCTCCGGGCGGCCGCGGCGGACGACGCCGACCCGATGGACGCGCTTCGGATGGGCGTCGCGGCTGCGACGCTCGGCCACGAAACGGACGGTCCCGAGGACGAAGCCCGCCTCCTCCTCGCGCAACTGCCGACCATCGTGGCGGCCTACTGGCGACTCCGAAGCGGGAACGAACCGGTCGCCCCCGACGGCGACCTCTCTCACGCCGTGAACTACCTCTACATGCTCACCGGGGAGGAACCGACCGACGCCGAGACGCGCGGCCTCGAAACCTACCTCAACTCCGTCGTGGACCACGGCCTCAACGCCTCGACGTTCAGCGGACGAGCCATCGTCTCGACGGAGACAGACCTCGTGTCGGCAGTTACGGGCGCGGTCGGCGCGCTCAAGGGACCGCTCCACGGGGGCGCGCCCGGCCCGGTTCTCGACATGCTCCTCGATGTCCACGACTCGGGCGACGCGGCGGGCTACGTCGAGGACAAACTCGATGAAGGAGAGCGAATCATGGGCTTCGGCCACCGGGTCTACGACGTCCGCGACCCGCGGGCCGCCGTGCTTTCGTCGGCCGCCGAATCCTTCTACGAGTCGGGCGGCGAACGCGCGTTCCTCGAGACGGCGAAGACGGTCGAAACGACCACGACCGACCTGCTCGCGGAACGCAGGCCCGACCTCAGTCTGGCGACGAACGTCGAATTCTACACGGCCGTCCTCCTCCACGGCATCGGGATTCCGTCGGAACTGTTCACGACGACGTTCGCCATCGCCCGCGTCGGCGGATGGACCGCACACTGTCTGGAACAGCTCGACGACAACCGTATCATCCGGCCGCGCTCCGCCTACGTCGGCGGGGAAAATCGGGAGTGGCAGCCGGTCGAGGAGCGGTAATCGGGAACCGGTACTCCGGAATCGCTCTACTCTGGAACCGCTAGTCACCTCCTACCCGCCCGACGAATCCGTCGGCCGCGGGAGGGCGACGAACGAGAGCCGTTCGATGGAATACGGGTCGTAGACGGACTGGTGGCACGGACAGTAGATGTCGTTTTGCGCGTTGAACTTCGCGCTCCCCGGGTCGGCCTTGAATAGCGGCACACAACAGAAGTGGGTACACTTGTCGAGGATGGCGATGAACCCCTCCTGCGTGCTCGCCTGTAACCACTGGTTGTTATTCGCCTCCTCCTCTATCGCCGCGCTCCTGATTATCTGGACGGGAATCGTCCCGCTCGCTTCCACGTCCTGTGACCGCCACGTCGCGGAGGCGGGTTTCCCGAGGCCGGATTTTCCGATGTCGTTCCCCCACGTCCTGTAGTCGTCGAAGTCGTCGATGTTGACCTTATCCCCCGCGGAAACCGATTCGGATTGCCACGTGTACTGCGAGGACGTGTAGCGGAAGTAGTTGTCCTGTTCCGCGTCCGGTTTGATGCCGGGATACGTCTGGACGCCACAGTACTGGAACCACTGGGAGGAGTACGTGATTCCCCCCATCTGTTGCTCGGCGATGGTGACGGTGTTGCCGCTTCGTTCGACCTGCTTCACCTCGGGCCACACGCCTTTCAGGTCGCCGTTGCTATCGAGTTCGACCGGAATTTGGGGCATCCCCCGCGGTGCGGGTCCGGCGATGTTTTCGACGCCGTAGTATTCGACGGTCCCGCCACCCGCTCCGGAGGGCGACGTCGCGGTTTTCATCATCGCCGCCGTTCCCGTCCCGATACCGGCCAACGCCGCACTGCCGACGACTCCTTTCACGAACCGTCGGCGCGAGGACTCTTCCGGATATTTGTCGGTGTCTGCGTCGGGCATCGTATTTTCACCTGCGTGTCGCTCACCCCGTCAGGGTCGGTGGACGAGCGGCTCACGCGATGGCGTCGCTAGGTCCCTCTCTCTCTTTGTTATTTGTTGCCAATCGAACGGCTGCCGGTGCTTACCCCCTGACGGTCCCGAGTAAGTGTTCGTTTCCTGCCATACGGTTCCACCTCCGAAACTATTCTTTTCCATATACATTCTTGGAATAGTCATGTCCCGGTCCGCTCCCTATTTTCGCCCGAATCGGACCGTTGCTCCCTTGCGATTCGTTGTTTTTACGCCCAATAGAGATATATGTGTGTTCCGGCGATTATGTACTAGGGTATGACTCTCAGTCCACCGAAGCGGATATCGACCGGTGTGTCCGGACTGGACGAGATAGTACACGGCGGACTCATTCCAGGGCGGAGCTATCTTGTTCGAGGCGATCCGGGAACGGGGAAGACGATTCTCGGCATCAACTATCTCACCGCGAGTCTCGACGCTGGCGAGACGGTGTTGTTCGTCAATTTGGAGGAATCGAAATCGGAAATCCGACAGAATGCGGCGACACTGGGTATCGACCTCGACGACGTGCACTTCCTCGATTTGAGTCCCGACTCGGACGTGTTCGTCGACGACCAGTCCTACGATATCTTCTCTCCGAGCGAAGTCGAACAGGAACCGCTCACGCAGGCGATAACCGAGCGCGTCGAAACCATACAGCCGGATCGGGTGTTCATCGACCCCCTCACGAAACTCCGACACCTGACCTCGGGTGAGTACCAGTTCCGAAAGCAGGTCATCGCGTTCATGCGCTACCTGAAAGAGCAGGGCGCGACCGTTCTCGTCACGTCGGAAAACACTGCGAACTCGCCGGACGACGACCTCCAGTACATGACGGACGGTACTATCGAACTCGAACGCTCGGAACGCGGTCGCACCATCAGCGTGCCGAAGTTTCGCGGGTCGTCTATCCGGGAAGGCAGACATTCGATGCGAATCGAGGCGGGCGGTCTCGCCGTCTATCCCCAACTCACGACGAGCAAGTCCGACGGCGAATACGTCGCCGAACCCATCCCGTCGGGCGTCCCCGAAATCGACGAACTGCTGCACGGCGGTATCGAGCGCGGCACGGTGTCCGTCATCAGCGGTCCGACCGGCGTCGGGAAGACGACGGCCGGAACGCAGTTCATGAAGGAGGCCGCGAATCGCGGCGAGCGGTCGATAATCTACATGTTCGAGGAATCGACCGAGACGTTCATGCAACGGAACAAATCCATCGGCATCCCGGTCGGCGAGATGATGGCGGAAGGGACGCTTTCGGTCGAAGAGGTCGAACCCCTCGACCACTCGGCGCTGGAGTTCGCCAGAAAGGTGCGCCACGAAGTGGAGGACAACGACATCAGCATCGTGATGATAGACGGTCTACAGGGGTACAAGCTGTCGGTCCGAAGCGAGGACAACGAGACGCTGGTCCGAAAGCTCCACACCCTCTCGCGCTACCTGAAGAGTATGGGCGTCACCGTCATCCTCGTGGACGAAATCGGCACCGTGACCGGTGAATTCCGCGCGACCGAGGCCGGTATCAGTTATCTCGCCGACACCCTCGTCTTCCTTCGCCACCTCGAAATCTCCGGCGAGATGCGCAAGGCCATCGGCGTGCTGAAGAAACGAACCAGCGATTTCGAGCGCACCCTCCGCGAGTTCCGCATCACCGAACACGGCGTCGAAGTCGGCGAACCGCTCACCGGGCTTCGTGGCGTTCTCTCGGGCGCTCCCGAGTGGGTCGAATCCGCGCCGGACCTCGACGATGAATGACCGCTTCATCATCCGTGCTCGTCCTGAGTAAGAACGAGCGCAACCTCTCGCTCCTCGCGGACCTCGTTTCCGAAGAGGGTTGTGAGGCGACCCCCGTCACGTCCGTCGAGGAGTTCGACAGCGTGCTCCGAGACGGGGCGTCGATAGCCGTCGCGGTCCTCGATACGGAGGGGTACACCGCAGACCTCTGGAAACGGTGTGACGACCTCAACGAACGCGGGGTTCCGATGGTCGTTCTCACGCCCGAGACGCCGCCGCACCTCCGGCGCGAAGCCATCAGTCGCGGGGTTCGCTCCATCCTCGAAAAGCCGGTCGATACCGCGGACTTGCGCGCGACGATTCGCGGCATGCTCAGCGCCGAGTAAGCTTCGGCCATGGTTTCATTCACGGAACTGACGGTTTTCGTCCGCGAGAGACAATGCATTTAACGCTCTCGTGGTATCCTTCGGTCGATGCGAATCGAGAACAGTTTCATTCCCGTCCGCGGGGTGGGCGAGAAGACGGAACGGAAACTGTGGCGAAACGGCGTCACACATTGGGACGAGTTCGATCCGTTGCACGTCGGGGACGCCACCGGCGACCGAATCGAGTCGTTCATCGCCACCGCGAGCGAGCACTTGGACGACGGAAACTCCGCATTTTTCGCGTCCGCCTTCCCCAGCGGCGAGGGGTGGCGGTTGTACGAGAACTTCCGTTCTTCCACCTGCTTTTTCGACATCGAGACGACCGGGCTGAGCCACCACTCCAGCGTCGTCACCACGGTCAGCCTCCACCGCGACGGCGAGACGAAGACGCTCGTTCGCGGCGACGATTTGACCGCGGATGCCCTTCGGCGCGAACTCGGCGAGTCGGACCTGATAGTCTCGTTCAACGGCAAACGCTTCGACCAGCCGTTCCTTGAACACGAATTCGACCTGTCGCTCGACACGCCCCACGTCGATTTGATGTACGTCTGCAAGCGCCTCGGTCTCACCGGCGGCCTCAGCGCGGTGGAGTCCGACCTCGACATCAGTCGCGGCGGCATGGACATCGGCGGCGAGGACGCGGTTCGACTCTGGCATCAGTACGAAGCGGGCGACGAGGACGCCCTCGACATCCTCGTCCGGTACAACCAGTACGACACGCAAAACCTGGAGGCGATTCTCGATTACGCCTGCGAGACGCTCCACGACGACGTGTTCGCTCGACACCTCCCTTGATGCGACTCCACCGCTATTCTCCCGACTCGGAACTATTTCGACCTTTTCGAGCCCGCAAATTCGAATTTCCGTTTTGCGTGTTTCGCGCGTTCGTACTGCTTCGTGCATTCGAATTTCCAGTCCGGCGCGCGCTGGCGAGGCGCGGGCTTTCGAAGTTTTCACTTCAGTGGTACACTCTCAGTTAAAACAAACTCACCTCGTAGCGATGCAATCACTCGACAACCATCGGTCGTTCGTAGCGACCGTGACTGGACTATCCGAAAACTGCCATCAAGCACCAAACATCCGTTTCCCGGACTCGAGACGCGAACTCGTGATTACGGGTCCGCTTCGACCCGCTCCGCAAAGAGCGCGTCCAAATCGGGTTGCTCGACCAGTTCGTACTCGTCGCCGACGCGTTCGACGTATCCCGATTCCGCGAGGTGTCGGAGGTGAGCGTAGGATTCGCCAGGGCCGTGGAGGAGGTGGATGCCGTCGAGGTCGCCGAACAGGTGGGAACCCACGGTCCACGGGTCGGTCGGGCCGTGTCGTTCCAGCACGTCGATGACGTCACCGGCGCGGTCGCGGTGGTGGTCGCGAATCTCGCGGGCGCGCTCCGTCGGATCGAACGGGTCGCCGTGGCCGGGCCACGCGCGGTCGTAGGACTCCCCAACGACGTGCGAGAGCGTATCGAGGTACGCCGTGAGCGGGTTTTCGAGGCGGACGTCCGCGCCGCCGACGTTGGGCGTGTAGTTTCCGAGGAGGGCGTCACCGCAGAAGAGTTCGCGGCCGGAGTCGCCGTCGAAGGCGAATCCTGCGAGACCGGCGGTGTGGCCGGGGAGGTGGACGGCTTCGAGTTCGACGTCGCCGCAATCGAACCGGTCGCCCGCGAAAAACGGTTCGACGGTCGGTTCGGGACCGTCGAGGCGACCGATCTTCCGCGCGTGCTGGAACACCGGGTCCTGGATGTGCTCGGGGAGGCCCCACTCGTCGAGGAGGCGCTGTTGGCGCGTTTCGATGGCGTCCCACGCCGTCTCGTCCTGGGCGACGAGCGCCGCGTCGTCCTCGTGGACGAAGACGGTGGCGTCGCTTCGCGCTTGGACGGTTCCCGCGAGTCCGGCGTGGTCGGTGTGCCAATGAGTGATGAGCACGCGGTCCACGTCGCCGACTGAACAGCCGTAGTCGGCCAATCCCGACTCCAACGAATCGAGCGTTTCGGGCTTTCGCACGCTCGTGTCGATGAGTGTCGTGGGAGCATCGGTATCGGTACCGAGGAGGTAAACGCTGTTTTCTCCCTCGAACTCCGAGTTTTCGAGTCGAATTCGGTTCACACCTGTTTTCGAGCGTCACCACTCATTATATTTTTTATATTTCTCCCGATAACGAGTGGCGTCCGTCGGCGTGTCGAACGTCGGAGCGGTACTCGTTACTCGTCGCTCGTGAGGAGTTGGGCGAGTGACAGCGCCGTAAACGACGCGACGATGAGGACGTCCCAAATGAGGTTCGGAACGAAGGAAACGGGTGGGACGCCGAGCCACGCCGCCGCCACGACGGCGATTCCGACCGCGGTGGCAACTCGGTAGTAGCGCAACCACGGAGTTTCGTCGTCGCTCGACTCGTCGTCTTCCGTTTCGACTTCGTAGGCGGATTCGTCCGCGGTGTCGAGATACGGGTCGAACTGGTCGGCCAGCGGTCCGCGTTCGACGATGCCGCGGCTCTTGTTGTAGCGGATGATTCCCTCGCTTTCGAGCTTCGGCAGGTGGGATTGGTACAGCGCGATGTACACGCGCTGGCGTTCGTCCGAGGTGAGCGCCTGCACGGTCGTGTCGTTTTCCCACGCCGCGACCTGCTCCGCGAGGTCGCGCATCTCGACCGTGCCGCCGATTTCCTTCAGGAACCGAAGCGCGTCCCGACGTCGCTGTGTCTGGAGAATATGAAATATCTTGTCGCGGGAGAGCGGTTCGACGGACTCCTCCGTGTGGTGTTCGAATCCATCTCCCGCGGTCGAGTCGGAACTGACGCTCATCGTTTCGTCCCTTGGTATGCGTCGCTTTCCACTCGATTTCGAGCGCCCGGTCTGGGATTCTCGTCGTTACTTCGCACCGAGACCGTCGGTCGTCTCGGTAATCGGTCGTTTCGTTGCTCGCGTGCCATGTAGTTCAATATCTCTCGTTGATTTTAAAAAGGTATTGGGTCTACGACGATGATAAAGGTATGATTTATCTTCTGGCCGCTCGTTGGTAGTTTCCCATCTCCGACTATTTTCGTTTAGTCGGTGAAGCCGTGGTCGGGGTTTTAATATCTCGAAATGGAAGCTTTCCACGACGATGGAGAACTTCGACGCCCGGGAGTACAGGCGAGTCGTGCACCGACTCGCGGGCAAGGTTCGGGAACGGGTCGGTTCCGGGATGAGTATGCGCTCCGCCCTGTACCGGTCGGTCGGCGAGTGTATCGGCAACCTCTGGAATCGTGACGTGTCGCTTCGCGTCTGTGAACTCTCCGGGCAGGACCCCGAAATCGAGATGGTGACCGAAATCGTCGCCGAGGACGAGAGCGAGACGCACGCCGATTACGAGGTGTTCGTCCGCGCGATGGCGTTCTCGGTCCTCGAACAGGACGTGCGCGAAGCGGTCGAAAACACAATTTCCGTCGAGCGGGAGACGGACCCCGGAGCGAGCGGACGCGAACTCGGCGGCTAGACCATACGTTTACGCGTTTTCGGGTCGTGGTGACTCTATGCCCGGTCCCACCCACTCGGACGATGAATTCACGTCCTGTGCCAACTGCGGCAAACTCGTCAACCTCTCGGAGTACCACCCGACAGTGGTCGTTCGACACAGCGTCACCGCCAACCAAACGGAGAACGTGACGCTTCACTTCTGTAGCGAGGACTGTCTGGACGAGTGGACCGGCCCGTTCCCATGAGCCGATTTTCGTGGTAATCTCTCCTTACCGGCCGAACGCTCACCGCGTTTTACCCGCTCGCTCGACGTTCCCGTCACATGGAGTTCGAACGCCCGGAATCGCGCTGGAAACGCGCCGCCATCATCGGCGGCATCGCGCTCGGCTTTCTCGCCGCTTCGTTCATCGTGCTCCCCGTCGCGCTGCTCGCGGTCGAGTTCGTCGCGGGAATCGTGGTCGGACTCGTTCGCGCCGTCACCGAACCTCGTACGGATCGGCGTCCGGCATGAAGCGGCCCAAATCGACCGTCTGCTGGTAGTCCGAGGACAGGATTCCGTTCAACCGCTCCCTAAGGCGGTCGCCGTCGTTCGGCCCCCACTCGCGCGGGTCACGAACCGGGACGACGAGGAAGCCCCGTCCTTTGATCTCCTCGGCGTGGAGCGCCGCCATGTCCGGGCCGTCCCGTCCGTCGCCGATTCCGTGTTTTTCGGCTTGCGCCGTGAACTCCCAGAAGACGTGTTCGGTCGCCGTTCGACCGACCGGAAGCAGGACGTGTGCCGCGATAGCCCTGAGTTCGGCGTCGAAAAACCGCTCCATGTCGTCGTACTCTCGCGGCGTCGGTTGCCGACCGTCGGGCAGCCCGCACATGTGAAGGTAGCTCATGAACAGGTTCGCGATGGTCGGCCGGTCGCTGTACACGTCGCCGAGGAAGCCGACCTCGTTCAACACCGGCTGTAGCGTCTCCCCGGCGGGGCCGCCGGTAAACGGCACGTTCGACTCGATGCCGCCGTGTTCCCCCGGATGGTCGCCGATGAGGTGGAAGTCCGCGTTCGCGTCGCCGTAGCCGAACACTGCACAGTCCCCGTCGTGTGTGACGTTACACTGGCAGGGTGGTTGCATTCCGAACGGATTGCTCGTCCGTTCATCCTCGTGAAGCCATTGCACACCCTCCGTAGCAGTCCCGTATGAAAAAGCGCGTCGGTCCGGGAAACCGCACCGTTGTCGGGTTCAACGGACGTTCGACTGGAGTCGTATTTCCGAAAACCGGTAGACCTGAATTGGAAGATGCATCGGGAGATGCACCGAACCAGAGACACAGAGCTGTAGATTTTGACAGGCGCAAAGCCGTGGTCTTTCTCGGGTCGTTCTTTGAATCCTATTCGTTCCCTCCTGTTTGGTATGCCATAACACATGTTACAACGGCGCGATTACTATTTAGTTCTTGTGGTGATATCGGGCGATAAGCTCTGCCAATGATTTCCCAATTTGCTAAAAACAATGCAAATGAACTTTTCTAACCGGAATAATATGAATATCTTGCTCAATGCTCTCCGGTTCTCACCGTCGCCGTTTTCTCTCCTTCTTCCCCTGTTCTTCGTTTTCTACCCGACACTGTGCGGACCGGAGCGACGCATCCGCGCCGCTCCGGTCTGTTTCACCATCTTCCGTACACTCACCGGACTTCATCCCGCCAAAAACAGCGATTCGGGCCGACGCCCGCTACTTCTCGTTCACTTCCAGCACCCGCCCCGCCGCGATGGTCTGGCCCATGTCGCGCACCGCGAAACTGCCGAGTTCGGGAATCTCCGACGACGGTTCGATGGACAGCGGTTTCTGCGGTCTGACGGTGACGACGGCGGCGTCACCGCTCTGGATGTAGTCGGGATTCTCCTCGACGACTTCGCCGCTGGCCGGGTCTATCTTCTGGTCGATGGACTCGATGGTGCAGGCGTCCTGCGCGGTGTGCGCGTGGAAGACCGGCGTGTAGCCCGCGGTGATGACCGACGGGTGTTGCATCACGACGATTTGGGCCGTGAAGGTGTCCGCCACCTTCGGCGGGTCGTCCGCCGGACCCGCGACGTCCCCGCGTCGGATGTCGTTTTTGCCGACCCCGCGGACGTTGAACCCGACGTTATCCCCCGGTCCCGCTTCCGGAACTTCCTCGTGGTGCATCTCGATGGTTTTGACCTCGCCGGTCACGTCGCTCGGTTGGAAGGACACCGAATCGCCGATGTTCAACATGCCCGTCTCGACGCGTCCGACCGGGACGGTCCCGATGCCCGAAATCGTGTACACGTCCTGAATCGGCAACCGAAGCGGTGCATCGGTCGGCGGCTCCGGCATCGGCAGGTCGTTGAGCGCTTCGAGGACGGTTTCCCCGTCGTACCACGACATCTCGTCGCTGTGGTCCACGATGTTGTCCCCCGCGAGCGCCGAAATCGGGATGAACGAGGCGTCCTCGGTGTCGAACCGAACCTGATTCAACAGCCCCTTCACCTCGTCTACGACCTCGCGGTAACGGTCCTCGCTGTAATCCGCGGCGTCCATCTTGTTCACCGCGACGATGAGTTCGTTGATGCCCAAGGTGCGCGCGAGGAAGACGTGTTCTTGCGTCTGTGGTTGAACGCCGTCGTCCGCGGCGACGACGAGGACGGCGTTGTCCGCCTGACTCGCGCCCGTTATCATGTTCTTCACGAAGTCGCGGTGGCCCGGCGTATCGACGATGGTGAAGTAGTACTCGTCGGTGTCGAACTCCTGATGGGCGATGTCGATGGTGACGCCTCGTTCGCGCTCCTCGGCGAGGTTGTCCATCACGTAGGCGAACTCGAAGCCGCCCTTCCCCTTCTCTTCGGCTTCCTGTTTGTGCTGTTCGATGACGTGTTCCGGGACGCTCCCCGTCTCGAAGAGGAGTCGTCCGACTAAGGTGGATTTTCCGTGGTCGACGTGACCGATGATCGCTAGGTTCTGATGTGGTTTGTCTGGCATACCCCTTTCCCCCGTATCGAGTACGTATCGTGACGAATGAGCAAAACAGTTGTGCCGGTTCCCTACTCCCCGCTGCGCCTCGTCTTCGTGATTTCCCGCCGTAACCCTCGTTGAATCTCGTTCTTCGAAAGGCCGTCCTCACGCGCCTGTCTGGTAAGCCGGTGTAACACCTCCCGGAACTCCTGTTCGTTCTTTATTCCTCCGCTCGCCACTGCTTCTCCCCCGTTCGCCACTGTTTCACTCGCCCTCGTACCGTTCGCTCCCGCCTCGCTCGCAACCCCGCCGCCCTCCACTGTCTCGTCCCCCACCGTACCCTTCTCCTCTGTCGGTTTCACGTCCGCCGAGTCGCGTTCGCGGTCGCTTTCGGCGGCGTCTCCCGTCCGTCCGGCGAGGACCGCGTTGACCGCCGCGCCGAATAGGATGACGATGCTGCCGACGTAGAGCCAGACGATGACGAGGAGGATCTTTCCGACGGTTCCGTACAGGCTGGTGTTGTACGCCGAGACTTGTGCGTACATGTGAAACACCGAGTGGAGGACCTGCCAACCGACGGCCGCGATGGCGACGCCGGGGAGGATTTCTCCGATTCCGACGTCGATGTTCGGAAACACGTAGTACATCGGGAGGAACGCGATGCCGAGGACGAGTATCGACACCCCTTCGGCCAGATACTCGTCGAAGGGCACCCGCTGTGGCGTCGAAATCGTCGCGCTGGTCACGCCGATGGTGACGACCACGAGGACGAGTGCCACGAGGACGACCACGCCGTCCTCCAGTTCGTCCCTGAACGAGGTCTTTCGCTCGACGTCGTAGATGTCCGCGAACGCCGCGTCGAGCGCCCGGAAGATCCGAAACGTGCCCCAGAGGAGCACCACGACGACGACGAGCGAGTCGCCGGGTGACGGTGCCCCCGAAATCGCGTTTTGCAGGAAGATGTTGGCGCTCGCCGGGAGATAGGACCCGATGTCCTGTACCAATCGCCTCGCGAGGGTTTCGCTCCCGACCGCAGAGACGATGAGCGTCAACAACAGGAGCACGGGAAGCAGGGAGACGAAGGAGTGGTAGGCGATGCTCCCCGCCATGAATTTGATGTTCTCCTCGTGCACTTCCCGCACGATGTCCCGCCCTAAAGAGACGACGCGCCGGAGTCGAGGGTTCATATCCGATGTACGGTGAGCGACCCTAAAAGTTCCAACCGTGATTCGCGTCCTCCCGTTTGCCCCCTCCCGCCGTTTTAAGCCGACGAGGGCCGACCCTCGGGTATGAAAGCCGCTGTGTTGCGCGAGTACGGCGAACCGCTTTCCATCGAGGAGGTGCCGGAACCGACGCCCGACCCGCACGGCGTCGTCATCGAAACCGAAGCCTGTGGCATCTGTCGAAGCGACTGGCACGCGTGGCAGGGCCACGGCGAGTGGGCCGACGACCAAGTTCCGATCGGACAAATCCTCGGTCACGAACCCGCCGGGCGGGTCGTCGCGGTCGGCGAGCAGGTCCGGGACATCGACGAGGGGGACCGAATCGCGGTCCCGTTCAACCTCGGTCGGGGCCACTGCGAGTACTGCCAAAACGGCCACGGCAACGTCTGTGAAAACGGCATCGCCCTCGGGTTCGAGGAGGCCGCGCCGGGTGCGTTCGCGGAACGGGTCCACGTTCCCTACGCCGACTACAACGCGGTGCACCTCCCCGAATCCGTCTCGCCGGTCGAGATGGCCGGGTTGGGCTGTCGGTTCGTCACGGCGTACCACGCGCTCGCCCACCGCGCCGACCTGACGCCGGGCGATTGGGTCGCGGTTCACGGCTGTGGCGGCGTCGGCCTCTCGGCGGTTCACGTCGCCGACGCGCTCGGCGCGAACGTCCTCGCGGTGGATTTGGACGCCGACAAACTCGACCGCGCGCGGGACCTCGGCGCGGACGAGACGGTGCTCGCCGACGCCGAGACCGACGTTCCGACGACGATTCAGGCGCGTCTCGGCGGGGCCGACGTCTCCATCGACGCGCTCGGCATCGCTGAAACGTGTCGGAGTTCCATCGACTGCCTCCGTCCGCGCGGTCAACACGTCCAACTCGGGTTGACGACGGACGCGGAACGCGGCGAGGTCTCCCTCCCGACCGACGCGATGACGATGCGCGAAATCACGTTTTTGGGGTCGCGCGGGATGCCGCCGTCCCGCTATGACGAACTGCTTCGCATGCTGGAACGGGACACGCTCACGCCCGGCAAACTCGTGACGAACACCGTTTCTCTGGCCGAGGTTCCCGACCGCCTCGCCGCCATGAACGACTTCGAAACGTCCGGCATCGAGGTCGTCGAGTTCTCCGCGTCGTCGTAGCTCGAAAAACTTCCCGGAATAAATATGAATTCTGACGACGGATCTCCGGTATGTCTCCCACAACTGAACCCGCGGAGGAACTTCCCCTTCGGCGTATCCTCCTCATCGCCCTCCTCCTGCTGGCGACGCCGTTCGTCGCGTTCGTTCTCATCGCCGGAGCGCTGACGGCGGACGCCGGTCTCGGCGGGTGGTTACTGTTGGTCGTCGCGCCGCTGTCGCTCCTCGGCACCGGCCTCTGGCTGTTGGCTGGCGGGTCGCCGCGCTGGACGACGCGTGTCGATACGTCCGCGTAGAAGGGGTTCGATCAGTTCGGTTCCGTACCGCTACGTTCCGGTCCTACACCGGCACTTCGTTCAAGCAGTTCACTTGCTCCCAGTTGCCCGTATCATCCAGTCGGTAGAGCCGCTGTCGGGCGTCGGGGATGTACACCTCCTCGGTGACGGCACCGATCTCCGTCAGGTTCTCCAGTGCGCTCCTGACCGTCCGCGCCGAGAGTCGTGACCGCTTCACGATTTCCTTCTGCGTGTGGGCGCCGCTGTACTCCAACACTTTGAACACGAGCTTCGCGCTCGGCGGTAGCTCACATAGGCAGGTCAGGGTCTGCTTCTCCATACACGGTCCCATGGGTGCCAGCCACTAAACCGCTCGCTAACTGCACGGTAACCCGGTATCATGCATGTCACCCGACGGTGGGAAATTCTCCCAACGATAGGGGGTCTCACACGTGTCACCGGAAAAACGTAGGTTCTTTCATTGATGACTGCGAATATACGCGTATGCAGCCTGAACTTGCAAGCAGAACACGGTCGGGGGACCTCGACCGACTGTTCTGCCAGGTGTGTGGGGAGCGTTTCGATGCCGACGCCGCGACGGACGACGGGTGGCACTACCAGTGTCCGAACGACGACTGTGACGGCGCGGGCATCCGTGAAGACCTGTATCCGGTTCGAGACGTCCTTCCGTCCCGTCGATAACCGATTCCGACCGACCGTCCCGTTTTCTTTCTCCCCACGTTCGATGGAAACCCTTTACCTCCCCCGCTACACCACAACCAACATCGAATGCGGTTCGACAGCTTTCTGATTCAGGCACTCGCGACGCTCATGCTCTTGGCCGGGCTCGTCCTCACCGGCTACGCGCTCCTCCAGCCGCCGCAAAACACGACGACCTACACGCTCTCGCTGGAGCAGGTGGAGAAGAACGAACCCGGCGTGCGCTCGTCGTCGGTGAAGTACGGAAGCTTATCCAGCGAGGCGCGGGTCGCCTTCGGTCGCGCGAAACTCCACGGGTCGTATCAGCTGTCGGACGACCCGCCCGGCGCGTTGGAGGACTACTCGTTCGTCATCGACGACGATAGGGTGTACGCCATCACGATTTCGGAACGGGAACACATCACGGAGCGGATGGCGACCCTCTTCGGCGGCACGATGGCCGCGGTCATCGGGGCGTTCATCTTCGTCTCGTGGCTGGACGTGCTCTCGGGATTCCGGCCGAATCGGAACTGAAACGAGAGACACGCACCACGCACCCGATTCGACCACTTCGTCGAATCCCCGTTTCCCTCAGAGTCCCCAGAACGCCACGATTCCGGCGACCGTCACGGCGGATAGGAGCAGTTGGAGCGGTGCCCCGATTCGGAAGTAGTCCGTGAACTTGTAGCCGCCCGGTCCGTAGACGAACAGGTTGGTCTGATAGCCGACGGGACCGAGGAACGACGTCGAGGCGGCGAACGTCACCGCGAGGACGAACGCGAACGGATTGGCGTCGATTCGGGTCGCCGCCTCGACGGCCACGGGAATCATCAGGACGACGCTGGCGTTGTTGCTGATGACCTCCGTGATGAGGCCCGTGGCGATGTAGAATATCCAGAGGACGGCCACGACCGGGAGGTAGTTCGCGCTGGCCGCGACGAGGCCGCCGAGGAGTTCCGCGCCGCCGGAGTTTTCGAGGGCGACGCCGAGCGGGATGACGCCCGCCAGCAGGAAGATGACGTTCCACTCGACCGATTCGTACAACTCGCCGGGTTTCAGGACGCCGGTGGCGACCATCGCCACCACGCCGCCGAGCGCCGTGACGAGAATGGGGAAGACCCCGAGCGCGGCGAGCGAGACGACTCCGACGATGATGGCGAGCGCCGCCGGAATCTTCTCGGTTCGGTAGTCCGGGTCGCTCACTTGGTGGGCCACGATGAAATCCCGGTTCGCCGCCAGTCGGTCGATGCCGTCGGCCGACGCCTGCACGAGGAGCGTGTCGCCGACCCGAACCGTCACCCGGTCGAGACGCTCGTGAATGACCTCGCCGCGGCTCCGGAAGGCGAGGACCGCGGCGTCGAAGCGCTCCCGGAACGTCGAACTCGAAAGCGTCTCCCCGACGAGCGAGGACCCGGAGGGAATGACGACTTCGACGAGCGTCTGTTCCTCGCCGGGGTCGATTTCCGCCTCCGTCGGCGTCCCCGCGAGCGTCAGATGTTCGAGCGTCGTGAGCGTACTTAGCGTCCGTTTGTCGATTCGGAGCGTGAGCACGTCACCGGCGCGTATCGTCCGCTGACCGATGTGTTCGATGAACGTCTCGTCGTCCCGAACTAACTGGATTATCTCGGCGTCGAAAACGGCCTCGTCGATGGCGTCCTCGACCGTTTTGCCGACGAACGGCGACCCCTCCGCCACTTCGACTTCCGTGAGGTAGTTTTCCATCTCGTACTCCTCGATGTAGTCTTCCTCCGGCGGGACGCGTTCGGGTAGGAGTCGGTGGCCGACGAACAACAGGTAGAGTCCGCCGACCACGAGGACGATGACGCCGAGTCCCGTGAACTCGAACATCGAGAAGGCGTGGAGGCGGGCGTTTCCGGTTCGCTCGGCGAGTCGCCCCGTCACGTTGCTGGCGAGGATGTTGGTCGAAGTGCCGATGAGCGTGAGCATTCCGCCGAGCATCGAGGCGTAGGAGAGCGGGATGAGCAGTTTCGACGGCGAAGTCTTCCCCTCGTGCGCGAGGTCCGTGATGACCGGGACGAGAATCGCCACGACGGGCGTGTTGTTCACGAACCCGGACGCGGGTCCGGCGACGCCGATGGTTGCGAACAGCTGTTTTTTCAGGTCGCTTCCTGCGAAGTCGGCCAGCCGACTGCCGAGCAACTGGACGACCCCCGTTTGGCTGACGCCCGCGCTCAGGATGAGCATCGCCAGCACGGTGATGGTCGCTTCGTTGGCGAACCCGGAAATCCCCTCCGTCGTGCTGATTCCCGTCCACGGTTCGAGCACCATCAGCGTGACCATTATCAGAATCGCGGTCACGTCGACGGGAAGTAACTCCGTCGCGAAGAACACCAGCGCGATGAGGACGATGGCGAACACCACGAGCGTGTCCGTCGTCACAGCCGCCAACCCGGTCTGCATCATATCCCCGTGTACGGATTTTCGCCTCAAAAAGATTGGTGATAACTTATGAAAATGCAATAAAAATTATTTAAAAGGAATTTAAGGCACCTTCGTGTGAATTATTTCACGGCGCTACTTTCGATACTCGGGTTCGCAACCGCCGCCCTCGTCGGTCTCGCCGCGTTCGTGGTTTTCACCACCGCGACCCTACCGGCGTGACTTCGTGACTACCGGAGCGTTCTATTTTCCACTGAATACTATCGAAAGATACTATTTCATACTATATTCTCCTATTCCGTACTAAATCATACTATTTCATACTGATTTCTACCATCTCACACTGTATCCTCCCCTTTCTCCCCCTCTACTCTCGTCCGAGCGGTTCGAAATCGATTTCACGTCCACCGCACCGCCTCCGCACCCGTCCCATCGAACCGCTTTCCCTGCTCCGCCGCTCATTCCCTTCAATCGGCGACGTGGCCGCCGTTCGCCGGATAGCAGTCGAAGTCGGCGGTTTCGCAGTCGCCGCTCTCGGACTCGACTTGGATGGTCGCGTGGCCGATGTCGTGGCGTTCGTTGAGGGCGTGGCGGGCGGCGTCGAGAACCGCGTCGCGGTCCGCGTCGTCCGCGACGACGACGTGGGCGCTACAGGCCAAACTGCGGTTGGTGAGCGCCCAGACGTGCACGTCGTGGACGTCCTCGGTCCCGTCGAGGTCGGAGAGCGTCCCGGTGATGTCGTCCACGTCCACGCTGGACGGCGTGCCCTGCAGGAGGATGTTGACGCTCTCGATGAGGAGGTCCTTCGCGGAGTACAGGACGAGCGCGGCGATGACGAGGCTGAATAGCGGGTCGAGGACGTAGAGGTCGGAGACGTACAACCCGACGCCCAGCGCGATGGCGGCGATGCTTCCGGCGGCGTCGGTCAGCAGGTGGAGGTAGACGCCCTCGACGTTGAGGCTGTCCCGGCCGCCGTGGAGGACGTAGGCCCCGGCGAGGTTCGCGCCGAGTCCCACGACACCGATGACGATTGTCGGAAGCGCCTTCACGTCCTGCGGGTTCTGGAACCGCATGACGGCCTCGTAGGCGACGTAGACGACGATGATGACGAGGAAGACGCCGTTCGCCAGCGCGGCGAGAATCTCGGCGCGTTGATAGCCGTAGGTGCGCTTCGAGTCCGCGTCGAGCGTGGCAATCCACGCGGCGAAGAGCGCGAGGACGATGCTCGCCGAGTCCGTGAGCATGTGCCCGGCGTCTGCGAGGAGCGTGAGCGAGTTGGCGTACAGCGCCCCAGCGATTTCCACCACGAAGAACGCGGTGTTGATGACGAGCGCGATTTTCAACGCTCGCCGGTTCCCTGACCCCCCGCGGCCGCCGTGACCGTGACCGTCGTGGTCGTGGCCGTGACCGCCGTGGCCGTTGCTGTCGTGGTGGTGGCCATCGTGGTCACGGTCGTGACCGTGCGAGTGGTCGCTCATGTGGGAACGAAACCGCTTCTCGGGTATTAATTCCCCTGTCAGTGTTCCGGGGTAGAATAGCAGTCTCTAGCAACTGAATGGGTCTGTGTTCACAACGCCCGTTCGTTGCCCCGGGACCTCACTTCGCGAGTCGCTCGACCAGTTCGATTTCGTCCGCCGAGAGTCCGTAGGCTCGATAGACGAGTCGGTCGATTGCCACATCCGTCCGCTCGATTTTCGCGTCCACTTGCGCCGCGGATCGACACCGCTCCGCGAACGCCGTCGCGGTTTCGAGCGACGGCAGCCGAATCGATTCGAGTCGGTCGAGCGGCGAGATGGTTTTCCGCGCCTCCTCGGTGAAGGCGTCGCTTTCGACGTGACGCGGGACGCACCACGGGAGCACGTCGCGCCACTCCTCCCGCCCGTCGGCCTCGAACACGAGCGCTCGAATCGGTTCCGTCTCCGCGAACCCCCACGTATCGGTGGCACGCTCTTCCGCGGGGCGGTAGCGCGCCGTCGCCGAGAACACGAGGTCGTCCACTCCTCTCTCGACGCTGACGTTCCCGACGCGAAGCCCGTCCCGCGTCGTCGTCGTCTCGGCCAACGGCGAGTCGGTGCCGACCCGCCGAACGAGGTCGCCGAGTCGCGGGCCGTCATCCCCCACTGGACCTTCGTCCCCTTCCGGACCCTCATCCCCTCCCGGAAGACGGGTATCGAGGTCCGAACGCGCCTCTCGAAACCGTTCCAACCGCTTCGTCAGCGCGACCAGTTCGTCGCGTTCCCCTTCGCCGTCGGGAACCGGCAACCGATTCGCGAACATCGGCTTGAACCGGAGATAGCCGCCGCTGACGTGCGTGCCGCCGTACACCTGCTGAAACCAGCAGGCCGAAACCGTGGCGTTGATGACCGCGAGGAGGTAGCGAAGCGGCAGGTCGGAACGAGGACGGGACTGGACGCTGAAGAGGGTGTTCAGCGCGTACGTTCCGGTGTCGTCGTAGGTCGCCACGGGGCGGTCGCTGATGTCCCGGAGGAGCAGTTTCTCGCCGTCGAAGACCGTCCGGTCGCGTAAGGCACCGTACTCGCCGTCGCCGATGAGCGACGGGTCGAACCGAACCCAGTTGCCGTCCCACTCCAATCGGTAGCGCGAAACGTCCCCCCCGCCGACGACTCGCTCACAGTCCGGTCCCGGTTCGTCCACGACGAGCTTTTCCCGCACGTTGCCGGTGTGGATACCCTCCGTCATATCGACGTGCGTCCCGAGTTCGTCGAACTCCCGGACGAGTCGTTCCGCGAGCGACCCGAACGAGGGGTCGATACCCACCGGAATCACCCGGTCGCCGAGCGCGTCCACGAACGACCGGGAGAGCGTCGTTTCCGCTGTTTCCTCCGTTTCGTCGCTCGAATCGCCCCGCCGAATCGATATCTCCTCGGTCGGGCCGCCGCCGGAGTCGAAGGTCAGGACCAGCGGGTAGACGCTCGCGTCGTCGAACACCGTGTCGTTCGACACGTCGAGCAGTTCCACCAATCGGTGCTCGTCGAGCAGTTGGTCGCGGAGGGGTCGCCCGTATCGCGCCGTCGTCCACTTATTCGGGACGATACAGGACACCCGCCCTCCGAGTTCCGCCATGCGCTCGACGAACGGCACGTAGAGGTCGAACGACCCGGTCACCGTGTCGTACCGCTCCCGAAGGTCGTCTTTTCGCTCCGCCGGGAGGTGGCGGCTTCGCACGTAGGGCGGGTTGCCGACCACGGCATCGAACCCCCCCGCGTCGAACCCCTCCGCATCCGTCCACTCGGGGTTCGACGCGAGCGCGTCGCCGACGACGAGGGTGTCGTCCGGCCAGACGCCGGTTTCGAACCACACGGCCGACCGTGCGAGTTCGACGGCCAGCGGGTCCACGTCCACCCCGAAGACGCGGTTCTCCGCGACGAACTGACGGGCTCGTTCGGCCGGTTCGTCGCGGGATTCGGCCAATCGGTCGATGGCGCAGGTCAGAAAGTTCCCGCTCCCCATCGCTGGGTCGATGACTCGGGCGTCCCCCCGTCCGTGGAGCGCCCGCGAAACCACGTATTCGACCACCTCGCTCGGCGTGTAGTACGCTCCCGCAGATACCCGTCGCGTCGCGTCCCCCGTGAGACGAATCCCGCCGTCTTCCATCTCGGGTACGTAATCGAGCGACCGCTCGTACGCGCCGCCGAGTCGCCGAAACGACAGCGAATCGTACGCCAGCGAGTCCAACAGCGCGTGCAATCGTTCGTTCGCGTCCTCCGACAGCGAGTCGAAGCGGCTCCGTTCCTCCCGGAGTTCCGGTCCCATCGCAAACGGCGGGCGGTCGCGGTCGCGTGCCGCCGCGAATTCGGTGACGAGGCGGTCGAACACGCCGACGAGGGCGGCGTCGAACGCCGGTTCCGGTCCCGTCGCTGTCGGTTCGATTGTCACGAGCAATTCGTCCGTGGCGAGTTCGAGGGCGCGCCGGACGGTCTCGTCCAGCGATTCCGTAGCGTCCGCGGCCGCTCCACGGTGCCGGGTCATTAGTTTCACAACGCCTGCAATCGGGATAAGTCTACTCCGCGAAGACCGTCTATTCTGCGTAGAGCGAGTAGGCGATGGCGGCGAAGCCGAGCGCGGTCAGCGTGCTTTCGATGACGAGGACGAAATCCCGGTTCACGCTGAACGCTTGGTCGGCGAGTCCGGCGAGCAGAGCGCCGAGGGTGACGACGCCGAACCCGATGGTGAGCGACCTGAGCGCCGGTGAGCCGGTTCGGCGGTACGCTTTGAAGGCGAAGTACGTTATCACGCCGCCGAGGACGAGCGTGAGCGTTTTGAGCGTGATGACGATGACGGTGACGTTCATGTTTCCTTTCGCACCTCCGTCCAGAGCCGTTCGAGGCGTTCGTCGGTTGTCTCCGGTGGACGGTCTATCGACACGTCGAATTCCCTCTCGTCCGTCAGCGAGATGTTCACCGATTCCACCGTGATTCGGTAGCGGGAGGTGTGATGGCCGTCCTCCCGAATCTCGGTTCGTTCGTCGACGAGGGAGGCTTCGCTTAGCATGTCGAGCTTTCGGTAGAGCGTCGAGAGCGGGATGTCCGTCGCGTCGGCGAGTTCCCGCGCTGTCATCGGGTCGCGTAATTCCATGATTATTCGTCGGCATGCGGGGTCGTCGAGGGCGTCGAGGACGTCCTGTAATTCGGGCGCATCGTCTGCCAAATCCCGCACCATTCACCCGACCTTTCGTTGCTCGGCACATAATAGGTTCGACTACCCCCTCCGTTCGCATCCGCTGGGAATCATCGAAAAAACGGAGGACGGTACGGCGACACACACCACGACTTCCGCTGTTCAGCGGAGGAAGCCGAGCAGACGGTACTCGTGGTCGGGAACGTACCGTCGGAATGCTAAGCTGTTCGTCAGGACGCTCACGCTGGAGAACGCCATCGCGCCCGCGGCGAGCGCGGGCTGGAGCAGTCCGAGGGAGGCCAACGGAATCATGGCGGTGTTGTAGCCGAGCGCCCAGAAGAGATTCTGCTTTATCTTCGAGAGCGTTCCCGCCGAAATCCGAATCGCCTTCACCACGTCGCGCGGGTCGTCGCGCATCAGCGTCACGTCCGCGGCCTCGATGGCGACGTCGGTGCCGCTGCCGATGGCGGTGCCGACGAACGCCGCCGCGAGCGCCGGGGCGTCGTTCACGCCGTCGCCGACCATCATCGCGTTCTCGCCGCCCGCTTGCACGTCCTCGACCACGGCCGCCTTCTCGTCGGGGAGCACCTCTGCGCGGACGTTTTCGGGGTCGATGCCAACCCGTTCCGCGACTGCGCGGGCGGTCCGCTCGTTGTCGCCCGTGAGCATGAGCACGGTCAGTCCGCGCTCTCGGAGGTCCGCGACGGCTTCCTTCGCGCTCGCCTTCACCTCGTCTGCGTTGGCGACGACGCCGAGGAGGCGGTCGTCGAGCGCGACGAGCATGGCCGTCTTCCCCTCGCGTTCGAGCCGTTCCATCGTCTCCTCCGCCGGGTCGGTGTCGATTCCGGCCTCCCGGAGGAGTTTCCGGTTGCCGACGAGCACCTCGCCGTGGCTCGTCTCCGCCCGGATTCCGTGGCCGGGAACGTTCTCGAAGGAACTCGGGTCCTCGATTTCGACGCCGCGCTCTTCCGCACCCGCCACGATGGCCTTCGCCAGCGGGTGTTCGCTTCCCCGCTCCGCGCTGGCCGCGGCGGAGAGCACGAGTTCTTCCGTCGTCGTCTCGGCGTCCGCTGTCGCTCCGAGTACGTCCGCCCCGCCGTCCGCCATCGCGGGGTCGGGTTCGTCGGCAATCGCCACCACGTCAGTCAACTGCATCTCGCCCTCGGTCAGCGTCCCGGTCTTGTCGAAGACGACCGTTTCCGCGTCCTTCACCCGTTCCAACACGTCGCCGCCCTTGAACAGGACGCCGGTGCGCGCGCCGATGGCCGTTCCGACCATCGTCGCCGTCGGGGTGGCGAGACCGAGCGCACAGGGACACGCGATGAGCACCGCGCTGGCGAAGACGACGACTGCGAACTCGAACACCGTGACGCCGCCAGCAGCACCCGCCGCACCGCCCGCGACGTTCGGGCCACCGGCGACCAGTCCCCACAGCGGCAGGCCATTCACGAACCCGGAGAGCGCTTCGGGGAACAGATACCAGAGGATTCCCCACAGCAGCGCGTTCGCGATGACCGCCGGGACGAAGTAGGCGCTGATGCGGTCGGCGAGGTTCTGAATCTCGGGTTGGCGGGCCTGTGCCTCCTTCACCATGCCGACGATTTGCTGGAGCGCTGTCTCCTCGCCGACTTTCGTCGCTCGAACCGTCAGCACGCCGTTCTCGTTGATGGTCGCGCCGATAACCTCGTCACCTTCGCGCTTTTCGACGGGGACGGATTCGCCCGTCACCATCGACTCGTCCGTCGCACTCTCTCCTTCCACCACGACGCCGTCCGTCGGAATCTTCTCGCCGGGGCGGACGCGAAGCAGGTCGCCCTCCTTCACGTCTTCGAGCGGGATTTCGCGTTCGCCGTCGTCCTCTATCACGGTCGCCGTATCGGCTTCCAGTTCGAGGAGTTCGCGGAGCGCGTCGCTGGCCTGCCCCTTCGACCGGGCTTCGAGCCAGTTGCCGAGCGTGATGAACACGAGGATGAGCACCGCGCTGTCGAAGTAGGTGCCCCCCGGGATGAGCGACAGCATGACGGCGACGCTGTAGACGTACGCCGTCGTCGAACCGAGCGCGATGAGCACGTCCATGTTCGCCGTCCGGTTCTTCACGAGCGCGTTGTAGGCGTTGCCGTAGAACTCCTTGCCCAGCCAAATCTGGACGGGTGTGGCGAGAAGGAACTGTATCACTGCCACGTCGACGCCGAACAGCGTCTCTCCCACCATCGCCGGGAAAAACAGGTGTTCGAGCATGAAGAAGACGAGCGGCGCCGCGAGCACCGCGCCGAACAGCGTCAGTCGGAACTGCTTGCGTATCTCGGCGTCGCGCGCGGCTTGGCGGGCGTCCGCCTCCGCTTCCTTCCCGTCCGTGCCGTCCTCCCGGACCGGTTCGTAGCCCGCTTCCTCCACGGCGTCGTAGAAGGCCGTCCGGTTCACCCCGGCGGGGTTGTACTCGACGCTCGCCTCGTCAGTCGCGTAGTTGACCTCGGCGTCCACCACGCCGGGGACCGATTCGAGCGCCGTTCGATTCGTGTCCGCACAGTTCGCACAGGACATCCCCGTGATTCCGATGGTCGTCGTCGCGCGAACCGGGTCGTATCCGGCGTCCTCGATGGCCGCGTAGATTTCGGACAGCGAGACGACCTCCGGGTCGTACTCGACGGTACCCTCGTCGGTGGCGAAGTTGACGTTCGCCTCCCGTACGCCGTCGAGCGAGTTCAACGCCTCGCTGACCGTTCCCGAACAGTTCGCGCAACTCATCCCACGGATTTCGAGTTGCGTTCGTTCCGTCATAGTAGGTTCTTGTGTTTCAATACGGTATCCGTGTTCATTCACGTTGTCCTTTAGAATGTTCGGCCAACTCACTTCGAAACCTTAGATACTAACGTCTCATTCGATTCTTTGTCCCAGAGAAATCCCAAACAGCCGCTACCGACTTTGTTACTGTCTCGACCTCCATTATCACGGATGTTTATATATCACGACGAATCCATTTTTACCCATGCGTCGTGCCCTCCTCGCGGCGGTATTCGCGGTCCTCCTCGTGACCGCCGGGTGTAACTCCCTCGTCTCTCCCGACCCCTCCCCTGCCCCCGAAACGACCACGACACTTTCGGGCCGACTCGCGCCCGGACTGACCGCGAACGGATTCACCGACCGCGCAAAATTGACCGAGGCTCACGGAAAAATTCTCCGAGAAAAATCGTACACGTTTCGGCATCGAGTCACCGAAACGGACAGCAATGGAAACGTTCTCGGACACGTCCAAATCTCGCACGAGGTCGGTTCGAACAGTACCCGTTTCACGTACGATATCGTGCAAAACGGATCGTTGAGTCCGCTACAAACGCCGTCGTCGTCGTACGAGCTTTCAGCGTGGGCGAACGGTACGACGACCCTCTTCGCCCGCACGAGGAACGAACACACGAGCTATCAACTGACTCACGACCCGGATTCGTTGGGATACGTTCGACGGACCACGAATAGCGAACGGCTGTACAACCGCTTCGTGGCGCTGAACGTGACTGACATAAAGCGAATCGACCGACCCGGAACGCCCGCGTATCGAGTCGTCATGAACGACGTCAGGTATCCGTCGCTGTTTCCGAACTTCGATACCGTCGAAAACGCTTCCCTCATCGCAACCATCGACACGTGGGGCGTCGTCCGTCGCTATCGGCTCGTGGCGACGGGAAGGAAGGATGGAGAGACGAATCAGCTAACTGAGACGTTCGAAGTAACGAATATCGGTGAGACGACGATACGCCGACCGCCGTGGTATTCGACCGCGATGAACGCCACCGCCCATCAGTGATACATCACGGAGGCAGCACACCGTACTCACACAGCGACCTGACTCCGTGCGCCGAGTCAGTCGCCACCCACGTCGTTCGGGGCGTGCTGTTCGAGCGCCGCCGTCCGCGCTTCTCGAACCACGCGTCCCCCGAGAAACGCCAGCAAGACGCCGACGGCCGCGTCGCCCCACTTCGGGACCGGTCCGGCGGTCGCGACGGCGAACGGGCGCGTCACTTGCCAGAGTCCGAGCAGCGTGAGCAGTCCCCCCGCCGCGATGCTGACCCGTCGGTCACGCCACGCGCAGAGGGCGCCGTAGAGCGCGAGCGCCGCCACGACGACTCCCATGAGAACGTCGTTCCAGAAGTTCGGTGCGAGCATCGCGTCGTAGACGACGAACGGCGCGGCGAGCAACCAGATGCCGAGCGGCGTTCCCCCGATGACGAGTTCCTTCCCTCTCATATCCGTCCGTTCCCCCATATCCGTTCACGTTCACGATTCGTCGGCGGATAAGTGAGACGGCCGTAGAACAAACACATTTTCAAAAACACAAGTACAGATGATTTATCTGTGAGCGTCGTGTAGCGCCACTCGATGCACGACGCTGCGACACTCGCCGAATCGCGGACGGTCATGAGCGAAATCCTGATGCCGAACGACGCCAACAACCTCGGTCGGGCGCTCGGGGGGTCGATTCTACACTGGATGGACATCTGCGCGGCCATCTCCTCGCGCCGGTTCTCCCGCCGACAGGTCGTCACGGCGTCCATGGACCACGTCGATTTCCTCGGTCCCATCGACCTCGGCGACATCGTGACTGTGGAGGGGTACGTGTTCGAGACGGGCGAGACGAGCATGGAGGTCGTGGTCTCGGTTCGGGCGGAGCGGCCCAGTCACGACGAGAAGGGGGAGACGGCGACGTCGTTCTTCACGATGGTCGCGCTGGACGACGACGAGACTCCGACGGCGGTCCCGGACCTCGACTGCCCGACCGACGACCAGAAAACCCTGCGTGACGACGCCCTTCGTCGCCGCGAAAAGCGCCGAACGTCGCTCAGCGCGTCCCGATAAGAACGGCCGCTACCAGTCGAGCGACCCGCCGCTCTGATACTCCGTGACTTGCGTCTCGAAGAAGTTCTTCTCCTTGTTGAGGTCCACCTGCTCGGACATCCACGGGAAGGGATTCTCCGTCCCGTACTGTTCGTCGAGGTCGAGTTGCGCCAGTCTGCGGTCGGCGATGTGCTCCACGTACTCGGCGAACTGCGCCGCGCTCATGCCGAGGATTTCGTCCGGGCAGGCCTCGTACGCGTAAATCTTCTCCAACTCGACGGCGTCCGTGATGAGGTCGGTCACCTCCTCGCCGAAGGCGTCCGTCCACGCGTTCGGGTTCTCCGCGCGGATTTCGTTGATGAGGTCCACGCCGAACCCGACGTGGAGCGACTCGTCGCGCAGGATGTACTCGAACTGCTGACCGATGCCGACCATCTTGTTCTGGCGCTTCAGACCGAGCATCATGGCGAATCCGGCGTAGAAGAAGACGCCCTCCATGATGACGTAGAAGCCGACGAGGTCCCGAAGGAACTCGCGGACGTCGGCGTTGGTTTCGATGCTGAACTCGGGACGGTCGATGGCGCGGGTCAGGTCCACGACGAACTCGTCCTTCTCGGCGATGGAGGGAACCCGGTCGTACATCCCGTAGAGGTAGTCGGGGTCGAAGCCGAGCGAGTCACAGCAGTAGATGAACGTGTCCGTGTGAATCGCCTCCTCGTAGGCCTGCCGGAGGAGGTACTGGCGACACTCCGGAGCCGTCACGTACTCGTAGAGCGCGAGGACGATGTTGTTCGCGGTGAGCGATTCCGCCGTCGAGAAGAACCCGAGGTTCCACTCGATGAGTTGGCGCTCGGCGTCGGACAGGGCGTCGCCGTTCCACTGGGTAATGTCGTCCTGCATCGGAACTTCCTCCGGAACCCAGTTGTTGTTGACGCCCGCCTCGTAGTAGTCGCGGGCCCAGTCGTAGTCGAGCGGCAGTATCTTGTTCGGGTCGTGTTCGTTGTCGGTGTCGAGTATCGGCATGTATCGTTCGTGAGGTATGTTATCGCGTCGGTCGTGTCACTGGCAGGCGTCGCAGGTGGGGTCCTCGACGGTACAGAGGTCGGTTCCGCCGTCTCTGCTGTCGGCGTCCCCACCGTCTCCGCTGTTGTCATCCCCGTTTCCGTCGCCGTCGGGGTCGGTTCCGAATCCGTCTCGGTGCTGGCTCTTTCCGTATTCGGCCATGTCGAGCGTCGATTTCTCGATTCCCGACGCGCCGAGCGTTCGGAGGTAGTAGGTCGTCTTCAGTCCCAACCGCCACGCCGTCTTGTACACGTCGTCGAGCAGGGTGCCGTCGGTCGAAGGGAAAAAGACGTTGTGCGAGACGGACTGGTCTATCCACGTCTGTCGGTGCGCGGTCAGGCGGAGTTGGTGGCGCGGGTCGATTTCGAACGCGCCCCGGTACAACTCCTTCAGGTCGTCCGGAACGGCGTCGATTTCCTGAATCGTCCCGTCGTGGTATTTGATGCGGTCCACCATCTCCTCGTCCCACAGGCCGAGGGCTTTCAAGTCGTTCACGAGGTGGTCGTTGACGACCGTGAACTCCCCGGACATGTTCGATTTCACGTAGAGGTTCGAATACATCGGTTCGATGGACGGCGTGGTTCCGTTGATGGTCGAGACGGTCGCCGTCGGCGCGATGGCCATCGTGTTCGAGTTCCGCATGCCGTGTTCCTCGACGTGTTCGCGGACGACGTACCAGTCGAGCGTCTCCTCGCGTTCGGTCGGAATCTCGCGACCCCGCTCGGCTTCGAGCGTCTCCACGGTATCCTGCGGGAGCAACCCGCGGTCCCACTTCGACCCCTCGTAGGACGGGTAGGTCCCGCGCTCCGCCGCGAGCTTCGAGGAGTTGTGAATGGCGTGATACGAGACGAACTCCTGCCAGCGGTTCGCTTTCTCGATTGCGTCCTCGGAGTCCATGGGGATTCCCAGTTCCATCAGCGCGTCGTGGAATCCCATCGTGCCGAGTCCCACCGGCCGATGCTGCACGTTCGAGTGTTCGGCCTCGTCCGTGGGATAGAAACAGAGGTCAACCACGTTGTCCAGCATCCGCATCGCGGTTTCGATGGTCTCGGCGAGGTGGTCGCGATTCAGTTCGCCGTCCGAAACGTGCGTCGCAAAGTTCACGCTGCCGAGGTTGCAGACGGCGTGTTCGTCCTCGCTCGTGTTCAGCGTGATTTCGGTACAGAGGTTCGAGGAGTGGACCGTCCCGGCGTGGTCCTGCGGCGAGCGGACGTTACACGGGTCCTTGAACGTCAGCCACGGGTGACCCGTCTCGAACAGTCGCGTGAGCGTCTTTCGCCACAGTTCTTCGGCATCGACGCGCTCGTACTGCCTGAACTCGCCCGCCTCGGCCCGCTTCTCGTACTCCCGATACCGCTCGTCGAACTCCTCGCCGGACAGGTCGTGGAGGTCGGGTACCTCGTCGGGGCTGAACAGCGTCCACTCCTCGCCCGCTTCGACCCGTTTCATGAACAGGTCCGGGATCCACGCGGCCGTGTTCATGTCCGGCGTGCGCCGCCGCTCGTCGCCGGTGTTGCGCTTCAGGTCGATGAACGCCGGGAAGTCGAGGTGCCAGCAGGCGAGGTAGCCGCAGGCCGCGCCGCGTCGCTTCCCGGAGCGGTTGATGGCCGCCGTCACGTCGTTGCTGATGCGGAGAAACGGCACGACGCCGGTGGATTCGACGCCGGTCGATTCGATGAGCGCGCCGCTCGCCCGGAGGTTCGTCCAGTCGTTGCCGAGGCCGCCGCTCCACTTCGAGAGGTGGGCGTGGTGGTTGTACGAATCGAAGATGTGTTCCAGGTCGTCCGAGACGGTCGTCAGATAGCACGAGGAGAGCTGCGGATGGGTCGAGCCGCTGTGGAACAGCGTCGGCGTCGAGGGGGTGAACTCCAGCGTCGAGAGGACGTCGTAGAACTCCTTCGCCCGTCGTTGCGGGTCGTCCTCTTCGACGGCGAGGCCCATGGCGACCCGCATCCAGAACGCTTGCGGGAGTTCGAGTCGCTCGCCGTTTTCCTCGGTTTTGAGGAAGTAGCGCTGGGCCAGCGTCTCCATCGCCATGTACTCGAACAACTCGTCGCGTTCGGGTTCGAGATACGAGGCGAGGTCGTCGAGGTCGAATCGCTCGGTCAGTCGCTCGTCGAGGCGTCCGATTTCGACCGCGCGTTCGAGGTTGTCGATGAAGGTCGCGCGGTACTCGCGGTCCAGTTCGTAGCCGCGGAGGTTCTCGCCGATAACTTCGTGGTAGTACCCCTGTCGGAAGGCATCGGCGGCGATTCGTTTGAACGCCGGTTCGCGCTCGACCCGCGCCGAAAGCGCTTGGGTAACGGCCTGATACACTTCGTCGGTGGACGCGCCGCCGTAGAGGGTGCGCTCGATTTCGCTGGCGAGGGTTTCACACTCGTCCTCGGGGAGTGCGGTTTCGTAGCCTGTTCGTGCTCGGTCGAGGATGGACCGTACGTCGATGGTCGTCGTCGGTGTTCGTTGACTCATGGATTATCGGTATCGTCGGTTGGATGCGGCGGGTCGTCGTCGAGTTCTGCGTCGAGAACGGCGTCGAGTTCGCGGAGGAACTCCTCTGGTTCGGAAAAGGCCTTGTACACCGAAACGAAGCGGATGTACGCGACCTGGTCGAGTTCGCGGAGGCGTTCGGAAACGAGGTCGCCGACGAGGCTGGATGAGACGATTCGAGTCTCTCGGTTTCCTAACTCGGACTCGACCGCTTCCACCAAGGCCGTCACGTCCGCCTCGCTCACGTGGCGCTTCTCCACGGCTCGTTCGATACCCGCGCGGAGCTTCTCGCGGCTGAACGCCTCGATGTTCCCGTCGCGCTTTTTCACCTGGAGGGAGTCCCACTCCGGACGCTCGTACGTGGTAAACCGAAACGAGCAGCGTTGGCACTCGCGCCGTCGTCGCACCGATGTTCCGTCGGCGCTCGTGGTGTCGATGACTCGCGTCCGCTCGTTCCCGCAGTCCGGGCAGTCCATAGTTGTCACTCCTTGTCCCTCCAGCCTTGTAAGCCCACATGTGGGGCGTACCCTGCTCCAACCGCTATATGTGGTGTCCAGACGGGCACCCATAAACTTTGCCCAATTAAATTGCAGTAAAACAAATTAGGTTGTATTAGGTCGATGGGGACCACCGGCTCGAACGACGAAAACGACCGCGGACGCCGTTGTCGGGACAGTTATTCGAAAATCGGACCGTCTCGACTCCGACGACGGGAGACGGCGCTCAGTCCATCTCGTGGATGTTCTCGCCTTGGTGGAGCCGTTCTGCGATTCGGAACGTCTGTTCGCCCGCTCGCCGCGTCGGCGTGTGGGCCGAGAGGTAGCGCGCGGTGGCGACGAGGTGAATCCGCGCCCTTCGTTCGCTCTCTTCGGTTCCTTCGCCCGCGAGCGCGTCGTACTGCCCGAAGGCCACTTCGACGTTCTGTCTGGTGTGGAAACCGACGTCCTCGCGCACCAACGCCTCTCCGAGTTTTCGCTTCAGTCGGTCCGCGTCGCCTCCGGCGGCGAGGTACTCCGCGGTCGATTTCCCGGCGAGGTCCACCTCCTCGTCGGCCTCCACCTCGAACGTCTCCATCAACTCGTTGAGCGCGGCGTCGGGGTCGCGGTCCCCGTCCGGCTCGGGAATCGGCGTCGGCGGCGTGTTGAGGAATCGGTCGAGGTAGACGTTCATCGCGGCATCGAAGACGCCGCGGTACACCTCCGGGGCGTCCGTCCGCCGGGAGAGCCCGTCCACGGCGTTCGCGTAGGTGTAGGTGTGATGGACCGTGTTCCAGTCGCCGAACTCGTTCGACGTGCCGAAGTGGGCGACGCGGCGCGCCGCGGCGAACGTCACGACGCGGGCGAGTTCGGCCGCCGTCGCGCCGTTTTCGATGGCGTCCGTCACCGCGTTCACGATGGCGTGCGGGTCCTCGCCGAGGAGCACGTCCACGAAGTCGTCGGGTTCCTCCCACGTCTTTCCCTCGCCCGCTTCGAGCAGGTCCGGCAGTTCCTCTTCGGCGTCGAAACACAGTTGCGCCACGTCGATGGGCTGTCGCCACGAGGAACTCTCCTCCGCGCGGTTGGCCGACGCCAGTCCGGGGACGAGGCTGGGGAGCACGTCGTCCGCGCGCTCCCACCCGATGTGGTCGAGCGTCTCGAACGCCTTGTTGATGAAGTCCAACCGGTGTCCGGTGTCGAGGTACAGGTGGTCCGTCGCGGCGGCGACGAGCATCCCCGCGATGTCGGACTCGTCGAGGTCCGCCGTGATTCCCGCCCGAAGGACGCGCTCCGCGCCGTCCGAGTCCCGGACTTCGATGTTGTCGCGGAACCACTCCGTGAGCCGCTCGGCCGACACGTCGTCCGTCGAAAGCGCCTCCTGCACGAAGAACGGCGGTTCGCCGGAACAGTTGTCCGCCACCTCCGTCAATCCGACGTAGAGCGCCCGGCGGCGGTCCTCCGGGCGGAGCGCGGGAAGGAGGTTCGTCATCACGCCCAGCGTCGTCAGTCCCCGACCCCATCCGGCTTGGCGGTAGTGCGTTCCGAACTCCGTCCCGAGTTCCACCGGGGCGGTGGACGGAACCTCCTCGGACTCCAACCCGATGACCGATTTGGCGACGACGAGGCTGATGTTCTCTCGAAGGCCGTGTTCGAGCCGATTCCGCCAATGTTCTTCGGGCGGTTCGTCCCGCGGCGGATTCGGTTGGACGTACACGTCCCCGTCCCGGACCTCGACGGGATAGGTCCGCACGTCGTCGGCGAACGGGTCGAACGTGTCCCCGCAGGATAGTTCGAACCGCGCGTGGTGCCAGTGACAGGTGAGGATGCCGTCGTCGACCGACCCCTTCGTGAGGGGGAACCCCATGTGCGGGCACCGGTTATCGACGGCGTGGACCTCCCCTTCGTGGAAAAAGAGTCCGATGGAGTGGCCGTCCGCGTGGACGATTTGCGGGCTGTCCTCCCGAAGGTCGTCCGCGTCGGCGACCCGGACGAACGATTGTTCGGTTGCCATGTTTCGTGGTTTGGTACATGGCACCAAAACCCTTCCCTGAAACGGATTTATGTAAATCTCGTGTCAGTCGGCGGCACCTTCCTGTAGTCGTTCGTATCGCTCCGCGAACTGCCCTTTGCACGACGAACAACAGAAGTGGTACAGTTCGCCGTCGATGCGCGTCGATTCCCCCTCGTTCGTGACGGTGTTGCCACACTCGACGCAATCGGGGGCGAACTCGATGGTTCCCGGTTGCGGGTTCCACTCCTCGTCAACGAGCAATTGGACGTCGTAATCGCGTACGGCGTCCTCCTCGATGGCGTCGGAGAGCAGCGCCTCCACCGCATGTTCGTGTAAGTTCGCCTTACAGACGATGTGCGCGTCGGCGGTGACGAAGACGTGCTCCACGCCGTCGAACGAACCGAGCGAGTGCTTGATCGCGTCTACGTGCCCCGGTTTGGCGTTGACCGTGACGAGCAACGAGAGGCCGTCGATGAGGATTCCTTGGTCCAAATCCGCGGTGAATCGGCGGATGATACCGATTTCTCGTAACCGTTCCACGCGGTCGGAGACCGTCGGCGGCGAGAGGCCGACCGTTTCCGCGATTTCGTTGTAGGGGCGGCGGGCGTCCTCTACAAGCAACCGGATTATCTCCCGGTCAGTGTCGTCGAGTTGTCGCATTACGCCTCAGTTAGCGTTATAGAATAAAAACAGTTTTCGTTATCTCGCTTCTCTGCCGCTGACTTCCTGTGTATATTCGGTGAAATACAAAATTCCGCTTGTTTAAAAAACGAATTATCTCCGCATTCCTCTCTCCCTTCGACGACTCCCGCTCCCGCGCCACGTCTCCCTCACGAGTCCTCTTTTCACGCCTCCTTTCCCCTGTTCGGATTCGACGGAACGGCTTTGGATATTTTTCCGAAACCGCAAAAAGCAACGGGTGAGTAGCCGTGAGTATGGTTCGAACCATCGACGTGGACGGAATGAGTTGCGGTGGCTGTGAGCAGAACGTCGTCGAAGCGCTCGAAGACGTTTCGGGTATTTCGGACGCCAGCGCGGACCACGAGGCAGGAACGGCGACCGTCGAAGGCGACGCGAACGACGCCGATATCGTCGCCGCCATCGAGGACGTCGGGTACGACGCCTCGGCCTGAACCGCTCTCGCTTTTTCCGCCGCTCGAAATAGGACGAGTCGAAACGCTTAGACGCTATCCGGCCAATCTCGGCACATGAGCGACCTGTTGGTTCGGGCGGCACGCGGCGAACGGACCGAACGCCCACCGGTTTGGTTGATGCGACAGGCCGGACGATACATCCCGGAGTACCGCGACATCCGCGAACAGTACACGTTCAAGGAGGCCATCAAGACCCCGGAAGTGGCCGAACAGATTACCCTCCTCCCGTGGGAACTGTTCGAACCGGACGGCCTCGTCATGTTCTCGGACATCCTCACCGTCCTCGAACCGCTCGGTTTCGACTACCGCATCGAGAGCGGCGTCGGCCCCGTCGTCTCCAACCCCGTCACCGACCCGAGCGACGTGCCGACCGAGTTCGCCGACGTCGCCACGGAAATCGACTACGTGGGCGACCTATTGGGCCGATTGCAGTCGAGTATCGGCGACGAGACGAGCATCATCGGCTTCTCCGGCGGCCCGTACACCCTCGCCTCGTACGTCGTCGGCGACGAACCCACGTCCAGAAAACCGATTCGGCGGTTCCGAACCAATCACCCCGAAGCGTTCCGCGACCTCCTCTCGATGTTCACCGACGTGGTGGAGGAGTACGTCCGGTACCAAGTCGAGCAGGGCGCGGACGTGGTGCAGGTGTTCGACACGTGGGCGGGCGTGTTGACGCCGGACGACTACCGCGAGTTCGTCCTGCCGCTCCACCAGCGAATCTTCGACGCCATCGACGTCCCCTCCATCGTCTTCGCGCGCCACCCCGGCGGCAAACTCGACCTGCTCGCCGAATCGGGCGCGGACGTCGTCGGCCTCGACTGGACGGTGGACATGGCCGACGCCCGCGAGCAGTTGGGCGACACGCCGGTGCAGGGCAACCTCGACCCCTCCTACCTACTCGGGAGTCCCGAGTTCGTCAAGGAGAAGACCCACGAAGTCATCGAGAAGGCGGGCGATTCCGGCCACATCCTCAATCTCGGCCACGGCATCGACCGGACGACGCCCGTCGAGAACGCGACGGCGTTCGTGGACGCGGCGAAGGAAATCGAACGATAGGAATTTTTATAGCAAAATAGCGTCAGTTCGGATTTATGTCCCTCCGATTGGTCGCCCGAAAGGATTTTTCCGATTTTGCTCGGAAGAAGTCGTTCTGGGCCGTTTCAGTCGTCCTCTCCCTGCTCGTTGTCCTGTGGTCGTACTTCTATACGATTCACTCCTACAGCACTGGAAGTGCGGTTGATGTGGTGGAGTACGTCTACTCCGCGGCACAGGTGCTCGTTCCGCTCATCGGACTGTTCGTCGGGTACAGCGCGGTCGCCGGTGAACGCGAGTCGGGGTCGCTAAAACTGCTGCTCGGCTTGCCACACTCTCGACGGGACGTGTTCGGCGGCAAGTTCCTCTCTCGCTGCGGTGTCGCTCTCGTCCCATCGTTGGCGAGTTTCCTCCTCGCCATCGTCTTCATCGTCTCGCAGTTCGGCCGGTTTTCGCTCGGACCGTACGCGCTTTTCACGGCGGCGACGGTCCTCCTCGGTATCGTGTACGTTGCAATCGGCGTCGGACTGTCAGGACTGGCGAAATCGAACCGCCGCGCCGGAATCCTCGCGGTCGGCGCGTTCGCCCTCTTCCAGTTGTTCTGGGGTGTGCTGGTCAATATCGTCGCGTACTTCAAAACAGGTTCTTCGATGATGGTCGCTCCCTATCCGGCGTGGACCTACCTCGTGCAATGGCTGAGTCCGTCCGGCGCGTACGAGGGATTGCTTCGTCTGTCCTTGCTCCCGCCCCTCCGAATCGCCTCGGGCGGCCAACCCCCGGCGTATCTCTCCCCGTGGGTGTTCCTCGCCGTCTTGCTATTCTGGGGGACCGTCCCGTTGGTGCTCGGCTATCGACGGTTCGAAAAATCGGACATCCAGTAGCGACGCCGCGAACCGCACCATCAGCGACTTACTTCGCGAACCGCTCCGCCAGCGCTTTTGCCTCCCGAATTCGACTCGGGACGCCCATCCGCGCGGTGTAGTTCGTGGCGAGGTGGATGCCGTCCGGGGCCTCGAACTCCTCCAGCGCGTCCCACGACGCGTCGTAGGCGGGGAACCCTCGGTCGAGTTTGTTGACGCTCAACACCTCGGCCTCGGTTCCCATCACCTCGGCGAACTCCGTCGCGGCGATGTCGCCGAGCGTTTCGTCACTCTCTTCGAGCAGTTCGGGCTCTTTCATCCCGCCGAGGAAGACGGTGTAGACCCCTCCTGCCTCGTCCGCGCCGTCGTTCGACCGTCCGTTCCGGCCGAACATGCTCGCGTTCCACGAGACGCCGAGCGTGTCGAGGTCCTCGTCGTGGCGGACCTGATAGCCGAAGCCGTCCCGGTCGGAATCGGCGCGGAGGTGGACGAACGCGAGCGGGTTGTAGCTCAGCCGCCGGAGCGCGTCCGCGCTCTCGGTGAGCGGGGCCAGCAGGTCGGCGCTCACTTCGGCGGGCGTAGTAATCACGACGTCATCGACCTCGAACGACTCGTCGTCCGTTTCGAGGACGTATCCCGCTCCTTCCTCCCGAATCCCGGTGACGGGGGTTTCCAGATGCACGTTCTCGTGGTGGGCCTCGTACAGGGCCTCCGGAAGCTGTTGAACGCCCTCATCGAAGGACATGGCGGGAGCCGAACTGCCGCCCGCCATGGCGCGTTTTAGGACTGGTGTCAGCAGGTCGCCGTACTTCTCCTCCATCCGCAACACGCCGGAGAGCGAGTGCTTGACCGGCATGTACTCGGGCAGCGAGCCGTACGTCCCGCCGAAAAGCGGGCCGATGAGGTTCTCGTACGCCTCCTCGCCGAACTTCCGGGTGAACATCTCGGCGGCGGTCTCCTCGGGGTCCGCGGGGGCGGTCTGTGGTTCCTTCAGCACGTCGAGTTTGCCCCGCCACGAGAGCAGGTCCGTGTGGCCGAACTCCTCGATGGTGAACGGCGCGCGCCGGAGGTCGCCGTCCGCGTAGACGAACAGTTTGGTGTCCCCGGCTTCGATGACCTCGCCGTCCAGCCCGAGGTCGGTGACGAGTTCGTCCACCGGTCCCGTCCGTCGGAGTCGCTGCGGTCCCCACTCCAGTAGGTAGCCATCGACGCGCCCGCTCCGAATCACGCCGCCGGGTTCGTCGTCGGCTTCGAGGACGACGTACTCGGTTTCCGTCCCGTCGAGGTGGTGGGCGAGCGCTAGCCCCGTGATGCCCGCACCGATGATTCCGACCGTCATTGGCTGAACGGGGCGTTGAGACACATCGTGCCGGGCGTGTCCTTACACTGGCATTGGCGGAACTGGTAGTAGGAGGGGTCGAAGTCGGCGACGAACGGCTCCACGAGGTCGGCGAGGACGCCCGCGAATCGGTCGTCGTCGTGCGGGACGGGAACCCGGTAGAAGTCGAGTCCGACCTCCTCGGCCTCCTCGCGGAGTTCGTCGTCCAACTCCGAGAGCGTCTCGCTCTGTTCGTGCATGAAGCTGATGGGTTCGACGACGACGCGCTCGGCGTCGATGTCGGCGACGACGTCCTCGACGTCGGGTTCGGTCCACGGAATCTTCCGGTTGCCGTGGTTCTGGAAGCCGAGCGTGTACGACTCGGCGCCGAGTTCGCTCGCCATCACGTCACAGAACTCCTCGACGTAGACGTCGTAGCGACTCCCTTCGTCCAGATAGTGACTCGGCGTCCCGTGAGCCGAAAAGAGGAGTTCGGTGTCGTCGTCTGCCACATCGATGCCCTCCTCGTCCGCGAACGCTCGGACGTTTTCCGCCCGAATCCGGTTGTACGTCGGGTGTTTGTGCCAGCCGGTGATTTCGTGGACCGGGACGTCCCAGTCCCGCTCGTTCACCGCCTCCGTGAGTTCTTCGAGGGAGGCGACGGTGGTCGAGGCACCGCAGAGCGGGTAGACGGGCAGGCCGATGAGTTCGTCCACGCCGTCCTCGTGGGCCTTCTCCACGGCGTCGGCGATGAACGGTTCGGTGAACTGCATGCCGACGTACGTCGTCGCGTCGAACCCGCGCGCGTCGAGTTCGGCTTCCAGCGCGGCGGCTTGCGCTTTCGCTTGCGGGTCGAGCGGCGACCCGCCGATCTCCTCGTACTCTTCGATGAGACCGGGCGCGCGTCGTTCGGCCAGTTGCCGGGAGCGCTCTCGCGCTTCCGCTTCGGTGGTGTCACCTTCGAGGTCTGCGTTGTTCATGAAAATGCGCTCGAGATAATCGAGGACGCTCTCTCGCGTCGGTTCGTCCGGCTCTCCGAAGTTGAGTACCACGACGCCAGTCGTCATAGTCGAATGTCGGGACGGACGCGCCGAATAGTTGTCGTTTGCGGGACGAACCGGGAGGCGTTCGATGAACCGAGACGCGTCTCGACGTTCGAAATCGTACAGTGCGGGTGCGTCGTTCCCCGCCGATACGAGGGTGCGTTTCAGCGGGCAGACGTTCTCAGAGCCACTCGTCGGCCCACAGTTCGAGTTCCTCGAAGATGGGACAGAGCGAGCGACCCTTCTCGTTCAGGCTGTAGTACGTCGCTATCGGCGCGTCTTCCTCGGTACGCCGACTGACGAATCCCATCTCACCGAGGTCGTCCAGCACGCGCGAGAGGGTTCTCGAACTCGCCCCCGTGGAGCGCTTGAGTTCGTTGAATCGCTTCTCGCCGTCGTGTAAATCGTGGAGGACGACCAACCGCCACTGCGACCCTATCTGTTCGATGGATTTAACGACTGGACAGACGTTCTTCTCGACGGATTCGGACATTCGTGTTCTCGTTCCGTTCAACTCCGCGAAGGTATATATCGGTTCGTATTCCAACCACGTAACGAAATGATACCGCTCCCCCCGCACGTGAGCGGGGAAACTTGGCGCGAACGAAAGCTAATTTATTTATCCTTCGACTCTGGCAATATCTGGTGTGAAACGAGCACTCGCGGTCGTCGAGGCATCCGAATCTGCAAAAGAACTGGTCCGAGAAGCGGGCGAACTGGCAGCGGGCGTCGGGGCGGAACTCGTCTTGCTTCACGTCACGACCAACGAGGAGTACGAGGATACGCGCACGTCGTTGGAAGGCATTCCGAACCTCGAAACGTCCTACACCGCCGGGCAGGCGCTCGAAGGTGCCCGGCAGTTCGCCCAAGACATCGGGCGCGAAGTCCTCGACGGCGACGTCGAATACGAGGCCGTCGGGCGCATCGGCGACGAGCGCGACCAGATTCTCGACGCCGCCACCGAACTCGACTGCGACCACGTGTTCCTCGCAGGCAGAAAGCGCTCTCCCACCGGGAAAGCCCTGTTCGGCGACCGAACGCAGTCGGTCATCCTCGATTTCGACGGCGCGGTCACGGTCGTAACTGAATAGTCACCTGTTTTAATTTCTTCCAATCGTAATTGCTAAGTTGGCGCCCCGCTGACAGTCGAACGTTGGGACGATTGTTCGGCCGTCACCCCGTCTCTTCGCCGATACACTTGTCCCGAGACGAACCGTTCTCCCTGTGTCGCGTCGAGCGCCGCCGTCACGCGATTACCATCGTGGCGGACGTCGAGGACGTGATTCCGATGCGAACGCTCGTCGACGAGGTGACGTTCCGGGAGTTCGGTCCCGACTGGACCACGAACCAACGGACCACCGTCTACACGACGTTCTATCAGCAACACGTCTCCATCCTGGATGACGCCGACGTTCTCTCCGCCTCCGACGGCCCCAGCGGGCCCCTCTATCCGGAAGCCACCGCGGAACCGCTCGCCGAATCGCTCTCGTTCATCGAGACGATTTCCGACTGAGCAACCGTCTCACCAATCGCTCCCCAACTTTCTCCGCGCGACCAGATACCCGGCGTGCGTTCGCCAGCGCCGTCCGCTTTCGACGTGCTCGACTCGATAGCGCGCGCCGCAGTTCCCACAGCGCCGCCGCTCGGGTCGTTTAACCGCCTTCGACGCGCGGAAGCGACGCGCGTCCCAGTCACAGGACGAACAGACGAGTCGAAGTCGCGCGTCCGCGAACGACCGACAGTGGCGCGGCGCGTCGAGTTCCCGCGCTTTCTCGGCGAATCGCGGGCCGTGACCCGATTCATCGAACTGCTGAAACTCCCACGCGTGTACCAGTTCGTGTCGAATCGTTCCCGTGAACTCGTCCCATCCGAACGAACGATAGGCGTCCCACGTCAAGCGAATCGTCACTCGTGTCGTCGTCCGGTCGTACAGACAGGCACCCGCACGGCGTACCGCCCGGTCCGAACACTCCCACTCTACGGCGTCGAGGTCGACCGCTACCGGAACCGTCTCCGCGTAGCGTTCGGCCGCGGAAAGCAGTTCCTCGCGGGTCTCCGGTTCCATCGACGGGCGATTCGAATCGGCGAACTATAGAACTCCCGTCTCCGCGGCGGTTCTCGCCCTGATTCGACCGCTCCCCAGACCCGACTACCTTCTGGTCACCGCGTCTCCGATTCCACCGACTTCCTTCATATCCGTTCCAACTGACCGTTCTTACAGTACGGACAGCGCGCGCCGGGTCCGGGACGCGTGCAGACACGACCGCACATCGAACACGCCCTGACGACGCGTTCCCGTCGCTCGCGCTCGGCTTCGAGGGCTTCGACCTGCTCCTCGGCTTCCGCGAGGCGTCGACGGAGCGACTCTATTTCGGCGCGTAACTGGTCGACCATCTCGCGCTCCGTTATCCCTCGTCGAGAGTCCGCCGGGTCGATTCGTGGCCGTCGCGGACGCCACCGACCGTGCTTGTCTCTCGTCATACTCTCCGTCGAAGAAACGTGACGGACATGTATGAATGGGTCGGCGGTCTCGTGATTCCTTGCGATATACCGCACATGCGATAGAAACCGACCCGTCGAATGAAACGCGGAGTCGGCTACTCCGTCCCGCCGTCCGGGCGTTCGACTTCGAGTGGCGCGTAGAGCCGCTTTCGCGCGTCGGGAAGGTAGAGTCGTTCCTCGACGAGATTTTCGTCTTTCAGTTTCATCAATGCGTCTCGCGTCGTGCGGGCCGGTAACAAGGCATCGGTGCGCACCTGCTGCTGGGTCATCGGCGCATCCTCCGTGAGAACCCGGTAGACGAGTTTTGCACTGGGTGGCAGTTCGATAAGTCGCTCGAATCGTTCTTGAGGGGTTGTGTTACTGCCGGAGTGTCCGGCAAAAACGACCACTGGTTTTCGACATACCAGTTCCCCATTGGATGTCATCTGTGTTATTTATTTCGGTACTGCCGAACTGATAGAAGAACCGAGTATGGGCCCGTCTTTCGCCATTCACGGATTTCGTAACCACAAGATATAAAGATGCTTTAGCGAATGGTTCAGTAACAAACCGCGGTCGATGGATAAACGGGACCCCTGGAACCAATTATGGCTGTTGACGAACCAACGATTCTCGTCGTCGATGACGAGGCAGACGTTACGGACTTGTATGCGACGTGGTTAGAGGACTCCTACGACGTCCGACGCGCATACGAGGGCCGTGAAGCGCTGGACATGCTCGACGATGAGGTCGATGTCGTTCTCCTCGACCGTCGGATGCCCGGCCTCTCCGGGGACGAAGTGCTCGCGGAGCTTCAAAGCAGCGACCTCCACTCCCGCGTCGTGATGGTGACGGCCGTCAAGCCCGATTTCGACATCATCGACATGGGATTCGACGATTACCTCGTCAAACCGGTTTCGAAAGACGACCTCTATACGACCGTCGGTGGGATGTTGTCGCGGGTCGAATACGACTCCCAGATGCAGGAATATTTCTCGCTCGCCTCGAAGCTCGCCGTCCTCGAAACCGAAAAGGACGAAGCGGATTTGCGCGACAACGAGCGGTATCTGGAACTCAAGCGGGACGTCGAACGCCTCCGCGAGGTCACCGACGACTCGCGCGAGGACTTACAGAGCCACGACGATTTCGTCGGCGCGTTTCAGGACCTGGACTGACGTCATTCGATCACCGTTACCTCGCTCTATTCCCCCGATTCCGCCGTCCGACGACCTCGCTCTCGTTCTCCCTCCGACGTATTTTTTACGCTCGCTACGGCCGTCTCAGTATGGACCTTCCCGACGGCTGGACGACGAACACCGTTCGCGTGAATGGCGTCGAGTTACGGTACTACCGCACCGGCGACGGGCCGACGGTGGTTCTGGCACACGGCTTTTACAGCAACGGTCGCTGCTGGGAACGGTTGGCCGCGGACCTCGCCGACGAGTACGAACTCGTGATGTACGATGCCCGCGGGCACGGGCGGTCGGACGCACCGGAGTCGGGGTACGGCATCGAGGACCGAGTCGCCGACCTCGTGGGACTCGTGGGGGCGCTCTCGCTCGACGACCCGATTCTGGTGGGGCACTCGATGGGCGGTTCGACGGCGGCGTGGACGGCCGCGACCCATCCCGACCTCCCGCGTGCCGTCGTCCTCGAAGACCCCGCTGGCGTGCACGGTCCCCCCGATACCGGACCCGACGAGCGGGCGCGGATGGTCCGCGAAAACGTCCGCGAGTGGTCGAACCGGTCGTTCGAAGAACTCGTGGCCGACCACGATGACCGCGAACCGGCGCTGGCCCGACGCCTCGCGGTGGCGAACGCCGAGTGTCGCCCGCAAATCGCGGAGATAACTCGCGAGGGCTATCCACCGCTGGTGGACGCGTTCCCCGATATCGAGTGTCCGACGCTCGTCCTGAAAGCCGATGCCGACCCGGCGACGCGGGCGGCCGACCTCGACCTCGCCGACGAATTGACGGACGGACGATTGGTTCACGTTCCCGACGCCGGACACTGCGTGCTCCGAGACGAGTACGAGGCCGCATACGCGGAACTGCGGACGTTTTTCCGTCGGCTGTCGTTCGACGCCGATTACTGACGGATTTTCGACCTACCTATCCGTAATAGTAAAGCGCTAGAGTTCACAGACTTCGGACATGGGTGACGAGGAGGCGGACGAGATACTGGCCGCGCTCGGATTGGACGAGGAAGCGACCGAATCGCCGGAACGACGGTTCGAACGCCGAGTGGTCGCGGCGATGGTGGACGCGCGGCGCGCCGGTGTGGACTACTGGCGGTTGTTCGAACTCGTCGAACGACAGCAGCGGGCGGCGGTCCGAGCGTCGTTTTCGGGGGGCGAGTTCGGTGACGACCACTCGACGGTGGACGAGGAGACGATACAGTACTCGCAAGTGGTTCACGCCACCGCACGCGCGCTCGACGCCGGGGCGTCGGAGCGCCAACTCCTCTTCAACCTCGCCAGCGCCTACCAGTTGTTCGAGGACGACTGGTCGGGAGAGCGGTAACTGTCGGCGTAGCGATAAAGAAAACCTCGTGTACCCCTACCCGAGGTGAGCAAGAATTGACGTGGATACGATAAATGCTTTGTGTTCTTCACTCCGATTAGAGCGCAACCGTGTACACCGATTCCTCGTACGTTCCGGGACCGATTTCGACGGTCGCTTCGTCCGTTTTCTCGAATCCGAGCCGCTGGTAAAACTCGATCCCCATATCGTTTTGAGAGAGCACCATCGCCCGGATTCGATTCATGTTGATGTCCCGGAAATCGCCCCGTAATCGCTCGTAGAGTGCGGTTCCGATGCCGTCCCCCCAATGGTCCGGGTCGACGTACAGTCGGAGCAAGTCTCCTTCGTCCTCGTAACAGACCGCGTGACAGAACCCGACGAGTCCGTCCGCTCCCGTTGCCACGAGAAACACGGTTCCGGGTTTCTCGACGGCCGCCGCGAGCGACTCGTCCGAGTACCAGGACGATACCGTCCCGTCGATGGACTCGTCATCGACGAAATTCTCGTAGGCCTCCCTCCACGAACGCCGTGCGACGCTCCGGACCGATTCGAAGTCCTCCTCGCTCGCTGGTCGTATCTCCATTCGCAGTTCCCCCGGCAGTCCGTTCACCGTGCTCTGTGGTAACGATGCTGAATCACAATCGTCGTTGCAGAACGAAAAGTCAGCTTTCCTCGGTCGTCGGCCGCTCCCCGTCGAACGCGAGTTTCGTTCCCGGTTCGATGCCGACTCGCTCCGCGAACCCTTGTCGCATCTCGACGACGTACTTCGCGTCCCCGTCGCTTCGATAGGTCCGTAGTTCGCTGTCGCTCGCGTTCGGCTGCGTGTCCGCGTGAGCGACGTTGAGGACCGTCCCATCTGGCGCGACGAATATCATATCGAGCGGGATGAGGGTATTTTTCATCCAGAACGACTGCACCGACGGGTTCTCGAAGACGAATATCATCCCGTGGTTCTTCGGGAGCGACTTCCGGTACATCAGTCCGCGCTCGCGCTCGTCGTAGGAGTTCGCGACTTCGAGTTCGACCGTCGTTCGGTCGCCGTTCGTGACGAACGCCGCGGTGGCGGTTTCCTCTACCTTGGTGGTTCCGGTGGTCGATTGGTTCCCGTCGTCGGTTCCGAACCCGCCCCCGACGCATCCGGCGAGCACGACGAGGCACACGACCGATAGGACCGCACTCACGCGCATGGCTCTCGAAACGCGCGCGACTGACAAAAATACGTGGTGTCGTCGGACCGTCTCCGGTGGGTGGGTTTTCCAAACACGTCCGACCGGGTTTCGCGCTCAGTCTCGCGTCTCGTCTTTCTGTACCGTTTCCTCGCCGATGAAGCGCGGTCGCTTTTCGAGCGCGAGGAAGTTGTTCACGTCCTCGCGGGCTTCCTTGGCCTTGCCCTTGTCGGGGTCGTAGTCGCGGCTGCCCTCGCTGCCGAGGGCGTCGTGGAGCGCGTCCAAATCATCGAAGTAGAGTTCTGCGATGCCGTCGAACTCGGCGTTCTCGGGGTCGGTCGGGAGCACGGTGTCGTATTTGACGACGCCCTCGATTTCGCGGGCGATGGGCGTGTGGTTGTTCTGCCAGTGGTCCACGAACTCCTCGTGGCTCATGCCGTCCTTGCGAACGAGGAAGGCGGAGTGTTTGTACAGGCCGTCGGTTTTGCCGTCAACTTCGTCCTTCTGGGTGACGACTTCGCCGATGAATCGGGGCCGCTCTTCGAGTGCGAGGAAGTTGTTCACGTCCTCGTGGGCTTCCTTGGCCTTGCCCTTGTCGGGGTCGTAGTCGCGGCTGCCCTCGCCGCCGAGGGCGTCGTGGAGCGCGTCCAAATCATCGAAGTACAGTTCGGCGAGGCCGTCGAACTCCGCGGCGTCGGGTGTCACCGGGAGGACGGTGCCGTATTTGACGACGCCTTCGATGTCACGGGCGATCTCCGTGTGGTTGTTCTGCCAGTACTCCACGAACTCCTCGTGGCTCATGTCGTCCTTGCGCACCAACAAGGCAACGTGCTTGTACATTTCGTTCGAGGGCACAGTCCGTGCTGTGATAAAAGGCGCGAAGCATGTCGGCTCGGGGGACTTTCGCCCGGAAATTCAACACCATCGTTTCCGCTGTTTGGCGTCCTCTCTTCGGTCGGTCTCTCCTTCGGCCCCGGCCGACGACGAGGATTGGAAACGGAGACGTCTGTGAACGCTAAACTCGACGCCTCCGGCGTGTTTTTCACCTTTGTGTAAATCTTCCGTCGCTGTTGGGTGCACTAAAAACGTTCACTTACGAATACACAATCATTTATTATGCACCATTTGCTCCTTGTTGCCATGGCTGACAGTAATACGGGACAGGCGGACGGTTTCAAGACGACTCGGCGCGCCGTTCTGGGTGCGGTTGGGGCGGGAGGTATCGCCGGGGTTGCTGGCTGTCTCAGCGACATCGGCGGCGGAGGGGGCGGGAGCGATACGGTAAAGTACGGGGTTCTCAACCCGATGACCGGACCGTACGCGGGACTCGCGAAGGAACAGAGGAAGGGTGCGAAACTCGCGGTGAAGACGATAAACGACAGCGACGAGTACGATTTCACCATCGACGCGCAGTACGGCGACACGCAGGCGGACGCGGAGACAGGGCAGCAAGAGGCGCGGAAATTGGTCGAACAGCACGGTGCATCGTTCGTCATGGGCGCGATTTCGAGTTCCGTCGCGCTGGGCTTGAACGAGTTCGCAACGGAGGAGAGCGTGGTCTACTCCCCCGGAGCGGCGGCCATCCCCATCACGGGTGCGAACTGTAACAAGTACGTGTTCCGCTGTGAGACGAACACGGCCCAAATCGCCGAGGCGTGTTCCGAATGGACGCTCAACAACCTCGGGAGCAACGTCTGGTTCCACATCGCGGATTACGCGTACGGAAAATCCGTCCTCAGCGAGTGGCGCTCGCGGATGAAGGGGTCGAGCGCCGACTTCTCGGAAGCGGGCGTCACGCGGGCCAAACTCGGCGCGAAGAACTTCGATTCGTTCATCAGCCAGATCAAGAACTCCGACGCCGACGTCGTCGTCGTTGGTTCGACGGGTGGCGACCTCATCGAATTCCTCAATCAGGCGAACGCGCAGGGACTCACCGACCAGAAGAAGGTGATGACGACCACGGGGTCGTTCCAAGTCATTCGCGGGGCGCTCGGCGAGAAAGCCGACGGAGTTTACAGCGGGACGCGATACGTCCCCAAAATCGACTCGGGCGACAATCAGGAGTTCGTCGAAGCGTACAAGAGTGCCAACGATAGCGAACCCGGCAACTTCGCGCGGGTCGCGTATGACTCCATCCGAATGGTCGCAAACGGAATCAAGGAGGCCGGAAGCACCGACCCCGACGACGTCGCCGACACGCTCGGCGGACTGAAGATGCAGTCCCTCTTCGGGGAGAACGAGTTCCGGAGCTGTGACCACCAGGCGAAAAACCCAGTCTGGGTCGGACAGAACGTCTACGAGAGCGGTCCGATGGCCGACGTGAAACTCATCGAGAAGGTGAGCGGCGACGACGCGATACCGCCGTGTGACCAAACCGGCTGCCAGCTCTGATATGGCGGGGGTATTCTTCGAACAACTCCTGAACGGGCTGACCATCGGCGCGGTGTACGTCCTGTTAGCGGCCGGTCTCTCCATCATCTTCGGCGTGATGGACGTCATCAACTTCGCCCACGGGGAGTTCTTCGCGCTCGGCGCGTACCTCGCGGTCGCCATCGTCGCCGTCGGCACCGGCGGCGGCATGTTCTGGCTCGCGTTGCTCGTCGCGCCGCTCGTCGTCGCCCTCATCGCGGCGGTCATCGAGCGCGGCACCATCCGCCCGCTCTACGGGCGAAACCCGCTGTACCACATCCTCCTCACGTTCGGGTTGGTCCTCATCTTCGAGGACGTCATCTCGTTCGTCTGGGGGGACAACGCCAAGCAGTTCGCCCAGCCACCGCTCCTCCGCGGTCCCGTCGATTTGCTCGGGTTCAGCTACTCGAAGTACAACTTCTTCGTCATCGCCATCGGCGTCGTGATGGCCGTCGGAACGTGGCTCCTGTTGAATCGCACGCGGTTCGGCCTCGTCGTTCGCGCTGGTGCACAGGACCGCGAGATGGTTCGTCACCTCGGCATCGACATCGACCGCTACTACACGTTGGTCTTCGCTTTCGGGGCGTTTCTCGCCGCGCTCGCCGGAATCGTCCTCGGCGCGAAACAGAGCGTCAATCCGGGAATGGGTAACTCGGTCATCATCCCTGCATTCGTCATCGTCGTTCTCGGCGGATTGGGCAGTTTCCGCGGTGCGGTGGTCGGCGGGTTCGGCGTCGGCCTCATCGAGACGTTCCTCCGGAGTCCGCCGTTCGGCTTGGACGCGTTTCTGCCGAACCTCGAAGGCTTGGTCATCTTCCTGCTGATGATCGGGGTCTTACTCGTTCGCCCGCAAGGATTGTTCGGCAACCCCGAGTGGGAGTCCTCGGACGGCGGCGGCGAACTGCTGACAGGCGGCGGTGGCGGCGTGTTGGACGGCCAAACGCGCTTCCGTCTCGGCGCGCTCGTCGTCGTCCTCCTCGCGCTTGCACCGCTCGGAATCGGCGTCCTCTACACCTCTTACGAGGTGAACTCGCTGCTCCTGACCACGCTGGTCTGGGCGCTGTTCGCGTTGAGCCTCGACTTCGTGATGGGCTACGCCGGACTCGTCTCGCTGGGTCACGTCCTCTTCTTCGGATTGGGCGCGTACAGCACCGTCCTTACGGTCGAAAACGGGATACCGTCCGTCTTCGTCGCCTTGGGCGTCGGGATGGTCGTCGCGGCCCTCGTCGCGTGGGCCGTCGGCCATCTCTCGATTCGCGTCTCCGGCGTGTACTTCTCGATGATCACCCTCGGCTTCGCGGAACTGTTCTTCCAACTCGTCCAGAAGGTCGGCTTCACGGGCGGCAGCGAAGGGCTGTTCGGATTCGACCCGGTGTACGGACTCACGAGCGGGCCGGAGGTCGGCGACGTCTCCCTCCTCGGCGACATCGAACTGTACTACTACTTCGTCCTCGCCGCGGTCGTCGGGTCGTACCTCCTCGCCAGACGGATGATGAACGCGCCGTTCGGGAGCGTGCTACAGGGCATCCGCGAGAGCGAGGAGCGCGCCTCGTTCATCGGCTACGACGTGACCGCCTACAAGCGTCGCGCGTTCGTCGTCAGCGGCGGGTTGGCGGGGCTCGCAGGCGGTCTGTCGGCGATTCACACCGGCGGCGTCTCGCCGTCAGTCTTCGCGTGGATAAACTCCGGCGAGGTCATCGTGATGACCATCCTCGGCGGAATGGGGACCCTGTACGGACCGATGATAGGTGCGGGCGTCTTCTTCGGCCTGCAGGAACTCCTGCAGTCGTTCACCGAACAGTGGCAGGGAATCCTCGGCGTCGTGTTCGTGCTCTTCGTCATCTACGTCCCGGAGGGCCTCGTCTCGGTACCGGCGATGCTTTCCCGCCACACCAACGACGAGACCGGCGGCGGTCCCGAACCGGTCGCGGAACCCGACTCGGAGGTGAGCAACTGATGGCGCTCCTCGAAACCGCGGACCTGACGCGGCAGTTCGGGAACCTCGTCGCCACCGACGACGTGAACCTCGCCGTCGAAGCGGGCGAGTTTCGGAGCGTTATCGGCCCGAACGGAGCGGGAAAGACGACGCTGTTCAACCTGATCTCCGGCGCACTCTTTCCCACCTCGGGGACCATCACGTTCGCGGGCGAGGACGTCTCTCGACTCCCGTCGCACGAACGGGTTCGTCAGGGTATCGGGCGGTCGTTCCAGATAACGACAGTTTTCAGCGGTCTCAGCGTTCGTGAGAACGTCCGACTGGCCGCACAGTCCGGGCAGCGGTTCTCCCCGCGACAACGACTGTTCCACCCGACGGACGACTTCCCGGCGGTCGAGGAGCGCGTCGAGGAGGTCCTCTCGCAAATCGGACTGACGGAACGAGCGGACGAACGCGCCTCCGCGCTGGCCTACGGCGACCGACGACGACTCGAAATCGGCCTGGTCCTCGCCACTGACCCCCGGGTCGTCCTGCTGGACGAACCGACCGCCGGGATGAGCGTGGAGGAGACGCGGGCGACGATGGAACTCATCGACGGCGTACTCGCCGACCGGACGGTGTTGCTCATCGAACACGACATCGACCTCGTGATGAACGTCTCCGACCGAATCACGGTGCTCAATCGCGGCCGCGAACTGGCGACCGGAACGCCGGAGCAGGTGGCGGCGAACGACGAGGTGCAGGCCGCGTACCTCGGGGGTGTTCGGACCTGATGCTCTCCATCGACAACCTGCGCGCGGGGTACGGCGAAACGGAAGTGCTCTCGGGCGTCTCGCTCGACGTTCCGGAGGGCGAAGTCGTCGCCCTCATCGGTCGAAACGGCGTCGGAAAGACGACCACGCTTCGCTCGATTACGGGGGCATTGACGCCGAGGTCGGGAACGATACGGTTCGACGGCGAGGACATCACCGGCTGTTCTCCCGTCGAATCCGTCAAGCACGGTATCGCGCTCGTCCCCGAAGAGCGACGAGTGTTTCCCGGCCTCACGGTCCGTGAAAACCTCTCCGTCGGCGCGCTCGGCGGGAACGACAGCGCGCGGCGAAAATCCGTCGAGGAGGTCCTCACCGCGAGCGCGTTCGAAAACCTCAAAGAACGCAAAAACAGCCGCGGTACCGACCTCTCCGGCGGCGAACAGCAGATGCTCTCCATCGCCCGGGCGCTGGTCTGTGGCGCGGATTTGCTCATGCTGGACGAACCGACCGAAGGACTCGCCCCCCTCATCGTCGAACGCGTGGAGGCGCTCATCCGCGACCTGAACGAGGAGGGAATTACGGTCCTCCTCGTGGAGCAGAACGTGGCTGTCGCGCTCTCGCTCGCCGACAGGGTGTATCTCCTCGACCAAGGGCGAATCGTCTTCGACGGGACCCCCGAGGAGTTGGAAGCGAACGAGGAACTGATGGACAGACACCTCGGAATCAGCGTGTAGGGAACTTCCGTCGAACTCACTCCCGAACTCCCTCACCGACCCGACGCCCGTTGACGAACAACTCCCGCGGCGGACGCCGGTTTTCGTGATAGTCGTCGTGGTACTCCATCAATTGAAAGAGCGCACCGGTCGGGTTTCGCGGCGAGACGAACGCCTCGGTCCACGTGTCGAACTCGGTCCGGTCGATGACGCGAATCCCGTGTTCGCGGAGCGATTCGATGACGGAATCGATGTTGGCGACTTCGAGCGTGACGTGATGTAATCCCGGCCCGTGCCGGTCGAGAAAATCCGTGAGGAAGGTGTCGTCGGCTATCGGTTCGATGAGTTCGAGTCGGGAGGCGTCGCCCAACCGATAGTACGCCCACCGAAACCGCTCCTCGACCGTTTCGACCGAAAGTCGCTCGCAGCCGAGGGCGAGCAAAATCGGTTCGGCGTCCTCGATGGATTCGACGGCGATGCCGACGTGGTCCACTCGAATCGGCGTGTCGTGTGTGTTCATTGCCCATGCCGAAGGAGCGAACCATCTTGAACGTGTAGGCGACAATCTATCACGGACGATTCGGGAAATTACATAACGCCGCTCCGTGTACGGTTTCGCATGGGGTTCTATCAACGCGATTTCATGGAAGGGACGCGCGGAACGATGAGCGTCGATTGGGAGGAACGAATCGACATGCAGCGCATGCGCGAGGAACGCAAGGAGCGCGCCCTCACTCGAATGCGCGAAGCGGGACTGGGGAGCATGCTCCTCATCAACGACCCGAACGTCCGCTACGTGACGGGGCTCGCCATGACGGGCGGGTCCGGCGCGGACCACTACACCCTGCTCACCGAGGACGGCGATATCGTCCACTGGGACACGGCCGACCACGCGAGCAACCAGCAGTTCAACTGCCCGTGGATTTCCGACATCCGCTACGCCTGCCCCGGCCTCGGAAACGTCCCGCGGGCGTCCGGGCGCGACTCCGCCCGCGACTGGTTGAAGGACAAGATGGCCGGACTCGTCTACGAGGCGATGGAGGAGTACGGCGTGGCGAAGGAACCGATGGGAATCGACATCGGCAACGCTCCCCTCATCTCGAAGTTCGAGGACCGCGGCGTGGACGTCCGCACCGACGAGTGCGCGAAGGTAATGGAGGACGCCCGCAAGGTGAAGACGCGCGACGAAATCGAGTGTCTGCGGATGGTCGCCGCGCTCTGTGAGGCGGGCTTCCAGCGCATCACGGAGACCGCAAAGCCGGGCATCCGCGAGTCGGAAGTGTGGGGCGAGGCCACCCGCGAACTCTGGGGGCTCGGCGCGATGGTACAGGGCGGCTACGTCACCTCCGGACCGAACACGTGGCCGAAACACCAGGCGAACACCACGGACCGCATCATCCGTCCCGGCGACATCGTGTACGCCGACTTCTACAACATCGGCTTCATGGGCTATCGGTCCTGTTACTACCGGACCTTCAGCATGGGCGAACCCACCAAAGCCCAACAGGACGCCTACGAAACCGCCCGCGACAACCTCTACGACGTGCTGGAGCGCATCGAACCCGGCGCGACGACGGACGAGATTTGCATGGGCTTCCCCGACATGGAGGGCGAACACGCCGACTGGTACGACGCCACCGACCACTGGCAGATGACGACTAACCACTGGGCGCACGGCCTCGGCCTCCAACTGTACGAAGTGCCGCTCATCTGGCGCGGCATCTCGCCGGACCACCCCATCGAAATCGAGGAGGGCATGACCATGGCCGTCGAGACGATGGAACCGGCGGACCGACAGGGCGTCCGCGTCGAGGAGATGGTCGTGGTCCGCGAGAACGGCGTCGAGATTCTCAGCCAGTGGCCCGTCGAGGAAATCACACAGATAGAGTACTGAGTCACAGTAACTGCGTTCGACGCTGTTCGTTTTCCTCGTTTTGTGTTCGCTCCATGTAACATCTATCTAGAATTATTTTACTATAATAATTTCTAGAATAAGATTTAATTACTCATGGAAATGGAAACTAGGTGCATGTCCGAGGAAAAATTCAAACGGAGGAGCATTCTCAAAAAAGCTGGTGCGTCGGCGATCGGCGCTGTCGCCCTCGGTAGTAGTGGCGTCATGGCAGAGGAACCGGAGCGCGACCGGGAACTCGAAAAGCAGTATCTGAATGAGGGAGCACTTCGGAGTGCGCTCGCCTCCCGCGGACACGACGTCCTCGCGGAGCTGGCCGCACACGACATCATCGCACGACCGTCGCCCGAGGTGTTCGATTTGGACACGAAACTCGACAGCACGCGGGTCGAAGCCTCGTGGGCCACCGACGGATGGTCCGTCACGGAGTACACGAATCGGGAGGACGTTCGGACGGCCCATCTCATGTTCTCGAAGACGACCGACGAGTACGACCTCACCCTTCACATCCAACCGCAGGCCGAGAAGGAGTACGCGCTGGTCGAATCCAAAGCGTCCGATGAGGAGTTCGCCATCGACCCCTCACTCGACAGGACGAAATTCCCGCTGACGACCGACGGGGACGTGCAGGCGAGTAGTTGTTCGGACAGTTCGTACTGCACGGACACTAGGTGTCGGATTATTGACGGCGATCCGCCCGATTGTTATGCAAAGCGTGCCTATGTCGTCTGTAATCAGCGAAACGGTGAATGTCGTTGTTACTCGGACGGTACCGACTGCCCGCAGCATTACGCTCTCGACGCCTGTCCCACACCGTGTGCATAGATTCACGTAGATAACGCCTCACACTCGTTCTACGTTCCTTTTTTGACCTGCTCCGAAACGCCCCAGTCAGTCGGCGTTCGACGACTCGACGTTCTCACCGCCACGTCCATCGACGTAACCCCGAATCCCACCGACGACTCGCGGCCACTTCACGAGGAGGAAGCCACAGAGGATGGCGAGGAAGCCGCCGCCGGTCGTCGGGGTGAGACCCTCCCCGAGGACGAGCCAACCGAAGACGGCGGCGAAGGGCGGGATGACGTACTCGATGAGTCCCATCTCTATCGGGCCGAGGCGGTGGAGCAGGCGGAAGTAGACGAGGAATCCCAGCGCGCCGGGAACGACGGCGAGGTAGAGCACCCAGACGAACGAACTCGTCGTCGGCGCGGCGGCGGCGAAGCCTTGTCCCGGAACGACGAGCGCCGCGGCGTCGAGCGCCAGCGCGCCGACGGCGAGCATCCACGCTTGGAGGGAAAGCCCGGAGAGTCCGGCGTCGTCCTCGTCGGTGAAGACGGCCCCGACGACCCACGCGACGGCGGCCCCGAGGACGAACCAGACGCCCACGTCGCTGAGGAAACCCCCCGCGCTCGGGTTTGCGATGAGGACGACGCCGACGAATCCGAGGAGGACGCCGACGGCACCCCGCGCGGAGATGGACTCCTCCGGGCGAAACGCCGAGGTGACGACGGGTGTGAGAACCGGGACGAGGCCGAGGAGGGTCGATGCGACTGCGCTCGTGACGTACACCTGCCCGGCGAAGAGGAGCGCGTGATGCAGGCCGATGTTGAACACGCCGCCGACGAGGATGGGCGTCCAGTCACCCCGTCCACGCGGTCGGAGCGAGCGCCCGGTCGCGGCGGCGACGGCGAAGAGGACGAACGCGGCCAAACTGAAGCGGACGGCGGCGAGGGCGACCGGTTGAAACCCGTCGAGCGCCGCCTTCGTCGCGGGGAACGCGGTCCCCCACACGGCGGCGAGCGAGAGATAGAGAGCGATGTCACGACGGCTAGCCATTATCGGCATCTTGTCGTTGGTACTTAGATGGATTTCGATACGAAACGATGAGGCGAATCGGAATTTATTTTGGGAGTGTTGCAATCACATTGGTTTTCTATTTAAAAATTCTAATAACGATCGGAACGAATAGAATTAGCTTTCGATGTCCTTCTCGTCTCTCTGGTGGCCTCGAAAGCCGCCGGGTGGTGTGCCCTCCCGCCCGTCCCGGCGCGCGCCACACGGGAATCTCAGCACTCTCGAAACGAGACGGCGACGTAACTGAAACAGGTCCCAAATAATCGAGTTCGGCCGAAAAGGAAACCGTATTCAGTTACATATGTCGGAATTCGATACATACACTTATTGGGAATCGTCACGGTTCTTAACGCGGGATGTCGACAAAATCAGCCAGTGAACGCAAAACCGAGATTCAACAACGCCACGAAACCGCCGCCGCCGAAGTCGTCCCGAGCGAACTGAAGCTGTACATCGGCGGGGAGTGGGTCGAAAGCGCCTCCGGCGAGACGTTTCGGACGAGGGACCCGACGACGGGCGAGGTACTGGCCGACGTACAAGCCGGAAATGCGGACGATATCGACCGCGCAGTCGAGGCCGCGTGGGAGGCTTACGACGAAACGTGGTCGGACTACTCCACCGCGGACCGACAGGAAGTCCTCGAAACCATCGCCGACAGGGTGGAGGCGAAAAAAGAGGAGTTCGCCACGCTCGAATCGCTCGACAACGGCAAGCCGATTACCGAGGCGCGAATCGACATGGGACTCGTCGCCGACCACTTCCGGTACTTCGCCGGAGCGGCGCGGACGAACGAGGGAACGACCGTCCCGACGGACGACAGCCGACACGTGCAGACCATCCGTGAACCCTACGGCGTCGTCGGGCAGATTATCCCGTGGAATTTCCCGCTTCTGATGGCGGCGTGGAAACTGGGTCCGGCCCTCTCCGCCGGAAACGCCGTCGTCCTGAAACCGGCCGAACAGACGCCGTTGACCGTCCTCAAACTGATGGAGGAGATAGACGACGTGCTTCCGGAGGGCGTCGTCAACGTCGTCACCGGGTACGGTCGGGAGGCCGGTGAACCGCTCACCCAGCACTCCGACGTGCGGAAACTCGCGTTCACCGGGTCGACGGAAGTCGGCAAATCCGTGATGAAGAACGCGGCGGACAACGTCGCCGACCTGACGCTCGAACTCGGCGGCAAGAGTCCGCTCGTTGTCTTCCCCGATGCCGATTTGGACAGGGCGGTTCAGACCACGATCATCTCCATCTTCTTCAACACGGGCGAGTGTTGCTGTGCGGGGTCGCGCTTGTTCCTCCACAGCGACATCAAAGACGAGTTCGTGGAGAAGTTGGCCGCGGCCGCGGAAGACCTCACCGTCGGCGACCCGCTCCTCGACAGCACCGACCTCGGTCCGAAGGTGACACAGGAGCAGGTCGACCGAACAATGGAGTACATCGAGACCGCCCGCGACTCCGGTGCCACGTTTGTTACCGGCGGCGAGGCACCGGACGACGAGGCGTTGGAGAACGGTTGTTTCGTTGCCCCGACGCTCATCGACGACATCGACCACGACAATAAAGCGGTGCAGGAGGAAATCTTCGGTCCCGTTCAGGAAGTGTTCGAGTGGACGGACTACGACGAGATGATAGAGCGGGCGAACGACGTGGAGTACGGTCTCGCGGCGGGCGTCATCACGAACGACGTGACGAAGGCCTACGAAACCGCGAAGGACATCGAAGCGGGCAACGTTTGGGTCAACCAGTACAACGACTTCCCCGCCGGACAGCCGTTCGGCGGCTACAAACAGTCCGGAATCGGACGCGAGACGGCGTTCGAAGCGGTCGAACACTACACCCAGACGAAGACCATCAACCTCTCGCTGAACTGACGGCGACAATCGCCTTTTTCGGAGCCGGGTTCGTGGCGATTCGAGTGATTTCGGACTTCGAAGTAAACCCGTTCACAACCGAAACCGCGGTTGAGCGACTCACCCGCTCGCGGTACGACTCTCGTTCACGAACCATTACGTTCTCACGAATCAAACCAATTCTCCATGAGCGACGACACTCCCGACTACCGGACACAAGTGGAAAACGCCTATCCGGAACTCCAGTCCATCGAGGACGACGAATTGCGCGAGAAGGTCATCGAGGCGTGGGTGCTCGGCCTCGAACGCGGCGGGTGGAGGGACATCGAGGACATTCCCTACGCGTGGAACATCCACGAGAAGACGAACGTGGAGCACGTCCGCGGCGTGACGCGCATCGCCGTGCGCTCTGCGGAGGAACAGCGCGAGTTCCACGGGGCCGATCCGGACGAGGACGTCATCATCGCGGCGTGTCTGCTCCACGACGTCGGCAAGTGCTACGAGTACGTGGATTTCGCGGACGAGGACCAACTGCTTGACCCCGATCCGACCTACGCCACGGAGGAGATTCCCCACTCCCTGTCGGGGTACGCGCTGGCCCACGAGGTCGGCTGTCCGATTTCGGTCCAGCGCGCGATTCCGCACTTCCTCGGCGAGATTCCGACGCGCACGCTGGAAGCCGAGTTGGTCAAGAGCGCGAACTCGGCGAGTTCGAACGCCATCACCCAGTCCGCGATGGGCATCACGCTCCAAGAGTGGGTCGAGAAGTACAGCCAAACGCAGTGACGTCCGAATGCTTTCGGACTCAGAGCCACTTCCGACTGGACGACACGATGTCAACGCCGGGGCTGTAGTAACAGACGGGGTCCCCGTCCAGGCGGGCGAAGTTGTTCGCCCGGAAAATCTCGTTCACGCCGAACTCGACCGTCGCCGGGCGGAGTGACCACACGTCGTGGTCCACGTTTGCGTACCCTATTTTCCCGTCCCGCCCGCCGACGTAGAACCGATACCGCTCGGTGAGGAACGTCGCCAGCGAGTCGGGGTCCGCGTCGAGTCTCTCCCCGGTCGGTTCGTAGCGCGCGTCGAACCGCAGCGGTTGGTCGCCGGGATGGGCGCGACGACTTCGGAAGCGAACCGTCCCGTCCCGTTCCGCCATCTCGATGGTCGCGTTGTAGTACGGCAGTCCGAAGGCGAGACGGGCACCGAGCACGGACAGCAGACCGTCCGCGTCGAGGCTGTAGAAGAAGACGGCGGGTCGGTCCCCCCCCCCCCGGAACGGTGACGTAGGTTCGGAGGTTGAGTTCGGGCAAGGACACGCCGACGGCGGCGGGAAGCCCCCGCGGACGAACCGCGACGTTCGTGAAGGGAACGACGCTGAGCCACGCTTTGCCGTCGTACGTGTCCACCTCCAATCCTTCGGGAAGCCCTCGCTCCACGGTTTTCGGTTCGACCGGCCAGTTGGCGAACAGCAGTCGTCGCCATCCCATCTCGACGCCGAGCATTGGAAAGTACTTGGAAGCGGTCGCAAAAAGCGGTTCCATCGCCCGATTGTCCTCTCAGACCGTCTCCAACCCGTTCTCCTCCCGGAGCACGTTGATGTACGACCGGAACCCGCTCTCCAGGTCGTAGCGCGGTTCGTAGCCCAAGTCCTCCTGAATCGCGGTCATGTCGAGCTTTTGGGTCCACGGGAGTTCGCCCTCGTCGGACACCTCCAAGTCGGCGTCGGGCACGATTTCCTCGACCGTCTCGGCGGCCTCACGAATCGTCGCCACGGTGCCCCGCACGTTGTAGACGCGCTGGTTCAGGTCCTCGTCCGGCGTGAACGCCGCGCGGTGGAACGCCTGTGCGATGTCTTCGACGTGCTGCCAGTCGATGACTTGGTCGCCGTACTCGACGCTGAACGGTTCGCCGAGCGCGGGCTTTTCGATGATATTTGCGAGGAACGCGGACCCACCCGTTTCGCGGTACGGACCGTAGGCGACGGTCGGTCGGAGCGCGACGTGCGAGAGGTCGTGGTCCTCGAAGTACACCCTCGCTTGATGTTCGTTGAACTCCTTGCTCGCACCGTAGAGCGTATCGGGGTACACGAGGTCGTCCTCGGTCACCCAGTTGTCGTCGTAGTTCGCGGGCGGCGCGAACACGGCGGCGCTGGACGCCCACGCCACGCGCTCCACTTGGTCGGAGAACGTGCGCGCCGCCTCGAAGATGGTGTTCGTGCCGCGAACGTTCACGTCGATGGCGAGGCGCGGGTTCTCGCGCGCCGTCGTCGTGAGCAGCGCCGCGAGGTGAACGATTCGCGTCGCACCCGTCTCGCGCACCGCGCGGAACACGTCCGTCGAGTCGGTGATGTCGCCGCGTCGAATCTCCACGTCGTCGTCGATGTCGAGTTTCTCCAAGATACGCGTGTCCGTCGAAAGGTCGTACGCGACCACGTCGTGGCCGTGGTCAAGCAGTTCCTTCGCCGTGTACGACCCGATGAAGCCTGTCCCGCCTGTAACGAGCACCGTCTCGCTTTGCGCCATGGTTTTTTACTCTCCGTCTGGCAAGAAAAGGTTTCCTTCCTGTTTTTTCGTGACGCGGTGCGAATCGGGGTACTCGTGTCACCTTGCGCTTCGTTTCTGACCGCGATTCGAAAACTGGCGTACATTCTTACGTGATGACGCGGAATTTCTGCGTGATGAACCTACGCGAGGACCGGCTCGTTATCTCGAAGCAACTCACAGAACTCGATGAGGAGATAATCGAATTCGCCGGTGTCCTCGAAGACGTAAACGTATCATACGTTATCGTCAGTGGCTACCTCGCCATCCTCACCGGACGCTCCCGTTCGACCGAGGACATTGACATCATCCTCGAACCCCTTTCCGAGTCGAAGACCGAAGATCTGGTGTCGACATTGAAAGACCGTGGCTACTGGGGAATGGCGATGCCGCTCGATAGCATGTACGAGATGCTGAGCGACGGCGACCGAATTCGCGTCGCCGAGGAGGGAACGATGATTCCCAACTTCGAAGTGTGGTTTGCGGGCTCTTCTCTCGAACGAACCGTCCTCCGAACCCCGCTTGTCGCCGACTTCGGTCAGAGCACCCTCAACGTCAGCCCAATCGAGTTGCAGATCGCGTACAAATTACAACTCGCACAGGGTGCTGACAGCGTCACTGGTAAGGACTTCGAGGACGCCCTGCACCTGTACGTGACATTCGGGGAGCAACTTAATACGGACGAACTCGAACGTCACGTCAACGAACTCGAAGTGGAACGATACTATGACGAACTCCAAAGCGCGTGACGCGGAAGAACGACGAACGTTCATCAAACAATGGGCCGAGTACGTTCGCACCCACGACGACGAAGAGTGGTCGCGCCAGCAGAAGACGGTCGTCGATTCGCAACTCCAGTCCGCGAGGGAACTCGCCGCGAAGGGTGAAACCGACCCCGCCGAGTTCGTCCGAAAGCGGGACGAAATCGCCCGGAAAAATGCCGACTGATTTTACTCGTGTAGTCCGCCCGTTTCGGCGTAGAACGACGACTCCAACTGTTCGGCCATGTCTTCCTCGCGGTCGATTCGCGCGTCGATGACGAACGGAACGTCGCTTTCCTTCCCCGTTCGAAGCGCGTCCGCGAGTTCTTCGGGGGTCACCGCCCGCGTCCCGTCCGCGCCGAAGCCCTCGGCGACCGTGACGAAATTCGTATCGTGGAATTCGACGCCCGCGATGTCGCCGTCCTCCTCCTGCATCTGGCGAACCATGCCGAGACTGGTGTCGTTCAACACGACGAAGGTCGGCGCGACGCCGTTCTCGACGGCGATTTCGACGCTGGTCATGGTCATGGTGAAGCCGCCGTCGCCCGCGACGCCGATGACGTCCTTATCGGTGGTGATGGCGGCGCTGACCGCTGCGGGCGCGGACCACCCCATCCCGCCGACGCCGCCGGACCCGAAGTACGTCCGAACGGCGGGCGTCTGGAGGTAGTTCAACAGCCAGAACCGGTTGTTGCCCGAGTCGGCCGTGACGATGGTGTCCTCGTCCACCGTCGCTTCGATTTCCTTCACGGCGCGCTGGGGTTTGATGGGCGAGGCGTCGCTCTCGCATTTCTCGGCGAAGAACGACTCCCGCGCGGTTTCCGCCCGGTCGCGCGCCCAGTCGTTGTCGGCGCTTCCGGCGTCCGATAGCGCCCGAAGGCTCTCCTTCGCGTCGCCGATGAGTCCCACGTCGGCGGGGTACACCCAGCCCGCGTTTCGCGTGTCGATGTCGGCGTGGATGATGGTCTGTTCGTCCGGGCGGATGAACGAGGGTGCCTGCCAGTTGGTGTCCATCGGGTTCATCCGGCAGCCGACGACGAGCAGGGTGTCGGCCTCGCTGACGACTCGATTCGCGCCTTCGTGGCCGAACGAGCCGATGACGCCCGCCGCGAGGTCGTGCGTTTCGGGAATCGTCGATTTGCCGAGATAGGAGGTCGCCACGATTGCATCGTACGCGTCCGCAACGTCCCGGAGTTCGTCGTAGGCTCCCGCCGAGTGCACGCCGTTCCCGGCGACGATGACGGGGCGCTCCGCGGATTCGAGGGCCTCGACCGCCGCGCTCACGTCGCGGTCGGTCGGCTTGGACTCCCAGTTTCGAACCTGCTCCTCGCTGTCCCAGACCGGCGGTATCGGGTTCTCGGGGACGTCCGCCGTGATGGCGTTGCCGTCGAGGATGACGGCCGTCGGTCCCGACCGGCCCGCCGTCGAGTGCTTGAACGCGAGTTGGACGCTTCGAAGGGTTTCGGTCGGCGTGCGCGGGGACCAGTGTTCTTTGGTCACGCCGTCCAGAATTTTCGGGAGCGAGAGCCCGCCGTAGTCGCCGCGTGACTGCTGATAGGGCGCGAGCGTCGAGTAGTCGCCTCGCTCGCTCGCTTCGGTCAGGACCACCATCGGCGAGGAGGCGAGCCGGGCCTCCATCTGTCCGATGACGCCGAGACTCCCTATCCACGGTCCCTGTCCGGCCAACACGGCGGGTTTCCCGTGGAGGCGGCCGTACATCTCGGCCATCACGCTTCCCTCGCGTTCGTCGCGCGGGCGAACCACGTCCACGCTCGAATCGGGGAGGTCGTCGAGCAATTCGATGACGCGCCCGCCCGGATAGCCGAACACGTACTCCACGCCCAGCGATTCGAGGACGGAAACCAGCGCTTCGCTCGTCGTCTCTCCCGCACCGTCGTCGAGGCCTGTCATGCTATTCGAATCCTCCCGCTCTCGTCTCTTTGTTCTGTCGATTATCACGGTCGTTTCTGTGAAATCCGGCTCGATTCGGGCGACCGTTTATAATCGGGACCGGCTAGGGTGTCTCCAGTGAAGCGAAACGACCGAACCATCCTCGGGCTGACCATGCTGGCCCACGCGATGGTTCACACCTACGAACTCTCCCTTCCCATCCTCATCCCGGTCTGGCTCGTCGAGTTCGGCGCGTCGAAGGCCACGCTCGGGGTCGTCCTTTCGCTCGGCTACGCGCTGTTCGGCATCGGCGCGTTGCCCGGCGGCGTCCTCTCCGATAGCTACGGCTCCCGCCGACTCATCGTCGCCTGTCTGCTCGGCATGGGTGGGTCGTTTCTCCTCCTCTCGTTCGCACCGTCGCTCCCCGTCGTCACGGTCGCGCTCCTGCTGTGGGGGACGGCGGCGAGCGTCTATCACCCGTCCGGTCTCTCGTTGCTGAGCACCGGCATCGAGACCGACGACCAGGGGAGCGCCTTCGCGTACCACGGCATCGCCGGAAACGTCGGCATCGCCTTCGGCCCGTTGGCGACGACGCTCCTCCTGCTCGCGTTCGGCTGGCGGACCGTCGTCGCCGTCCTCGCGGTTCCCGCCCTCGTCGCCGCCGTGGTCGCGTTTCGAACGTCCATCGACGAGACGGCGGCGGTCGAGACGGAAACGGGTGTGCGGGATTCGAGCGCGGAGCGAACCGCCCGCACCGACGGCGGTCTCGCCTCGATTTCGGACCTCCTTTCCGCCTCCCGGGCGCTCTTTTCGGGCTGGTTCGTCGCCGTCTTCGGCGTCGTCATGCTCTCCGGACTGTACTACCGCGGCGTGTTGACCTTCCTCCCCGACCTCCTCTCCGGACTTTCGCTCTTCGCGCCCATCGACGTTGCCGGAAAATCGCTCGAACCGGCGCGCTACCTCTACGCCGGACTCCTCACCGTCGGGATGGTCGGGCAGTTCGCGGGCGGCAAACTCACCGACCGCGTGGAAAACACCGCCGCCATCGCGGTCGCCTTCGGTACGTTGGCGCTCATCGCGCTCGTGTTCGTCCCCGCCGCGGACGCCGGACTCGTCCCCCTGCTCGTCGTCAGTTTCGCGCTCGGATTCTGGCTGTTCGCGGTGCAACCGCTGTATCAGGCGACCGTCGCCGAGTTCACGCCGCCCGACGCCCGCGGGCTCTCTTACGGCTACACCTATCTCGGCGTGTTCGGAATCGGCGCGCTCGGTGCGGCCGTCGCTGGTTACGTGCTTCAGTACTACTCGCCGACAGTCCTGTTTCTCGTCCTCGCGGGATTCGCGACGGTCGCGTCCCTGCTCGGCGTCTTGCTCTCGCTTCGAGCGGAGTCAGACCCCGTTTGAGTTGACGTGCTTGCCGACTTCCTCCATCACCTTCCGCTCCGCGCGAGCGAGGTGTTCCCACGCCGTCGTGGACGCGATGCCGACGGTATCGGCGATGTCCTCGATGCTGGTCTCCTTTTTCGGTCGGTAGTAGCCGAGGTCGATGGCCGTACCGAGCACCTCTCGCTGCCGTCCCGTGAGTTCGTGGACGACGCGCGAGAACTCCAACTGCTCCTGTTCGGCGACCGTCCCGAGTTCGACGTTTCGAACGAGGTCGGTCTCGTTCCCGGCGCGTTCGAGCGACTCGACGATTTCGTTCAGGTCGTCCGCGTCGTCCAGATACAACGTCCAGCGCTCCCACCCGGCGGCTATCGTCGCTCCGGTTCGATAGTGGACGCCCAAATCGGTCAACCGCTGTGAGATGCTGTCCCACTGGTAGCTGTCGATGGTGACGGCGACGAGGACTCGCGGCACGTCGAGCGGCGTCAACGCGTCCACGTCCAGTACGGGTTCCGCGGCCTCGAACTCGTCGAGGAAGCCCGCAATCGACGCTTCCGGCCCGGTTATCTCGATGATGCGTTTTCGCTCCGCGGCGCTGCCCGTCATCGACGAGACGGAACGAATCGTGATGGCCGGGTAATCGGCGCTGATGTCGCTCTCCGGCTCGCCGTGGTGACGTATCCGAAGCGTCACTTCTCGCATAACTACAATCGAGGAAACCGAATGTGTTGAACCTTTGTATCCACTCTAGTTATCCTTCCGAATCGCATATTGTATGTTTCTGTCAGTTTAACCCTCGATTATTTGATAACCGAATCTATACGGGTATCCAACGAAGGGGGCTGTTCATCTGTACCATACTACCATGGGAAACAGTGGCAAAATTTCGGACGAAGCCCTCAGCGGCCCGGTTATCGACCGTCGGACGACCGTCAAACTGCTCGGTGCGGCAGGTATCACTAGCCTGGCCGGTTGTACGGGCGGCGGCGACGACAACGGCGACGGCGGTGACGGTGGCAGCGGTGGCGATGGTGGAACCGACGACGGTGGCAACGGCACGACCGACGTGCCCTCGGACGACCAGCGCGGTGGACGGTTGACGGCCGGGTGGTTCACCGGCAGCATCGACGTGCTCGACCCGCCGTACATCAGCGTCGGCCAATACTTCCAGGTGGCCGCCAACGTGTTCAACGGCCTCGTCACGCTCAAAAAGGACCTGACCATCCGGGGCGACCTCGCCAAGGACTGGGAGGTCAGCAACGGCGGGAAGAAAATCACCTTCGACTTGCGAACGGGCGTGAAGTTCCACAACGGCACGGAGTTCACCGCCGAGGACGTGAAGTACACCATCAACCGGACGATTTCGGAGGAGGCACCCGCCGCCTCGAAACTCGATTCGCTCACCCCCGTCGACGACGGCGGCGTCGTCGTCAAAGACGACCACACGGTCGAACTCAACTTCGAGAAGCCGATGGCGCCCGCCCTCGTCTACCTCACGCGCGGGCCGGGTCGCGCCGCGACCATCGTCAACAAGGAGGCCATCGAAAAGATGGGCGCGGACCAGTACAAGGTGACGCCGGTCGGTACCGGCCCGTTCAAAGTCTCGAAACACGAGGTCGGGTCGGGCATCACGCTCGACGCGTTCGAGGACTACTTCGAAACCGACAGCGACGGGAACGCGCTCCCGTACTTGGACGGCATCGACATCAAACCGATTCCGGAACCCGCGACGCTCGTGAACGCGCTCCGGAGCGGCGACATCGACTTCGCCAACCTCGTACCGCTCCAGAACGTGAAGAAGGTCGAATCCGCGAGCGGCGTGACGAAACTGGAAGCGCCCGGCATCAACTGGTACGGGCTGGCCATGAACGAACGCCGTGCACCGTTCGACTCGAAGAAGGCCCGCATGGGTATCGCCAAATCCATCGACAACCAAGCGTTCGTGGACGCGGCGTACTTCGGCAACGCGCTCCCCGACACCGGCCCCATCAACAAGGCGACGAACTGGGTCTGGCGCGACGACAAACCGACTGACCAGCAGTACGATCCCGAGGCGGGCAAACAGCTCATCGAGGACGCGGGTGCCGACGGCGCGTCCTTCGCCATCCTGACGACCGAAAGCAGCCTCCGCGGCGCGAAGGCGATGCGCCAACAGCTCAACAAGGCCGGGTTCGACGTGAGCATCGACCAAGTGACGAGTTCGACCTACTGGGAGCGCTACGAGAAGGGTAACTACGACACGACCATCAGCGGCAGCGTCGGCGACCCCGACCCGGAGCAGTCGCTCTGGAACTTCTATCGCAAGCCCGACGACGGGGGCGCGTGGAACTGGGTGAACTTCGAGGACGACAAGGCACACGACCTGCTGGCCGAACAGCGGAAAGCGCTCGACCGGAACGAGCGCAAGAAGCTCCTGCAGGAACTCGAAGACCACCTCATCAAGCAGGTCCCGCACGCCTACCTGATGCACCAGAACGACATCGCGGCGAAACGCTCGAACCTGAAGGGGTTCGTCCACATCCCCTTCATGCGTAACTTCCACACGTCGTGGGTCGAGGAATAGATGCGTCAGTACGTCGCAAAGCGGGTCGCACACGCCATGTTCATCATGTGGCTGGTGGCGACCACGGTGTTTTTCGGCCTGCGCCTGATTCCGGGCGGTCCGGTTCGGACGATGCTCGGGCAGGAAGCGACGCCGAAAGCGGTCGCGGCACTTCGAGCGAAACTCGGCCTGAACCAGCCGCTGTACGTCCAGTATTTCGACTGGCTGAAGGAGATGCTCACGCTGCACTTCGGCCAGAGCCTGAGCACCGGCCAGCCGGTTTCGACGTTAGTCTCGCAAGCCGCACCCAAGACGCTCTCCATCGCGATTCTCGCCATCGTCATCGGCCTCGGCGTCGCCGTCCCGACGGGCATCCTCAGCGCCACGCGCAAGGGCGAACCGATGGATTACGCGGCGACGGTGACGGCGTTCCTCGGCGTCTCCATGCCCGCGTTCTTCGTCGGCATCCTGCTCGCGCTGGTGTTCGGCGTCTGGCTGAATCTGCTTCCCGTCTTCGGCTACACGCCGCCGAGCGAGGGAATCGTCCCGTGGCTGGAGAGCGTTCTCCTCCCCGGCATCGCCGTCGGCCTGCCGTACGCCGCCGTCGTCATGCGGATGATGCGCTCGTCGTTACTGGAAGTGTTGAACGAACCGTACATGCGAACCGCCCGAGCGAAGGGCGTCGACGGTCGCGTAATGTTGTTCAAACACGCGCTCCAGAACGCGCTCATCCCCGTCATCACCGTCGCCGGGATTCAACTCGCGCTGGTGTTAGTCGGCAGCGTCACGGTCGAACTCGTCTTCGGGATTCAGGGACTCGGCAGACTGCTCGTGGATTCGATGCTCGACCGTAACTACCCGGTGACGCAAGCGGTCATCCTCATCGTCGCCGCGGTGATGGTGTTCACGAACCTCGCGGTGGACCTCGTGTACACCGTCATCGATCCGCGCATCGGATACGGAGGGAACCAATGACGGAACACACCGATTCGAGCGTCGGACACAATGCGACCACCGACTCCGGCGCTCCTGCTGAATCGGGACCCATCGACGTCCCGCCGGAATATCGGGAGGAAGAACACTACGAGGAACACAAATCGACGCGCCAGCGCCTCGTCGAGGGGCTACTGACCGACAAGATGGCGCTGTTCGGTGCCGTGGTCGTAGTGCTGTTCGTCCTCGTCGCCGTGTTCGCGCCGGTCGTCGCGCCGCACGACCCCGAGGCCACGTTCGGCTTCATGAAAGCGCCGAACTCCCACTCCGTGGGCAACTACGACGGCGCGCCCGGAACCGAATCCGTGTGGCATCCGCTCGGGACGGACTCGTTCGGGCACGACATCCTCTCGCGCATGATTTACGGTGCGCGGGTTTCGCTGCTCGTGGCCCTCTCGACGGTCGCCGTGGCGTTCACGCTCGGCACGTCCATCGGCCTCCTCGCCGGATTTTACGGCGGCTGGGTCGATAGCGTACTGATGCGCTACGTCGACTTTCAGTGGGCGTTCCCCGAACTCATCCTCGGGGTCGGCATCATCGCCATCTCCGGCGGGTTGGGCATCACGAACGTCGTCATCGCCATCGGTATCGCGTACATCGACGACTTCGCCCGCCTCGTTCGGGGCGAAGTACTGTCGCTCCGCGAGGAGGAGTACGTCATGGCGGCCCGCGCCATCGGCATGACCGACAAGCGCATCATGACGCGGGAAATCCTGCCGAACGCGGTCGCGCCGCTCATCGTGCAGGCGACGCTCATGATTCCGCTCGCCATCCTCGCCGAGGCGGGCCTCTCGTTCCTCGGCTTGGGCGTCAAACCGACGACGCCGACGTGGGGGCTGTTGCTCTCGGACGGGCGGCAGTTCATCGGCGAGGCGTGGTGGATAAGCGTCATGCCCGGCCTCGCCATCATGCTGACCGTCCTCGCGTTCAACATGCTCGGCGACGGTCTCCGCGACATCTTCGACGTGAGCGACGGGGAGGTCGAGAGCCGATGACCGTCCTCGAAGTCGACGGACTTCACACCCGCTTCCCGACCCCCAGAGGGACGGTGGACGCGGTGAACGAGGTCGATTTGCGCATCGAACCCGGCGAAATCGTCGGTCTCGTCGGGGAAAGCGGGTCGGGCAAGAGCGTCCTCGCGGAGAGCATCATGGGCATCGTCGAGGAACCGGGCGAAATCGAATCGGGCGACATCCGTCTCCACGGGGAGTCGCTGCTCGACCTGCCCGAATCGAAGCGCCGTGAAATCCGCGGCGGGACGATTTCGATGGTGTTCCAAGACCCGATGAACAGCCTCAACCCGACGCTGACCGTCGGCGAGCAGATCGCCGAGATGGTCCGACTCCACCAACCCGTCGGCGAGTCGGTGAGACTCCCGGCGGAACTCAAGCGCAAACTCGTCGGGTCTTCGAAGAACGGTCAGGCGTGGCGGCGGGCCATCGAGATGCTCGAAAGCGTCGAGATTCCCGAACCGGAGACGCGGGCGAGCGACTACCCCCACGAGTTCTCCGGCGGCATGCGCCAGCGGGCGATGATCGCCATGGCGCTGGCGGCCGAACCGGACCTGCTCATCGCGGACGAGCCGACCACGGCGCTCGACGTGACGATTCAGGCCCAAATCCTCGATGAACTCAGGGAGTTGAAGGACGCCTTCGACACGTCGATTCTGCTCATCACGCACGACCTCGCGGTCGTGTCCGAGGTGTGCGACCGGGTGAACGTGATGTACGCCGGGAAAATCGTCGAACGCGCCGACGCGACCGAGCTGTTCAGCGACCCGCAACACCCCTACACGCAGGGACTCATCGCCAGTACGCCGCGTCTCGACGCGCCGATGGACAGCCTCGAACCGATAGACGGGAACGTCCCCGACCTCATCGACATCCCCTTCGCGTGCCACTTCGCGCCGCGCTGTCCCGAGGCCACGCGGGAGTGTTACGAAATCGACCCAGACTTCCGACCGGTCGATGCTGACACGGACGGCGAATCGAACGACCACGTAGCGGCGTGTCTGCGCCGCGGTCCCACGGAGGAACGACTATGAGCATGCAGCTAACGAGCGCCGACGAGACGTCCGATACCGAACCGTTGCTCGCCGTTCGCGGCCTGAAAAAGCACTTCGACCAGTCGGGGGGCGTCCTCGACAGACTGGTCGGTGACACGGCGAGCGTCCGCGCCGTCGATGGCGTCGACCTGACGGTCGCCGAGGGCGAGACGCTCGCCATCGTGGGCGAATCCGGCTGTGGCAAATCGACGCTCGGCCGGACGATTCTCAACCTGCACGACGCGACCGACGGGTCGGTCGAATATCGCGGGACGAACCTCTCCGACCTCTCGCAGCAGGAGATGCGACCGTACCGGCGCGACCTACAGATGATATTTCAGGACCCTTTGGCGTCGCTGAACCCGCGCCAGACGGTCGGCGAAATCATCACCGCGCCGATGGAGGTCCACGGCATCGGCGACAGCGACGAGGACCGACTGGAGCGGACGAAGGACCTCCTCCGGCGCGTCGGATTGAAGGCCGGACACATCGAACGCTACCCGAACCAGTTCTCGGGGGGACAACAGCAGCGCGTCGGCATCGCCCGCGCGCTGGCGCTCGAACCCGAACTGATAATCGCGGACGAACCCGTGTCGGCGCTGGACGTGTCCGTGCAGGCCCAGATTCTCAACCTCTTGGACGAACTCCAGGACGACCTCGGCCTGTCGCTCGTCTTCATCGCGCACAACCTCTCGGTCGTGCGCCACGTCGCCGACCGGGTGGCCGTGATGTACCTCGGTCGAATCGTGGAGACCGCACCCGTCGCGGAACTCTACGAGAATCCACGGCATCCGTACACGAAATCGCTACTGTCGGCGGTGCCGAGAATCGACCCGGCGGACCGCGACGAGCGCATCATCCTCGAAGGCTCGGTTCCCTCGCCGCTGGACCCGCCGTCCGGATGTCGGTTCCACACGCGCTGTCCGATGGTGATTCCGCCCGAGGAGTGGGCGGGAACCGACGAGGCGTTTCGCGCGGCCTTCGCGTTCAGAAACCACGTGCTGGCGGGCGAACTCGACCCGCACGCCGCGCGGACGCGTCTCGAAGCCGAAGGGCGCGAGACGGACGATTCGAGCGTGGCGTCGTACCTCGTGGCGCAACTGCTTCCGGGCGACCCGGAGGCTCTGCCGTCGGACGCGGGCGAGGCCGTTCGCTCGGCGGCGGACGCGTTGGCCGACGACGACCACGAACGCGCGAACGAAATCGTCGAAAACGCGTTTCCGTCGCCGTGCGAACGCGAGACGCCACAACCGACCGAGGCGGGAGACGGTCACGTCGCGGCGTGCCACCGCGTTACTTCGCAGGACTCCTGACGAACTCGCGGCGTCACCTCCTCGCTCGTCCCTCGGCCGGACTCATCTGTCATCCACCCGTCCGGCTCCGGTCGTCACGCCAGGACAGGGACGACGAAAACTCGGTGACGAGGTGCTTCGTGACGATTCCTCATGGCCGCTGTCTGATGAGGGAGATGAGTTCCCTCGCATCCTTGAGTTTCTTCAGTCGCATCTCCTCCTCGATGTCCGGGGAGTCCAACCCCTCCAGTGCGGTGAGGGCGCGGTCGATGCCGTGGATGCTCCGAACGAGTCGCTCTCCCTCCTCGACCGTTATCTCTCCGCGGTCGATTCGCTGTTTTCGGGCGAGACGCTCGCGTTTGAGTTTCGTCTTCATCTCCTCGATGGCGTCGCGTTCGCTCTCGGGAATCGCTTCGAGGCGCTTGCACTCGAAGACGAACTCTTGGACGTCTATCGTCGTTCCCTGTATCGTGAGTTCGTCGATCATCTGCTTTCCGACGGTCGACGAGAGGCGCTGAATCCGGTCGAGGAGCCGCTGTCGTTGTCGTTCGTTCATGGGTTGTGGTGGTTCGGCTTCATCCGTCAGTTTGACTGGCGACGAAATATTCGTTCGGAGCAACAAATTCCTCTGAAATAACTGACACTAACGTTTTCCTTTCGAGGGACGAAGCTGCGAACGATGAGCGACGGCGAATCGAACTCGACCGAGGCCCTCGACTCGGTGAGCAACTCGACTCGGGTCGAAATCCTGCGAGTGCTGGCGGACGCACACGGCGATTCGCCGACCGGTCCGTGGCTCGCGTACAGCGAACTTCGGGAGGCCGTCGGAATCCGTGACAACGGAAACTTCAACTACCATCTCGACCAGCTCGGGGGCCTCGTCGTGAAGGGTTCGTCGGGGTACAGACTCTCGCGTATCGGGATGTCGGTCGTTTCGGCCATCTCTTCCGGCGTCTTCGACACCGAGTGGACGTGGGGACCGATAGACGCACCCGGCCACTGCCGTCGCTGTGACGACTCGTTGCAACTCCGCTACGAGGGCGGCATCCTGTGGCTCTCTTGTGGAATCGACGAGCATTCCGTTCCGCTTTCGATACCGCCGAGTCTTCTCGAATCGCATCCGGAGGGAAGCGAGGCGGAAATCGTCGAACGAATCGCATTCCTCGAAAACCAGTGGGGGTCGCTCACCCGTCGTGGAATCTGTTCGGAGTGTCAGGGATACGTCGAGGGGAGAATCGAGACCATCCCCGAGGACCCTGACCACTACCATTACCACGGCCGCTGTCGTCGGTGCGGGTTCCACCACGGGATTCCTGTCGGGATGTTCCTCGCCAGCCATCCCGCCGTGACGAGTTTCTACTACGAGCGCGGCGTCGATGTCCTGACCACCCCGTTCTGGACGCTGGAGTTTTGCGCGCCCGGCCGCGAGACGGTGCTGTCCACGGACCCGCTCCGACTGGGAGTGGACGCGAATCTGGACGGTGAAACCCTCTCGCTCACGCTGAACCGGGACGGCACCGTCGTCTCGACTGCGATGGCAGGGGCGTCCGCTGAAGAACCGTACAACGGTTGACGCCGCGTCCGGTCCTCCCGGACTGACTGCTGACCGTCCCTACTCGTCGTCGGTCGGTTCCGATTCGCTCTCGTCGGTCGTTTCGGATTCCTCTGCCACCGGAACCACGGTTCCGCCGCACTCCGGGCAGGCGTCGTGGCTCGTGTAGAGGCGCTTTCCGCAGTCCGTACACTCGTAACTCGCCTCTTCGGCCGCGACCGCCTCGGAGGTCTGTTTGAACTCCTCGACTTTCCGGCCGATGTTCTTGAACAGTCCCATCGTTATCGGCACAGAGGGGGATGGGAAGGATAAGTCTTGGTGAGCTGAGAACTCCGACACCGTGCGAACGGCGACCCGAATCGACCCGTTTTCCGCCCGGTTCAATCGAAAATCCGTTCCTTCGAGGATTCGCTGAAGCCGTCGCTTGCTTCTTTCGTCGTCTCGTAGACGCGCCGGAGTTCCGCTATCGGCTCCTCGTGTGCATCGACTCGCAAGTCGTGGTAGGCCGTCGTTCGCGGCGCTTTAACCATCACCGCCGCCGAGGTGTGGCCGCGCTTGTCGCCCCCCGCCTCCTTCCCCGCGGCGAGGGCGTCGATGAGTCGGGAAACGAGGTCCTCCTCCTTCTCCTCGTCGCCCGCCGCGAACGTTTCGGCCAGCGCGTCCAGCGTCTCCTCGCCGACGAGCATGTTCCCGGCCACGGTGAGGTCCCTCTCATCGTGAACTCGATGCCCGAACCAACCGTCACAGCCGTCGCCGGAGTGCGCGAAGGCGTTCCCCCGCGCGTCGAGTCCGTGCACCTGTCGGAGGTGGCTGTGGTCGTCCTGTTCGAGCAGTCCGGCCAGCGCGTCGTCCACGCCGAGGTCCGGCAGGAGCGCGACGCCCCGCCTGCCGAGGCGGACGTTGACGAAACTCTGCGTGCTGATAACGCCGTCGTGGGTGACGTACGGTGCGAGCGCGCCGACCGCGGGCGCGTCGGTGGCGACGGCGACGCCGAAACTGGTTCCTTCGTCGGTTTCCTCCCGGACGCAGATCGAGAAGGTCATGTGCGTGTGGTTATCTCACGCACTGATAAGGGCCACCCCGGACCTATTTGGGGGGTACTTTAGGGTTGCATCCGAGTATGTCATGGTATGACGCAACCTGATTTGGATAGGTTTACTTCGCGGCGTTCGACCGTTTACGCGCCGAACGGCGTCGTCGCTACTAGTCAACCGCTCGCTTCGCAGGCGGGTGTCTCGATTCTGCAGCAGGGGGGGAACGCGTTCGACGCCGCCGTCGCCACCGCCGCCGCGCTCAACGTCGTCGAACCGACGAGCACCGGACTCGGCGGCGACGTGTTCGCGCTGTATCGCACCGCGGACGGCGACGTCGGCGCGATGCAAAGCTGTGGCGGTGCGCCCGCCGAGGCGACCATCGAAAACGTCCGCGCCTCGTTGAAAGCGCGGGACGACCCGTCGGAGTGGTACCCCGAGAACCGCGGATACGCCGTGGACGGCACCGAGGACACGGACGACCTCGGCATGCCGTTCCTCGGTCCGCACGCCGTCACCGTCCCCGGAACCGCTCGCGGGTGGGAGGCGACGGTGGAGCGCTTCGGGAAGCTATCGCTCGAAGACGCGCTCCAACCCGCCATCGACTACGCCATCGGCGGCTATCCGGTTTCGGAAGTCATCGCCTCCCACTGGGTCGGCGCGGAGACCCTCTTCAAAACGGACCACGCCCGCGAGGCGTACCTGAAGGACGGAATGGCACCGGAAGCGGGCGAAACGATGGCGCTTCCCCGCCTCGGTGAGAGCCTCCGCCGAATCGCGGAAGAGGGCGCGGACGTGCTGTACGAGGGGGACATCGCCGAGAAAATCGCCGAGGAGGTACAGTCACAGGGTGGCTTCCTCACCGTGGAGGACCTCGCTGCGTTCGAACCCGAGTTCCCGGACCCGGTTTCGACGACGTACAACGGCGCTGAAATCTACGAACTGCCGCCGAACAATCAGGGCCTCATCGCGCTGGAGGCGCTCAACATCGCCGACGAACTCGGCGCGAGCGACCACCCCATCGACTCGCCCGAACGCGTTCACTACTTCGCCGAGGCGATGAAACTCGCGTTCCACGACGGCCACCGCTACATCACGGACCCGGAGTACGAGGACATCCCCCCGCTGGCGTCCGACTCGTGGGCGAAGAAACGTGCGGAACACGTCGGCGAGAGCGCGAACCACGACGTTTCGTTCGGCGTGCCCGACGCGAACGCGGAGGACGCGGATACTGTCCTCCTCTGTGTCGCCGACGACGAGGGCAACGTCGTCTCGTTCATCAACTCCCGCTTCGCCGGGTTCGGCTCCGGACTCGTCGCTGGCGACACGGGCATCGCGCTCCAGAACCGCGGCGCGTCCTTCTCGCTGGACCCCGACCACCCGAACCACCTCGAACCCGGAAAGCGCCCGTTTCACACCCTGATCCCCGCGCTCGCAAAATTCGACGACGACGACTGGGCCGCCTTCGGCGTGATGGGCGGCTACATGCAACCGCAAGGCCACGTCCAAGTCGTTTCCAATATCGTGGATTACGACCTGCCGTTACAGGCCGCGCTCGACCTACCGCGCTGGCGCTATCGGGAGGACGGCACGCTCGCCATCGAGGGGAGAATGGACGGCAATCTCGCCACGAAACTCACGCGCAAGGGCCACGACGTGCGCGTCCTCGCGCCGGTGCTCTTCGGCGGCGCACAGATAGTGAGAAACGACAACGGCGTCCTCTCCGGTGCGACCGAACCGCGAAAGGACGGCAACGCCTCCGGGTACTGAACTACTCTTCCTCTTCTTCTTCCTCGTCCGACTCCGTCTCGTCGTCCGCTTTTTCGTCTTCGTCCTCTTCGTCCGCTTCTTCGCTTTCCGCGGATTCCTCCGTTTCCTCGTCCTCCTCGTCCGATTCCGTCGTGGCACCCACGTCGGTATCGTGAATCTCGATTTCCATCGGGCCGCTTTCGGACCCGCTGAACTCACCCAACTCCTCGCCGAGGCTCGATTTGCTTCGACTCTTTCCGACGAGATAGCCAGTGATAAAGGAAATCCCGAGGAGGACCAGCGTTTTGAGTCCCGAACCGGACCGCTCCGCGCTTTCGGGTTCGGTTTCCGATTCCTCGTCTGTCGCGTTCTCGGACATACCGTTCGCTTTGCGGGTGAGTGACTTTTCCGTTGTGGTCGGGGACTGACACGGTAGCTGTCATCGTCGGAGTGGACAGTTTACGGCGTCACCGTGGCCTAACAGGTCGAACGAGTTCGACACGCGGACGGACGATGCCGTCGCTTATCGTTGACGTCAGAAAAATCCGGTTCGGGCCGGGTGTTCCCGAGCCCCCCCAACAATCCGCGGTTACGCGTCCGCTTCGGTTTCGACCGTCGGGTTCTGCTCGGTGTCGCTGCCGGAGTCGCGCATCTCGCGGAGCTCCGTCTCGACTTCTTCACGACCTTTCTTGAACTCGCCCATCGCCTCACCCGTGGAGCGCGCGAGTTTCGGAATCTTGTTTGCACCGAACAGGAGGACCGCGATGAGCAGAATCACCGCGAGTTCCATCCCACCGGGAACCGGCCCGAACAGCGGAATCATTTCGACTACCATCTGTGTAAAACGATACCGTTCGGTTATTTATAGGCTTTTTGCCTCATGGTAACTGTTACCACAACTCTGCTCGTCCCTCTCTCCTCCTCTATTGTAGATTTGTTGTCAATTGGTGCCCCTATCGTTTTTCAAATCCTTACTGTCATTGCTGTCTATCGACCCAGAGAGCCCGTTTATCTCTCGAATAGATCACGATGGACGCCGACCAGATTTAGGTACGAATACAGATAAATAAAAACATTTATATAATTGCTCCCGGGCGAAACTGGATATGGAGTCAACAGCAACGTCGGATGCCGAACCGCAGTCGATGCGGTCGAAACGACTCGCGTCGTTCTGCACTCGCGGGTTCACGTTCGGTCTCCTCTCGTATCTCGTCGGCTATCTCCTCGTCGCGGCACTGTTCGTCGTCGGTCCCGCGAACGTCGAGGGCCCCCACGATGTCAAACTCAAGTGGTTCGGATTCGCGTTCTACAACGCCCACTTCGTCCCCATCGCCATCGGAAGCCAATCGTACAACTACATCAGTCAGGCGTCCGACCCGGCGGTTCCACCCATCGTGTACTACGCGATTCCGGTCGTCTCGCTCCTCGCGACGAGCGTCGTGTTCTCCGCTCGCAACCGTCTGGGTGAGACGGTCGAAACCGTCGTCTACTCCGGCGCGAGCATCACCGTCGGATACGCGGCGATGGCAATCGTCGGCGCGTTCACCTTCACGCTCCCCATCCTCGGGATGACGGCGCAACCGGACCTGCAAAAGGCGGCCGCCATCGGTGCCGCGTATCCCATCGTGTTGGCGACCGTGGCCACCTTCGCGGTCGTTTTCCTCCGCCGATAACGGCTTCGCGGTACGCTCGCTTCGATTACGTACCGCTCGATTTTTCGACGAATTCGACGACCGCCTCCGTTCCACGAAAGCCGTCGGCCATTCGGTCGACGAGTTCGCCGTCCTCGAACAGCAGGAGGGTCGGCACGCTCCGGATGTCGTATCGCTCGACCAGCGAGAGGTCCTCTCCCGGGTTGACCATCGCAACCGTGACGTCCGTCGCGCGGGCGACGTTTCCGACGACGGGTTCGATGGCCTGACAGAGGGCACAGCCGTTCGTGTAGCAATCGACCAGCAGCCGGTCGTGTTTCTCGATGTAGCGGTCGAGTTCGTCGGCGTCTTCGACCCGTAGCGGCTTCGTGTCGTCCTCGCTCACGTCGTTCACGAGCGGAGTACGTGCGCGGCGTACTTGGGGAACTCGTTTTCGGAACTCCTCGTTTCGAGATGTTCCGATTTCGACGGGTCGCTTACGCGTGCCGTTCGATTTCCGAGCGGAGTGCCGATTCCATCTCCCGTGCATCCTCGTTCGTGAACGACAGTTGCGACCACCGTTCGTCGATATCGGCCATCTCCGAGAGCAGACCGCCTCGGCGGTCGATTTCGAGCTTCACGTCGAGTCCCGTTCCGGTCTCCGTGGGGACGACTTCGAGTTCGTCGAGCGCTCCGGCGAACGGACCAGCGTGCGGGACGAACTCCAACTCCTGCACGAACCGTCCGGAGAAGATGGACCCCGGTGCCTCCTCGCACTCGGCCGACCTGAGCCTGAATCCGAGCGAGTCGAGCGCGTCCATGAACGCACCGAGCCGCGGGCCGGGTTCGACCTGCACCGGGTCCTCGTCCTCGGGGTCCACCGACCAGTCGATGTCGAGGCCGGTTTCGAGCCACACGTTCGTCCGCCCGGCCGTGATGGGCGCATCGAGTGGGACGTCGATGGTGACGGGGAACGTCCGCTCCTCGTTCGGGCCGATGGTGAACGAGTCGGCGACCTGAAACTTGTCGATGATGCCGGTTCGAACGCTGTCGTCGGTTTTGTATCGGGTCAACAGCGCGAAGTAGATGGCGTCAACTTCCTGTTCAGAAGAGCCGCCTTCGACGCGGACTTCGGCATCGACCGACTCTCCGGCCGAGAGCGTGGTTTTCGGGAGGACGGTATCGACGCGGGCGGAACCAATACCAACGCGGGAAAGGATTTGTTTCATTCCACCGGTCATTTGCTCCATTTCCGATATAAGCTTTGTTGATGCGGGTCGGTAGCGTTCGACACGGTTTTGTGTCCCGACATCGCTCCTTCGAGCGATGACCGAGCCGGAACGCGCCGCCCGTGAGTACCTTCGCTTCGAAGGGGAAGAAACTATTTTGGCCACCTTGCGCTGTGCTGACCGGGTCGCGGAGGGGTGGGACGACGACTCGACAACGGACCGGAATGCTGTCGTGGAACCCCTTTTGCGGGAACTTCGGGAGACGGGATTGATGACACGATTTCCCGACTTGCTCTCGGAGGCGGTAGCCGCCGCCGGATTCTCGCTTCAGGCGCGGCCGGTTCCCGCGCCGCCGTACGTGGCCGTGACCAGTCGCGGCCCGGTCCTTCGCGCCACCCTACCGGTGGGTCGCCTCGTCGTTTCGTTTCGCCTGTTCGACGTGATCCGGGCGGAAGAAACCCGGTACGTTCGAGGTTCGAACGACCTTCGGTCTGCTATCTCCGTCGAACTCAAATAGCGCGTTCCCGAGGACGGTCGATAGCTCGATGTGGCCTTCCCTCAGCCGAACCGGCCGTAGAAGTGTGTTTATTCCCCGTCCTCATCGCCTTCGAGGAGAGCGAACAGTTTCAGCAGTCGGTCCGAATCCTCGGATAGCCGAACCACGTCGTTCCCTCTTTCGTACTCCACGATATCGTGGTTCGCCAGTCGGGGAATATCGTTATGGTAGAGGTTCAGATAGACGGAAAATACCTCGTCGTCGTCGGTGTCGGGAAGCGGCACCCCGTTTTCCGCCGCGACGACTTCTTTGGCTACGTCCGCTAGCGGGAGCGCTACATCGTGCCGATTCAGACAGCCGATGATGAGTCGTCGTCGTCGCTTCCTGAACAGGCTCAGTATCGTATCGACCGATAGTTCCCCCGGCGATAAGTTGGCCAGCTCGTCGGTTTTGGATTCCACAATCATACCTCTAGTAACGCCCCCGTATCGGAAAACCTCGTTGCGGAAATCACACCTCCGTTGGTACGGATTCAACAGATTCCATCGTTTTCGTGCCAGTTTTCACAATCCGATATTTCGTCTGGCTCGCGCGGAATCATTTAACTCGTTCGCCTGGACGGAGCGATTCCCCCCGTGGGGATTCGTGAGACCTTGTTGTGGGTTACTCTTCGATGGCCTCCTTGCCAAAGTGATCGAACGGCTGGACGCGTTCCGTCTTCACGATGTCGGTACTTACGATATCCATCCCGAGTTCGTGTACCTGTTCGGTTATCGAATCGACCGTATCGGAGTCGGCGGCGACCGCTTCGACGTGCAGGTTTTCGGTTCCGGTCAACAGTTCCCGGACGGTGACGACGCCGGTCACCTCCATCACTCGATCGGCGAGTTCCGACCGGTCGGACGGAGGTGCGCGGCAGACGATGGCGACGTGTAACTGATAGTTGGCCTGCTCGTAATCGATGTCCGGGTTGTATCCTTTGATGACTCCAGTCTCCTCCATCCGGTGGATTCGGTTCCTGACGGTACTCGCCGACACGCCGACGGTTTCCCCCATCTCGGCCGCCGTGCTGTTTCGGGCGTCCTGTTGAAGTGCGTGAAGTATTCCTCGGTCAACGTCGTCAAGTTGAATCGGGCTCATGGACGGGACAAGAGCGTTTTGATTGATGAGCGTTGTGCCGGTCGAACCCCCGCTTCTACGGCGGTTCGACGCTCACGGTTCCCGACGCGCCGCCCGCGATTGCGCCCTCCAACGCGACGATTATCCCCGCGAGGAGCGGCAGGGCGATGCCGAGTTGCGCGTCGTACGCGGCCAGCCAAAGCGGGATGCCGCCCGTCGCTATCAGGTAGTTCATGCCCCAGAGCGCGCCCACTTCGCTTCCGGGCGTCGCCATCGTGTAGCCCAGGACGACGGCGAGGGCGACGCCGCCGATAGCGCCCGCCAGCAGGCCGTGCCGGAGTCCGTCGCGCCAGTTGCCGCCCGCGAACCATCCGGCGACGTATCCACCGGCGAGGCCGACGCCGAGGAGTGCCAGCGCCGCCGAGACGCGGACGCTTCGGGGGAGCGGAATCGTCGCGCCGACGGCGACCGCGAGCAGTTCGACCAGCGCGCCCGCACCGACCGCTTCGAATCGCATGCTCCACACTGGGCGCTTCGTGTGGGAAGGTGTTTCGGCCTCCCCCGGCCTGATTCGAACGTTCGATGGGGTTCGAATATTAAGTGCCCGCGACCCGTCGCCCCGATATGGCCCGGCAACTCGCTCCCGGCGTGTGGATGCTCGAACTCGCGGTTCCCGTCGTCGGCGCGAACGCCTTCCTCGTGGACGACGGCGAGGTGACGCTCGTGGACGCGGGCTTGCCGCGATTCGGGGTGCGCCGCCAACTCCGCGACGCGGGTTACGACGCCGCCGACATCGACCGCGTGTTGCTCACGCACTACGACATCGACCACGTTGGCGGCCTCCGCGACCTCCCCGCTCTCGACGCGCCGGTGTTCGTCGGCGAGCGCGACGCCGACCTCCTCGCCGGGCGGTACGACCCGCCGATTTTTCACCACAAGGGGGCGTTTCACCGACTCGCGCGCCGACTCGTTTCGATTCCCTCCCGGTTCGACGTCCGGCCCGTCGCCCACGGCGCGCGAATCGGCGGATTCACGGCCTACCACACGCCCGGCCACAACCCGGGGCACACGGCCTACGTCCACGACGGACTCGGCGTCGGCCTTCTCGGCGACCTCGTGTGGGAGCGCGACGGGACGCTGACGCCGCCCGAGTGGTGGGACTCCTACGACACCGGCGAACTCCGGCGGAGCATCCGGGCGTTCGCCGGATCCGTCCCGCCGCTCGACCTCCTCTGTATGGGTCACGGCACGCCGATTCTCCGCGGCGGGTCCGACGCGCTCGCGTCGCTGGTTCGACGACTGTGACCCGTTTCGGTATTTCGTTGTCGCACCTTTTCTCGCCTCTAGCGTTCGCTCTGCCCTTCGAAACTATCCCTTCCTTTCGGCCGTGATTTCGACCGCTAGGGTCCACCCACACCGATTCTCGGCTTCGCGCGGGACGTGAGTCCCGCGATTCGCCTCGTCTTCCACCCCGAATCGCCCGGACGAGCGGCCGCCGGAAATCGGAATCCGACCGTTCGATTGGGGGGGTGGTGACAGCGTGAGCGGACCGAGCAGACGCGACGCGTCTGCGAGGGGAGCGGGCGGTGGTGTGGGGTACGGTGGGGCGGGTGGTCCCTAGCGACTGCAATCACTATCGCTATTCTTCCCCACCGCCGGTCTCCCCAACACCGTTGGTTCGATTTCAGACGCCGAGTTCGTCGCCGAACTCGGACAGCGACTCGACGGTCAGGTCGGGGTCGCCGTCGAACGATTCCCACGGCACGTCCTTTCGATTCAGCCACACGCCCTGCAGTCCGGCGTGTTTCGCGCCCATCACGTCGAACCACCCGGCCGTAACGTGGGCGAGTTCCTCGACCGGCGCGCCGATTCGGTCGGCGGCGTGGCGGTACAGTTCCGCGTCGGGTTTGAACGCTTCAACCTCGTCGGCGCTGATGGTGTCCGAAAGCAGGTCGCCGATGTCGGCGTGTTCGACCATCGAATCGAGCATCTCGGGGTTGCCGTTCGAGACGACGTAACAGTCGTAGCCGCCGTCCCGCAACCGCTCGATGCCGTTCCGAACGTCGTCGAACACGTCGAGTTCGTGGTAGACGGCGAGGATTTCGTCGCGCTCGTCCGCGGACACGTCCGCGTCGTGCACCGACAGGGCGTATTCGAGCGCGTCGCGGTTCATCTCGTAGAACGTTTGATACGCGTCGATGTGGTTGGCGACGAAAGTGTATTCGAGCGACCGAGCGCGCCAGAGTTTCGAGACGGGTTCCGGGTCTGCGACGCGCTCCGCGAGCGCCTTCTCGGCGGCGTCCACGTCCACCAGCGTGTTGTACGAGTCGAACGTCACCGTCGAAACGCGGTCGAAATCCAAGGCCATGCGTCGAACCGACGGAGCGGGGCGGGTTAACCGCTGGGGCGCGGCACCACGATTATTTTCCTTCCCGTTCTATATCCGAATATGACCACAGCAAACGACGGTAATTCGTTCCTTCGACTGCTCGTCGTCGTCGTTATCGCCCTCCTGTTATTCCCGATGGTGATGATGCTGTTCGCGTTCCCCATGATGGGAGGGTGGATGATGGGCGGTCAATACGGGCCGGGATACGGCGCGATGCCCGTGTGGGGCTGGCTCGTCATGCTCGTCCCGCTCGGTCTGCTCGTCGCGCTGGGCTACCTCGCTTATCGAGTCCTCCGCTCCGGCGAGGACGGGACTGACCCGGCACTCGCCGAACTGCGGATGGCGTACGCCCGCGGCGACATCTCGGAGGAGGAGTTCGAAAATCGACGCGAGCGACTCCGCGGCGAGCGCTGACCGCGTTCAGTCGGCGGAGTGCGCGCTTCCCTCGCCCATCTTCTTCGGGTTCATCATCCCCTCCTTGACGCCGAAGCGGACGAGCGCGGCGTTCACCGGGTAGGCGAACAGGAACCCGACCGAGAGCGAGAAGACGAGCGACCCCCAGAACAGGGAACTCCCGAACTTCGCGCCCCCGGCGAGCAGGAGGTCCGTGCCGATGGCCGTGATTTCCATGATGGTTATCGACGGCGTTTCGCTGTAGAAGGCGTCGGCGAACGCAATCCGGAACCCTTCGCCCTCCTGCATCAGCGGCCCGACCGTCAGCGCGTAGCCGAAGACGTACGCGAGTGCGAACGTCCCCGAGGCCTGAACCAGCGTGCTCCCGACCGCGAGCATGCCCGCGATGGCGACCATGCCGACCACTTCCCCGGCACCGCATCCGGAGTAACAGTGTGCGGTCGAGCGAAAGCCGCGACGCCACAGCGAGTCGTGGGAAATCTGGGTTCGTCCGGAGTACCAGTAGATGGCCAGTCCGAACGGCCCGGAGTACAGCACGACGAGCGTCCAGACGAACTTCATCAGCGAGGGGAGAACCTCGTTCCGCTCTCGGATGTCCCACCACAGGACGCCGACGCAGACGAGGACGAGAAGCGCCCACGCACCGAGTAACGTCGGATTCGACAGTATCGGCTTCAGTAGCTCCCGCACTGGCTCGAACGCGTGTTCGACCTGCTTGACGACGTGTGTGAGTTGCATGCGATGGTCACCTCGGAGTCCGCGTTCGGGCCCGGATGTATGTGACCGCGCTTTTATACCGTTCTGGCTAATTACGGCGAACGATCACCGTCGGAAATGCACGGAAGACAAAAATCAGAGGCGCTTTCGTGTGCTCTATTTCAACTCACTGATGGCCGGACACGCGAACCGGTTCGTACGGTTCCTCGAGGTACGCCACGTCGCCCGAGGAGAGGTCGATGTCGAGCGCTTCGACGGCCTCCTCCAGGTGTTCGATGCTGGTCGTTCCGACGATAGGGGCGTCCACGGCGTCCTTGTGGAAGAGCCACGAGAGTGCGATTTGCGCCATCGTGACGCCCTTCTCGGCGGCCAACTCCTGCACTCGTTCGTTGATTTCCTCGCCGCCACCCTCGGCGTAGGGGTGCTCGTGCGCGTAGTCGTCCGTCTTCCCGCGGGTCGTGTCTTCGAACGCCTCGTACGGCCGGGTGAGGAAGCCGCGGGCCAGCGGACTCCACGGGATGACGCCCATTCCTTCCTTTTCACAGAGGGGGAGCATCTCGCGCTCTTCCTCCCGGTACGCGAGGTTGTAGTGGTTCTGCATCGTGACGAACCGGTCCAGTCCGATTCGCTCGCTGGTGTAGAGCGCCTCGGCGAGTTGGTGTGCCCACATCGAACTCGCGCCGAGATAGCGAACCTTCTCGCGTCGAACCGCGTCGTCCAGCGCCCGCATGGTGGTTTCGATGGGCGTATCGGGGTCCCAGCGGTGAATCTGATACAGGTCGATGGTGTCCATTCCGAGGCGCTCGCGGGAGTTGTCGAGTTCCTGCTCGATGGCTTTCCGCGACAGGCCCCCGGAGTTGGGGTCGTTCTCGTCCATCTGGAAGTAGCCCTTCGTGGCGACGACCATCTCGTCGCGTCGGCCCTCCAGTGCCTTTCCGAGGATTCGCTCGCTTTCGCCCTTCGAGTACATATTCGCCGTGTCGAAGAAGTTGATACCGAGGTCGATGGCTCGTTCGATGATGGGCATGCTCTCGTCCTCGTCCAACACCCACTCGCGCCAGTCGCTCGACCCGAAGCTCATACAGCCGAGACAGATGCGACTGACTTCCATTCCGGTGTCCCCGAGCGTCGTATACTCCATGCGCGTTCGCTCGTCGCCCGCGAGGAAAAAGGTACGGGCAACGGAGATTCCCTCGGTCGAACCGACGGCCTCACCCCGAGAAGTACGGTATCGGGAGTAGAGCCCCACGGATTTCGATACTACTAATTATTAGGAAACGAATAAGATAGTTGATAGAGAAGTTGAAACGATGATGGACGACATCCGTGTGCTATTCGTTGACCCTCTCACTGACGCGGGTGTTTTTCCGGACCGTCTCGCCGATGCCATCGACGGTCTCTCCGTCGTGGAGGCGGGGACCACGGACGATGCACTCGACATCCTGTCAGAGCGTCGTATCGACTGCGTTATCAGCGCCTACGCGCTTCCCGATTCCGACGGTATCGAGTTGCTGCACGCGGTCAGGCGAACGCGATTGAGCCTTCCGTTCATCCTCTGCACCGAATCCGGGAGCGAAAAAATCGCAAGCAGCGCCATCTCCGCCGGTGTGACCGAGTACCTTCGGGCCGGGGACACCGACTCGGAAATGCTGGCGAGGTGCGTCGAACGAATCGTCTCCCCGTCGGAGACGAGCGGCACCGACCGGCGATTCAACCACTACCGTTCCATCGTGCAGGCGATGGGCGACGGTGTGTACACGCTGGACACGAACGGTCGTATGACCGCCGTCAACGATACCCTCGTCGATATCTCGGGTTACGGACGCGAGGAACTCGTCGGCGAGCATATCTCGATGCTGTTGGACGACGAGGACGTCGAGCGCGGGGACGAACTCATTCGAGAACTCATCCGCGACAACGAAACCGTCGGTCAGTTACAGGCGGCCCTTCATACGGTGGACGGACGAGCCGTCCCGTGCGAGGCCCGCATCGGGTTGCTCACGCACAACGACGTGTTTCGTGGCACCGTGGGCGTGTTCCGGAGTATCGAGGAGCACGAACACGTCAAGAAGGAACTCCGTGACGAAAAACGACGAATCGAGGAACTCCACGAAGTGGCGTCGGAGATGGAATCGTGCCAAACGGCGGACGAAATCTGTGACCTTACCGTCGACGCGGCGGAAAGTATCCTCCAGTTCGACATCTGCGGCGTCGACCTTATCGAAGACGATCACTTCGTTCCGACGGCGATCTCCACCGGCATGACGAACGACGGGTACTCCAAACTCCGGACCGACGAGGGTATCGCCGGAAAAACTCATCAAACTAACGAGACGTACGTTCTCGACGACGTGCGCGAGGAATCGGATGCGGTCCCGGCACAGGCCGAATACCGGTCGCTCCTCAGCGTTCCCGTCGGTGACGAGGGCGTCTTTCAGGCGGGCTCGCGCGACGTCGCGTCCTTCGACCGTGACGACGCCGAACTGGCTGAACTGCTGGTTTCACACGCCGCCGAGGCGCTTCGACGAATCAGTTCGCAAACCGCCCTTCGGGAGAGCGAAGAGAAGTACCGAACGTTGGTCGAACAGAGCCACGACGCGATCTATATCTACCGGGACGATTCGTTCGAGTTCGTCAACCAGCGCGTATGTGACTTGACCGGGTACACGCGCGACGAACTCATGGAGATGGAGATCTGGGACCTCATACATCCCGACGACCGCGAGGAGGTCAAGCACATCGCAAGCGGCCGAAGCCACGGCGAGCACTCGCCGCACTACGAGGCACGCGTCGAGACGAAACACGGCGACATCAGACATATCGAATTCAGTGTGCGCATCATCACGTACGAGGGCAAATACGCGCACCTCGGCTCCGCTCGTGACGTGACCGGACGAAAGAAGCGAAAACAGGAGCTCAAGCGGCAGAACGAGCGGTTGGAGGAGTTCGCCAGCGTCATCTCCCACGACCTTCGCAATCCCTTGAACGTCGCACAGGGGCATCTCGAACTCGCTAAAGAACGCGGAGATGACCGCCACTTCGAGAAGTCGGAGAGCGCGCTCGACCGAATGGAGAGCCTCATCGCCGACCTCCTGACGCTAGCTCGACAGGGACAGGTCGTCAGCGAAACGCAGCCGGTCGAACTTCCGACCATCGTTCGACAGGCGTGGTCGAACGTCGAGACGGGGGACCGAACGCTCATCGTGGATACCCTCGGGACCGCCGATGCCGACCCCGGACGACTGCAGGAACTGTTCGAGAACCTGTTTCGAAACGCGGTCGAACACGCCGGTGACGAGACGACCGTTCGCGTCGGGGGGCTCGCGGACGGCTTCTACGTCGAGGACGACGGTCCCGGAATCCCCCCTGAGGAACGCGAAGCCGTGTTCGAACACGGCCACACGACCGCAAAGAGCGGGTCCGGACTCGGACTGTCCATCGTCAAGGGCATCGCAAACGCACACGGCTGGTCCGTCTCCGTGTCCGACGGGTCGGACGGCGGCGCGCGCTTTCGGATTCGACGGACTTAGACGCGCCGACTTCGACGCTCCGTGCCGTCACCCGCCATTCTTATCACTCCCACCGAAACCCTTCGACGGTCGGCGCTGGCAGCGGACTCGACTGTAACCCGGCGGTCGGTTCGGGGTCGTTGTACGACCGCGGAGCCACGTCGTTCGGCCCGTTCGGGTAGAACAGCGACGCCAGCAGCTGAATCTGTCCGCGGCCGACCCCGAGTTCGAACTGCCCGCCGCCGTACAGCCGAATCCCGTGCTCGGCACAGTATTCCAGCGCGTCGAACAGCGACTCGACGGTTCCGAAGCGCGAGGGTTTGATGTTCAACCACTCGGGTTCGAACGGGCGCGATTCGACGCTCTCGACGCCCGTAATCGGCGCGTCCCACGACACCCGTTCGTGCACCGAATCGAGCACGGTCGCCGTCTCGTCGGTGTACGCCGGGTCCTCGATGACGACTTCGGGCAGCGCGTCCGCCACGCGTCGGTACAGCTCGGGATTCGGGGACTGGCCCACCTCCGCCTCGCCGTACTCCGCTTTCATGTCCACGATTCGAACCCGTCCCGTCTCGGCCAGTTCCGAGACGAGTTCGTCGTCCCACTCCGGCGTGGCGTCGAGTTTGAACCCCAACTCGGGGTCGATGTCGAGCCACTCGCGCACTCGGTCGGCGCTCGGCGGGTCGCCCAGCCGCGTGCTCACGACGAACCGCACCGGCTCTGGCGTGCGGTCGAGGACGGCCGCGAGGTCCGTCCCCGCCTGCCGAAGTGCGAGGTCGAGCGCCGCGCTCTCGAACGCCCACTGTCGGTAGTGCCGGAAATCCTCGCGCGACGGTCCGACGGGAAACAGGTCGAGGTCCGAGAGCGCTTCCGAGAACGAATCGAGGGTGTAGGTTCCGGTCAGGCCGAACTCCAACTCCGCCAATCCGTGCTGGTCCTCCGCGTCGTAGGTCACGTCCTCGCCCTTGCCGACCTCGCCACCGCCGCGAAGCGAAATTTCGGTCGTGACGCGCGTGAAATCGCTCGACGTCTCGCGTTCGTGCGGCTCGAACGAACAGGACTCGATTTCGAGCGGCAGGTCCGCGACTGACTCGTAGAGTGTCATCGAACGATGAAACGGCAGGGAGGGTGAAAACTGTCGGGTCGGTTTCCGTCGATCGACGTTTTCCATGGTCTCGCGGCCGACGGAAACGACGACGCCGACGCTCCGTGCTCGCGAATCTCGTTAGTCCGGGCATTTTTCCGTTTCCCATCGATCCGCCCTCGTTGAAATTTCGGTACGTGATTGGTTTCAGCGAGCGCGGCTACGGTTGCACCTGGTCCGTCGGGCGGATCAAGACCTCGTTGATGTCCACGTGCTCCGGTTGAGTCACGACGAACGTGATCGCCCGGGCGATGTCGTCGGGCTGGAGAGCCTGCATCGTTCCGACGTGGCCCTCTACCCCTTCTTTGATCTCCTCGTCGGGGATGTGTTCGAGGAGTTCCGTACTGACCGCGCCCGGTTCTATCGTCGCCACGCGGATTCCCTCGGAGGCGACGTCCAGACGGAGCGAATCGCCGAACATCTTCACACCGGCTTTCGCCGCGTTGTAGTGCGTGCTGTTCGATTGCAGGAACCGTCCGACGACCGAAGAGAGGTTGACGACGTGTCCGCTCTCTTGCTCCAACATCGTTGGGATGACGGCGTGCGTCAGGGTGATGAGACCGGTGAGGTTGACGTCGATGGTCCGCTGAAGCGTTTCCCTGTCCGCGTCCGCGATATGCGTGAGGGGCATGACCCCAGCATTGTTCACGAGGATGTCGATGCGACCGTATTCGTCTGTCGTCGTTTCGACTACGGTGTCGATGTCCTCGTCATCGGTGATGTCGGTCGGAACGACGAGTGTCTCGCCGTCTTCGTCTTCGATTTGGGCCGCGAGTTCGTCGAGTTCGTCTTCCCGTCGAGCGGCGAGTACGACACTCGCACCGCGCGCCGCCAGCGACTTGGCCGTCGCTTCTCCAATCCCGGAAGACGCCCCGGTAACGATTGCTACCTGTCCATCTAGCTCGGAACCAAACTCTGCTGTCATCAACTGAAAGAAGGAGACGGTACGGGGTAGATTCGATGCTATCTGTAAAGCGCGTTTAAGTACCGATGGTACGAACTCGACACCGTTCGTCGGGTTCTCCAGCTGCTCGCTATCCGACCCCGCGAAGCCGCTCTCTAGCGCCTCGACGATGTCTTCGAGGTGCGCAACGATCAGTCGCTGGTTTCGCGTGGCAGTATCTCGACGGTGGCGGAGCGGGCACGCTCGCTGACCATCGATTCTCCCTCGTCATACCGGCGGCCTCGATTCGCCCCGCGTTTTCTCGGACCGCGGCCCGATGCCAACTGGAGTCCTGACCGTTGTAGGCACGCACGTAGAGGGCGTCGTCGACCCGGACGGACCATATCCACGTCGGAGTGCCGCACGTTTCGCCGTCCTCACGGAACGGTGCGATGTGCGGGTCGTCGGGTTCCGAAATCTCGCTCAATTCGTCGTCTGGCCGTGCAGTCATTGGTACCTCCTCGAAAGTGGGGGACGCACACTCGGATGTCGGTTCGGCGGTATCGGCGTTGGATTAGCTATCTGACTCCGGGTCGTACTCCTCGTCGGTGACGTGTTCCAGCCAGGTGACGGCCTCCCCGTCCTGCTCCTCCTGGATGGCGATGTGAGTCATCGCGTTATCCGGCGTCGCCCCATGCCAGTGTTTTTCGCCCGGCGGGAACCAGACCACGTCGCCCGCTCGTATCTGCTCGATTTCTCCGCCTTCGCGTTGTACGAGGCCGCACCCGCTCGTCACTATCAGCCGCTGGCCGAGCGGGTGGGTGTGCCACGCAGTGCGAGCACTCGGTTCGAACGTGACGCTCGCCGCCGCCGCGCGGGCCTCGTCTTGCGGGTCGAATAAGGGGTCGATTCGGGTGCTTCCCGTGAAGTACTCGTCGGGTCCCTCGACGGAGGGTTGCGAACAGTTGCTGGTGATATCCATGAATTGTACCGCTCTTCAGTAGAACGTCGTGTGACTTGGTTTCGATGCTATTTGGAAAGGGTATTTATGTGCTCCTGTACGTCGAGCGAGGAGGTGAGGAGCTGGCGCTCGCCGCGCCGGAGGAGACTCGACAGCGACGGTTGTGAAATGTCTAGCTCTTCGGCGAGTTCCGCGGCCGTCACTTGGCGCGGGCTCTCGTAGTATCCGCGAGAGACGGCGAGCGTCAGGGCCTCGCGTTGACGGTCAGTGAGTTCGTCTCCCGTGCGGTCGTTGGACGAGGATTGGTCGGGAGTGATGGAGATGAGGTCGAGCGAGATTCCGTGGTTCTCGAACGTGGTGTGGAAGTCGTGGAACGTCTCGTAGTCTTTGAATTCTTTCGTTTCGTGCCACCCCTCCGACGTGATGTTCGTCGATTTCATCTTCGCACCGTCGAAGCGTTCTGGGTCGAAGGCCGGGGATATCGAGTCGTCGAGTTCGACGGTGAGCTTGTAGACGGTTGTATCGCCCCGGTCTCCGAGCGGCGTTACCGTTACGACTTCGTCGAGCGCTGCGAGTTGCGCTTCGGAGACGTCATCCTCGGCGTCGATTTCGACGATGAATACCCGCGCGTCGGGCTCGAGACAGAGGGCGTGGGAGCACACGATTTTGTCGGGCGGAAGCGTCGCCGGGATACTGACGAGCGGAAGTGCGGATGAACGAAGTCGAAATTCCGTCGTGATGGTCATTGCGTGGAGTCACGCTTTGCGCCCAGTTAAACGTCCGGACGCCACGGGTGGGCACCGGACTTCTATCGAATCCCCCCCGCCACGGCCACCGCCGACGGATGCCAGAGTTGGTGCGCGCGAGAACGGTCAGAAGCGCGGCCGAAAACGGCGACCGCTAATCGTTCGACGCCAGCCACCGAGCCAGCGGTTCGGGATACTCCTCGACGAGCGTAACGCCGTATCGGTCCCGTTCCTCGGGCGTGAGTCGCCACGGTTCGTGCGCCTTCTCGTCGGGGACATCGCGGAGTTCGGGGAGCCAGTATTTGACGTACGCCGCGTCCGGGTCGTAGTGCTCGGCCTGCCACAGCACGTCGAACGAACGGTTTCGGGAATCGTTGCCGACGCCCGCGACGTACGCCCAGTTGCCGTAGTTGCTCGCCGGGTCGTAATCCACGAGTTTGGTTTCGAAGTACGCCGCACCCTTCCGCCAGTCGATGCGGAGGTCGTTCGCCAGTACGCTGGCGACGTTCTGCCGCCCGCGATTCGACATGTACCCCGTCTCGTTCAACTCCCGCATGTTGGCGTCCACGAACGGGATGCCGGTCTCCCCGCGCTTCCACCGTTCGAACTCGGATTCTCCGTCGCCTCCATCGTTTCCTCTATCTCCGTCGCCCTCTCCGTTCCGCCAGTCGATGGTCCGCTGACGAATTCCCCGCCGTTTGAACGGTTGACTCCCGTGCTTTGCGAACTGGAACTGGAAGAAATCCCGCCACAACAGTTCGAACACGAGCCAGTAGGTCGATTCGTTCGCGACCCGCTTGCTCTCGTACTGCTCGACGGTTTCGAACACCGTTCGAGGGGAGAGGCACCCCGCGTTGAGCCATGGCGAGAGTTTCGAGGAGTAATCCGACCCTAACAGCCCGTTTCGCGTCTCCTTGTACTCGCGGAGACGGTCGCGCGTCCAGACGTAGCGCTCCAACCGGTCCAGTCCGGCGGGTTCGCCGCCCTCGAAATCGAGGACGCGTCGTTCGTCCCGGGTCGGTGATTCGACCCCTAAATCGGCGAACGACGGAATCGTTCCGGGGTCGATTTCGTCGCCGCCTTCTCTTTCTCTCTCCCGTTTTCCCTCCTCCGCTACGTCCCCCGGCACCGGCGGGAGCGTCGTCGGCGCATCGACGGTGGAACGGACGTCCGCGTCCGAACGTTCGACCGCCTGTCGAAACGTCGTGAACGTGTCGTCGATTTCGGCGACCGGGACGGGTACGTCGTCGGGATGATAGAGCGTGTGCCCCCAAATCGACTCGACGTCGGCATCGACATCCGTTTCCGGGTCGGCGAGTCGTTCGATGACCGCTCGTTCGACGGCGCGCTCCTCCGGGGTGGGAAAGGTGTGAAAGCTCACGAGGTCGGCGTCGATGTCGGCGGCGAGCGACGGAACGACCTCCTCGGGGCGTCCGCGTCGAACCACCAGTTCGTTTCCCCTCTCCCGGAGCGACGTTCTGAGGGATTCGACGCTCTCCCGGAAGAATCGCGTCCGGTGGCTCCCCGTCTTCTCGTACCGGAACGAATCTTCTCCGCCGTACTCCCGCGACCCGAACTCTCGCGGGTCGAAGCAGTACACACAGCGGAGTCGCTCGGCCTCGCTCGCGACGGAGAGGGCGCGGTTATCCCGAACGCGGAGGTCGGTTCGAAACCAGACGAGCGCGGTTTTCATACCGACCGTTCAGTCCGCGAGCACTTCCCCTATCTCCCTAACTGAGTCGAGTACGTAGTCCGGCGTCGCGTCCGATTCGGCGAGTTCGCCGGGCGTCGTCACCCCGGAACGAACCAACACCGTCGTCGCACCGACCCGCTCGCCGAGGGCGACGTCCGTATCGAGTCGGTCGCCGACGACGAGACACTCTTCGGGCGACACGTCGAGGTGCGACAAGGCGGCCCGTCCCGCGTCCGCGGAGGGCTTTCCGAGGACGTGGTTCGGGTCTCGACCCGCCACGCCAGCGATGGCGTTGATGATGGCTCCCGACCCGGGCACCAGTCGCTCGTGGACCGGAATCGTCACGTCCGGGTCGGTACCGACGAAGGACGCGCCGTTTTCCAGCGCCCAGAACGCCTCGGTGAGCGTCTCGTAATCGAACTCGCGGTCGATGGACGCGACGAGGACGTCGGCGTCGTCGGGGTCGTCCCGGACCGCGAACCCGCGCCGTTCGAGCAACTCGCGGAGATACGTCTCCCCGACGACGAACACGTCGCGTCCGGCGTGCTCGTCTTCGAGGAATTCCGCGGTGACGAGCGCCGAGGTGAGCACTTCCGCGGCGTCGATGTCGATGTCGTGCGCCGCGAGTCGCTCGACGTAGTGTTCGGGCGGTTGCGTCGGATTGTTCGAGAAGAAGAGCGGGTCGATTCCCGTCTCTCGCAACGTTCTCACGGCATCGGCCGCACCGGACAGGCCGTTGTCGCCGCGAACGAGCGTTCCATCCACGTCCACTATCGCGCCGCGATAGGTCGCCATTGGCGTGGTAGACGAACCACGGGATGTTGAGTCGTCCGGTGACCGGCGACCGCGACGGACGGACTCGGCGTGTCAGCGCAACTCCGCCACTCGGAATTTCACGTACCCGACGACGAGGGGGACGGTGGACCATCCGACCAAGGTGAGGACGTTTCTCGCGGTTTGTCGGTACATCTCGTCCGTTTTCTCGGGCGGAATCGATGGGAGTCGTTGGTATCCCCCGCCGACGTCTGTGTACAACGAGGCGGTCGAACCGCCGTAGGCCTTCCACGGCGAGAGGTTCCGTATTGCCTCTCGCGTCGCGTCGGAAAGCGGTGACCCGATGAGATGGCCGACGCCGGTGATGACCGTATCGAGATTGACGAACGGCGTGAACCCGCCCCAGAACGGAATCAGGAGGAAGTACGTGGCGAGCGCGCCCACCATCGCTGTCGTTCGGTCGTTCGCGAGCGCGGAGAGTCCGAGGGAGATGCTCACGAACGAAAGCAGGTAGAGCGCCGTCGCGCCGGTAAAGACGGCGAATCTCCCGAGGTCAGGCGCGCTCGTGAAGGTCAAGGCGGCGACGGCGAAGCCGAGGACCGCACTGCACCCGACGGCGAGTAATGCGATTGCGAACCGGGAGAGGAGTTTCCCCGCGAAATACTCCGCGCGGCTGTTGGGTAGCCCCATCGCGAACGTGATGCGGCCGCTGACTCGTTCGCCGACGATACACTGGTAGGCGAGTGGGGCAACCAGAATCGGACCGAGGAGAATCACCGCTTGCGTCACGTCGAACAACGTTCGGTACGGGTCGTCGTACTGGCCGCTCTCGGCGACGAACGTGAGCGCGACGATGGCGGCCAACGCCGCGACGACGCCGAGCACCACGGACGACGAGATGCTGTTTTTGAAATCGTCTCGGGCGACGGTGTAGGTGCTCATCGTCGTTCTCCCCCCTCCGATGCGATTTCTGCAGGCGGTTTTTCGTCGGAACGCCCTCCCCCGTCGAACGCCCCGTCCTCGTCGGTGAGCTCCGCGAACAGCGTCTCCAGGGACGTGTCCGTCGTCTCGACGTTCCTGACGGTAGTCAGTTCGTCGAGGCGCACCAGTACACGGGTTTTGGCCGCCTGTCTGGCACACGTGACTCGAACGGTGTCCCCGGACACGGACGCGTCCGTAACCCCCTCGACGTTCCGGAGTGCCGCCATTTCCGGGACGCTATCTACGGTCGCTTCGACGACGCTCGCTCCCGACCGTTCGCGGAGGGTTTCGATGGTGTCCGTCGTGACGAGCGACCCGCTTCGCATGATTCCGATTCGGTCACACACCCGTTCGACGTGGTCGAGAATGTGCGAGGAGACGAACACGGTCGCACCACGGTCGTTCTCCTCGCGGATGACTTGACGGAGGAGTTTGACGCCGTTCGGGTCGAGCCCGCTGGACGGTTCGTCCAGTATCAGGAGGTCGGGGTCGCCGACGAGGGCGATACCCAACGCCAGCCGTTGGGTCATCCCCTTGGAGTACCCACCTGCGGCTCGGCGGGCCTGCTCCGGGGACAGGCCGACCCGTTCGAGTATCGCGTCGGGGTCGTCGTCCCCCCGTTTGGTTTGCATCGCCGAGATGACGTGCTGTCGCCCGGTGAGGTTTCGATACGGTTTGAAGCCGTCCGGAAGGAGACCGATTCGGGACCGCACCGCTTTGGCGTCGGTCGTCGGGTCGCGTCCGAGGACGGAGACGCTCCCGTCCGTCGGCCACAGAAACCCGAGAAGGACGTTGATGGTGGTCGATTTTCCCGCACCGTTGGGTCCGAGGAACCCGAAGACGGAGCCGTCCTTCACTTCGAGGTCGAGATCGGAAACCGCGGTCACGTCTCCGTAGCGCTTCGACAACCCGCTCGTCTCGATTGCAGTCATTCGACGAAACGTCGTGATGATTCGGTACTAAATGGGCCACACCGTTCATCGACGGCTCGCGACGATGTATGGCTGTACGCCTTTCTTGTGGCTTTTACACCCGAAATACAGCGTCTTCACTATTCGACGATAGGGCGGTTTCGTCGGGTATCGAGGCGGGTGTATCGCGATACACGACGACGGGAGAGTCCGAACGACCGAGGGATATAACAATCGCACAGACGATACGAAACTATGACACGCAAATCGGCGTCGCTGCTCACGAAGACGCAGCGCCGACGCCTCCGAAACGAGTTCGCTGACCTCGACGAGCAAAAGAAACGCCGGGACCAGCAACGAATCCGAGAGCGGATTCGCTCGGGCCTCTTCGATTTCGAACTGCTGGCCGACTACCCGGACGAACAGTTCACGATGGCGTTTGATTCCGCTTCCGACGAGGACGTTCGCACCGCGCTCGCGGAAACGTACCTCACCGTCGAGCGGATTCGTGAACTTCGGGGAATCGACCGGGAGGAACTCGTTTCCGAGGCACGCACCCGCAGTGAGGGCCTGACCGGCGACGAGACGTGCGTGGACGTGGAGTCGCTTCACCGACTCGAACTGCGAACGAAGTCCGAGACGCAACGGCAGGCGGAAGTCGAGACCAGCGAACGGTTCGAATTGAACCGATGGGTGAAACGTGCCAACGCGGCGATGGTGCTCGGCGGCGGTGCGGCCGCTGTGAGCTCCTTGTTCTGGCTCTCGGACATGCTCCTCGGGACCAGCATCTGGCGTGGTGGCACCACCGTGCTTCAACAGGCGATATTTCTCCTAATCTTCGCCGGAGTCGCCGGATGGACGCTCATCATGGCGTACCACGTTTTGGCGAACGTCGCGGTCCCGTCGTTCAAAAACTCGATGTGGAATTCGAACGAGTCCGCGTAGGCGCTCGACGTTTCTCCGTTCGACGTTCTGCTACCCTCCCCCTCGGCGGCGATTCCAACACCGAACCTCTCCGTCGGACGGCAGAATGAAGTCCTCCGGCTTACAGTCATACGATAATGGCCGACCGACCCCGTCGCGCTCCGTTTACCGTCTTCCCGTCAGTCACGCGGCAGCGACGTCGGGTGTTTCTCTATATCGGGTCGTTCGTCGGGGTCATCGTCCTGTACACCGTCGCGTACATGTGGGGGATGGCGGCGTACGAAGGCGAAACGCGGACCGTGCTACAGGCGTTTTCCATCGTCGTCGAGACGTTTACGACGACCGGATACGGGGTGGATGCGGGCCAGTGGACGACGCCGCAGATGCGTCTGCTGATGGTGTTGATGCAGATGTCCGGGGTGATACTCATCTTCATGGCCCTTCCGGTGTTCGTCGCGCCGTGGGTACAGGAGGCGCTTCGCGTGAGTCCGCCGACGACCATCGACGACGACGTGGAAAACCACGTCGTCATCTGTGGCTACTCGCCGCGCGCCGAGACGCTCATCGACGAGTTTCACTCGTGGGACCACGAGTATGTCGTGGTCGTCGCTGACCGGGACGCCGCGCTTGACCTGTACGAACAGGACATCACCGTCGTCCACGGCGACCCTGAGTCGGCCGACGCGCTCCGAAACGTCCACGTCGAGGACGCGGACGCCGTCATCGCCGACGCGACCGACGAGCAGAACGCGAGCATCGCGCTCGCCGTCCGCGAGGTGTCCGAGACGGTTCGCGTCATCAGTCTCGTGGAGGATCCCGATCTGACGAACTACCTCCAGTACGCCGGTGCGGACCAAGTGTTCTCGCCGCGCCACCTGCTCGGTCACAGTCTGGCGGAGAAGGTCACGGCGTCCGTGACGACCGACCTCGGCGAGACCGTCACCATCGGCGAGGATTTCGAAATCCTGGAACTATCGATTCAAACCGGGTCGGACATCGACGGGACGAGGCTCGACGAGAGCGGCGTCCGGGAGTGCACCGGTGCGAACATCATCGGCCTGTGGCGGCGCGGGGAGTTCCAGAGTTCGCCCTCCCCGACGACCGAGTTGGACGGCGACACGATATTGCTCGCGGCCGGACGGGAGACGCAGCTCGAACGGCTGAAGGAGATGACCATCTCGGACGGCCACGGACCCGTTCGGAGTTCGATACTCGTCGCCGGATACGGAGAAGTCGGCTCGACGGTGGAGGAGGCGATGCAGTCGAAATCGGTTCGAACCACGGTCGTGGACAGGGAGGAAAAATCCGGCGTGGACGTGTTCGGCGACGTAACCGACGAGGACGTGTTGCGGGAGGCGGGCATCGAGTACGCCAACGCGCTCATTCTCGCACTCGCGGACGACACGACGACGATTTTCGCCACGCTCATCGCGCGCGAACTCGCGCCGGGCGTCGAAATCGTCGCTCGGGCGAACGAGACGGACAACATCGGAAAGCTGTACAGCGCGGGCGCGGATTACGTCCTCGCCCTCGAAACCGTGAGCGGCCGGATGCTCGCCTCGACCATCCTCGAAGGCGAGGAGATAATCTCGCCCGACAAGCAGATAGAAATCCTCAGGACGACCGCGCCGCGACTCACCGGCCAGACGTTGCGGGATGCGGCGGTCAGAACCCGGACGGGCTGTACCGTCATCGCCGTCGAGCGGAACGGCGAGGTCATCACCGACCTCGGGCCGAATTTCGTGGTTCGTGGCGGCGACCAACTCATCATCGCCGGAACGGACGAGGACACGAACGAGTTCGCCGAAATCGCGCAGTGAGTCTTCCGCTCACACGACCGCCGAGGCGACCCACCACGTCACGAACGCCTCGATGAACGCCGCGACGACGAAGACCGGGAGCAGGCCGAGCAGGACGTAGTAGGCGCGGACGAGTTCGCTCGCAACGGCGTCGGCCGACGACCGATTGCGAACGTAGGACCACGCGACTCCGCCGAGATGCAAGCCGAGTGCACCCGCGACGGATAGGCCGGGGATTTCGATGATTCCGTGCGGAAGGATGAGCGCGAGGGCGAACGTGGGGTCGGGAAGGAGGCCGATGACGGCACCGACCACCGCACCGTTGAACAGCAGCGCGACGAGCGTCGGGACGCTGAACCCGAGCCCCGCGAACGCCGCCGTGATGGAGACGAACCAGTTGTTCGCGGCCAGTTTGACGAATACGTCTATCGGGAACGACCCGAAGACGTTGCTCGTCACGTCCGGGCGAACGCTTTCGAGCGTGAACGGTTGGACCGCGAACCAGCCGCCGACGCCGCCGACCGCGAAGAGCGAGAGCGCGCCGAGAACGAGAAGCGGTTTCCGGCCGAGGAACGTTCGCAGTTCGTGAACCCCACGACCGAATGCGCCGCGGACCGACCCTCGACCGTTGGACAGCGCAGATTCCGAATCGAGGTACAGCGCCGTCTTCAGCACGCCGAGCGCCGGAAGCACCCCGAAGAAGAGGAGGAGTGCGGCCACTCGATTGATTCCGAGAAAACTCAATCCGGCGGCAACGACACCGAACACGCCGAACGACGCGACCACGACGACGATGTAGCCCGCGACGCGGGCCTTGTGGTGACGGACGAAACTCCCACTCCGTCGCAGTCCACCGCGAACGCCGACGTCGTCGATGACGATGGCCTGCGGGACGAACAGGAAGAGCAGGTAAACCGCGAGGAGGACGACGAAGAGCACGAAGGCCAGCACGAGCGACCCGAGGACCGCCGTGACGGTTCCGCCACTCGTCACCGCGACCTCCACGACGCCGAACGCGACGAAGACGAGGAGGTACGTGAACAGACGGGCGAGCGACAGCAGGATAAACGCCGTTCCGTCCCTGTTCGCACCGGCGACACCGGCTGCAATCGCTCGTTCGGTTCGAAGTCCCGTCGGGAGGGGAACGGTGGCCACGTCGCCCTCGGTCGTACTCGCGCGTTCGTTCCGCAGGGACCTCATCACGGCGTGTACTTGCCCCGCCCCGACGAGGGCGCGGGCGACGAACACGACGACGAGACTGCACAGAACGGACGCGACGAGGATGACGATGACTTCGGGCGTAAACGCGCCCATAATCGCGTCTCGAAGTCGCTCCACGGCGGCGGGATTCGTCTCGATACCGTTCAAATCGCTCCGTCGAAACGCGGCGAATACGGCGTCGAGTCGCCCGGTTCCCGCGAGGAGCAAAAATGCCAGCACGAGTCCCACTATCGGGAACGTCTGTGCCATCAGGTTGATGCTCGCCCCCGCGAGGAACAGCGGGAGGACCGAGGCCGGGCGGCTAAGGAGGACCGTTCGAACCGACGCGCTCGCGTCGCTGAACTTCATACGGGAAACCTCTCACTCGAATTAGATATGTGTGATGGTGAAGTTGATTGTGCGGTGATGTCTGGTTGGTAGTTGTGATGGTCGGGATGGTGGTGATAGTGGTTTTGTTGCGGTAGTGGTGATGGTAGAGACGGTGGAAATGGTGATTCCGTCGTGGTAGTGGTGATGGTTGAGATGGTAGAGATGGTGGCACTGTCGCGGTAGTCGTGAAGGTGGGAAGTATCGCGGTAGTTGCGAGCGTCGGGATCGTTTCGAGGATACCGACCGTATCGATGGAACGAATCGTACCGAGAGTGCTGACTACCGTGATGGTTTCGATGGTAGCGATAGTACGAATAGTAACTGAGTGAACGTCGCTTACCGGTTCGCGTCGTGTTCGATGGTGAGGAATCGTCGACCGAACACCCACATCGCGTGTTCGGCGTGGATGCCGTCGCCGTCGGGAGCCACGCGGAACCGCTGTTCCATCGGGAGCGCGACCGAACCGAACGACGTGCGGAGATACAACCCCTCGTCGCCCGTCTCGCTTCGGGTCGTCAGTTCGATGCCGGACCTCTCGTCGTCTTCGGCGGGACCGTCGTGCGTTCGAACGTGCAGGACGGTGCTCAGATTCGACCACGGAAGCGGGACGGCGATGTTGACGTAGCGGATTCCGTCCCGAACGTGGCTGGCGTAGATGGCGACGAAGACGGCGGTTCCCGTTCCGTCCGTTCGAATCCACGCCCGCGCCCCGTCTCGGGGGTCCTCGTCCGGGTCGATTGCGACGAGTTCGCTGGTGAGGGGGCCGCCGGACGACTGCCACGGGCCGGGGAGGTTGAGCTGTTCGATGCGACTCGTGAGCCGGGCGGCGAGCGCCGCGCCGACTCGGAAGCCGCGGTGCCAGCGCACCCGATACGCCATGTCGTAGTCCGCGGTGCGCTCGTAGAACCGCCTGACTTCCGGGTGCACGTCGTCGGGGTCGAAGTCGGGACGGGCGAACGCCGCCATGTCGTCCATCTCGCCCGACAGTTGCACGCCGGTCGTAACGTCGTTCCGTTGAAGATAGTCCGAACCTACCCGGGTGCTGGCGACGAGCGGACTCAACGGAACGTCCCGTGTTCGGCGGAATGCCGAACGGACGCGGCGACCGACCGCGACGACGGAGACGAAAAGTGCGAGAAAAACCCCGACGGCGCGTCGGCGCGGACGGGAGGGCCACACGGTCATACTATACGATTAGTCATCTCCGTATTTCAATTCACTCCCGCCCTGTCACGCGGTTATCGGGCGTATAATAAAGACGCATGAAGTGTTTTCTCGGTGGTGTGAGCACCTTCGGAATCAACTGGCGGAAGACGTCCGACCGAGAAACGGGCCGACCGGACGCGGAAACCGGGCAGTCGGACGACGAGGACGCCGCCCGCCGGTCGTATTCGATTCGCGCCCTCCTTCCGGGTCCCTACGTTCGCTACCCAAAGGAGTGACGAGTCGGCCCCGCTACCCGCCGTGCCAGTCTAACACGGTCGCCGCCCACGTGTAGCCCGTCCCGGCGGCGAGGAAGCAAACCACGTCGCCCGATTCGACCAGTCCGTTCTCGATTCCCGCGTCCAGCGCGAGTATCTGATCCACGCTCTGGACGTGCCCGAACTCGTCCAGATAGTAGTTCGCCGTGTCGAGCGTCGAACAGAGGTAGTCGTGGAACGACCGCTTCATGTGCGTCAGCGCGACGAATCCGAGGTCGTCCCGGTCGTAGTTCGACCGCGAGAGCGCGGTATCGGCCACGTCGAGGAAGTTGTCGAGGCTGACCTCGCCCAGTCGTTCCTTCATGTCGTCCGGGTCGGGCACGTCCAAGGTGTGGAGGCCTGCCGCGACGGTCGCCTCGCTGGGTGGGTTGCGCGACCCGCCAGCGGGCATCACCACGTCCTCCGAGAAGCTTCCGTCCGTTATCGCGGCGCTCTCTCGGACCGTGGCGATGGGGTCGTCCGGCGCTTCTTCGAGCACCATCGCGCACGCGCCGCTGCCGAAGTTGAACATGAAGGAGGAGCGCTCGTTCTCGTAGTTCACGAGGTCCTCCTCCCGACTCGCCGAGACGAGCAGGATTCGCTCCGGGGCGTCCGCGACGAGGGTGGCTTTCGCCTGCCGGAGCGCGATAGGGGCACCGGCACAGAGCGCGTAACTCTCGCTGGCGAACGCGGTTTCCGCGCCGATGCGCTCGGCGACGTTTGCGGCGGCGCTCCAGACGACGAAATCCTTGAACTCGCTGCCGTGATACAGCACCGCGTCGAGGTCAGTGGCCTCGATTCCGGCGTGGGAAAGCGCCCGTTCGGCCGCTTTCACGCACATGTCCGCCGCGTGGTCGCCGTCCGGCGGACAGACGTGCTTTTCGCGGACGCCCATCTTCTCGACGACGACTTCCTCGGGAATTCCGCTCCGGCGAGCGATTTCCTCGCCCGTCACCGTCGCTTCGGGAACGTAGAATCCGTAACCCGTGAGTCCGACCATCATCTGAACCTCCGGAGCCGCGCGGGAATCTCTTTTGCAACGGGGCCGCCGAGGCGGTCGCGGAGCGTTCCGAGCAACCCGTTCGGGACGAACAACACGAACAGCACGAACAGCGCGCCGACGTAGAGGCTCGCGTGGCCGTTCAGGAACGTCTCGATGGCTCCCTGTACCGTCAGGCCGTTGTAAATCGTCGTTCCCATGACGCCCGACCCGAGGTGTGTTCTGAGGTACGGCAGGAGTCCACCGCCCTCGCCCGCCTTCGATAGGAACTCGCGGAACGTCTCGTTGAACAATTGGCCGTACAGCGGTCCGGCGAGGGTGCCGAACCCGCCGATGATGGAGGCCAACAGTGCGTCACCCGCGACGAGGAAGTTGAACGATTCGTCCGGGGAAACGGTTCGTTCGTAGCCCGCCAGCAGGCCGCCCGCCACGGCGGCGAAGAAGGCGCTGATGGCGAACGCGCCGAGTTTGTAGCGGAAGGTGTCGTACCCCACCGCGACGGCGCGTTCCTCGTTCTCGCGGATTGCGACCATCACTTTGCCGAACGGCGAGTGGATGATTCGCTGCATGGCGAAGTAGCAGACGAGCACCACGACACCGATCATGTAGTAGGACACCTCCGTCTGGCTGAGATGGACGAATCCGAACGATACCTCGTCGCCCGTCAGCGCCCCGATGGAGAGATTCAGCGCATCGACGCCGGGGACGCCGATGTTGAGGCCGTTGGCCCCGTTCAGGAAGATGCCGTCGCGCGGATTCGACCCGACGTAATCCCAGCCGCGGACGAAGACGTACAACACCTGCGCGAAGCCGAGGGTTATCATGGCGAAGTAGACCCCCGTCAGGCGGAACGATACGGCTCCAATCGCCAGCGCGAGCGCGACGGCGACCAGTCCCCCGACGACGAGCGACACCATGAACGGCGTTCCCGCCGGGAGGAGCGGAACCTTGTCGTTCGCCGTGAGGATGACGAAGTACGCGCCGGTTCCGTAGAACGCGGCGTGGCCGAACGAGAGATAGCCGGTGTAGCCGCTGATGAAGTCGAACGACATGGCGAACAGGCCGAAGTAGAGGACGGGTATCATCGTCTCCACGCGCGGGAGGAGCGTCGCCGCCTCCGTCCCGAACGGCGAGTTCACCAGCAGGTGATACAGGCCGGGATAGGCCGCGAGGAAGGTGATAACCGCGAGGTGGACGATGTGGTCGCGGGCGTACTCTTCGACCCACGACGCGTCCGTCTCCGACATCGCCCGCCCCGCGTCAGTCCCGGTTTCGGTGCTAATGGCCCCCCACCTCCTCGACGCCGAACAGCCCCTGCGGCCGGAGGATGAGGACGACCACGAGGATGAGGAAGATGGTCATCTCGGGCAGTCCCGCGAAGTCGATGGCGTTGACGAACCACCACGACATCGTCGCATCGACCATGCCGACGATGAGTGCCGCAACCACGGTCCCTCGGAACGTCCCGAGGCCGCCGACGATGACGACGACGAACGCCGGGAGGAGCGCGTCCGATGCGACCGGGACGCTGGCACCCCACTTCGGGTCCCACATCAGCAGGACGCCCGCGATTCCGGCCAATCCCGTTCCGAGCGCGAAGACGACGGTGAATACGCGGCGAACGTCGATGCCGAGGGCTTCGGTCATCTCCGCGTCCTCGCTTCCCGCGCGGATGACGAGTCCGTAGCGAGTCCGGGTCAGGAAGGCCCAGATTCCCGCAACGGTGAGGACGCCGAACGCGATTTCGAACAGCGCGAGTCCGTTCACGGAAATTCCGGCGAGGCCGACTTGGGTGGTCAGGAAGCCGGGTTTCGTCCCGAAGGCGTCCTGCCAGTCGGTCTGGGGTTGCATGCCGTAGAACAGCACTGCGATTCGGACTAGTTCGTTCAGCACGAGCGTCAAGCCGAAGGTGAGCAGAATCTGGTACACCGGCGGTCGGTCGTACAGTTTGCGGATGAGGCCGACTTCGACCGCGGTCCCGAGTCCCGCGAGCAGGGCGAAGACGACCACGACGGCCACGAAAAACAGGGCCATCCGCGTGATAGAACTGCCTCCGGCGGCGACGAACGCAACCATCACCAACCCGCCGAGGTACGCGCCCAACATGGTCAGCGACCCGTGGGCGAAATTCAACACGCCCATCAGACCGAAGATGAGCGTCAGGCCGCTGGCTATCATCACGTACAGCGCGGCCTTCGCCAGTCCCTGAACGAACACCGACGCGAGCGTCGATGGCCGGAGGAAATCCCCCAGCGCGCCGCCGACCCCCGCGAGCGGAACGAGTTCCATCATGCCGAGAGATACCTCCGGAGTCGCTCGTCGTCCATCGACACCTCGTTCGCGTCGCCCTGTTCGACGACGCGCCCGTTGTCGAGCACGTAGAAGCGGTCGGCGAGGTCGAGCGCCAGCGGGAGGTTCTGCTCGACCAGCAACAGCGTGGTGTCGGTCGCCGCCTCGGCGAGCGCCTCGGCGACGGCCTCGACGATGAGCGGGGCCAACCCCTCGCTCGGTTCGTCCACCAGCAGGAGTTCGTTCTCCCCGACGAGACCGCGGACGAGGGCCAACATCTGCTGTTGGCCGCCGCTGAGGTTTCCGGCCTCGCGGTCGCGGTGGTCTTCGAGGTCGGGGAACGTCTCGTAGGCGAGCGAGAGCGCCTCGCGCACGTCCTCTCCTTTCGGCACCGCGACCCGAATGTTCTCCTCGACGGAGAGTTGCGTGAAGACCCGCCGCTCCTCGGGAATCCAGCCGATACCCATCTCCGCGACCTCGTGGGTGCTCTTGCCGACCAGTTCCGTGCCGCGGAACCGGACGCTCCCCCGCCGCGGCGGGGTCAGTTGGAGGATGGTCCGGAGCGTCGTCGTTTTCCCGACGCCGTTTCTGCCGACGAGGGCGACGACTTCGCCCGCTTCGACTTCCATCGAGACGCCCTCCAAGACGTGACTCTCGCCGTAGTACGCGTGGGCGTCCTCGACGGTCAACAGGCTCACGCGATACCCTCCTCGGCCTCGTAGCCGCCGAGGTACGCCTTTTGCACGTTCGGGTCGTCTCGCACCGACTCCGGAGTGTCGTCGGCGATGACCGACCCCTGATTCAACACGACGATGCGGTCGCTGACGCGCATCACGATATCCATGTTGTGTTCGACCAGCAGGACCGCGTGGTCCTCGGCCACGTCCTCGATGAGGTCGATTATCGTCCCCACGCTCTCGGAAGAGACGCCCGCGTTCGGTTCGTCGAGCAGGAGTACGTCCGGGTCGCCCGCGAGCGCGATGGCGACCTCCAACTGGCGCGTCTGGCCGTGGCTCAGGTTCCCCGCCGCCGTCTCGGCGAAGTCGTCGAGTTCGACGCGCTCCAGAATCGCGTGTGCCTGCTCGGCGTGTTCCGGGAACGCGCCCGCGTTTCGAATCGGGTTGGCCGACCCGTCCCCGTGTGCCTGCACCGCGACGCGGACGTTTTCGAGGACGGTGCTCGTCGGGAAGACGTTGGTTATCTGGTAGGACCGGTGAAGTCCCAACCGCGCCGTCTCGTGCGGTTCCGTCCCCGTGATGTCCGTCCACGACCCGTTCGTTCGGAATTCGATGCTGCCCTCGCTCGGCGCGAGCACGCCGGTCAACAGGTTGAAAAACGTCGTCTTGCCCGCGCCGTTCGGCCCGATGAGCGAACACAGTTCCCCCTCGTCGAGCGAAAAGTCCACGTCATCGACGGCGACCAAGCCGCCGAATCGCCGCGTCAGCCCCGTGGTTCGGAGCATGTTAGAGCGAGCAGGACATTCCGGCCGCGTCCTTCGGGATGGTCGCCTGCTTGCCCTCGATGGTGGCGAGCGGCTCGCCGGGCATGACGGCGGCGTCCCAGCTGTCGGCCCACTCGTCCGTGGTCGGGACGGGATTGGCGACGGTCATCGAAGAGCGGGCCTGATTGTTGTACTTCTGGAAGACGTAGCCGCCCTCGCCCTTCGGCGTGTCTTTCACGGTCATGCCGCGCATGGCCTCCGCGATGTCGGTCCCTTTGGTGGAACCGCTCTGGTGGACGCCCTGCACGATGGCCGACGCGGCGGTGAAGGTGCCCGAGGTGAACAGGTCCGGAACGACGCCGTAGGCCTTGGTGTACGAATCGACGAACGAGGAGTTGATATCGTTGTCGTACTGATTCCAGTGGTAGCGGGTCGTGAACGGCCCGAGTTTCGTCTTCTCTATCTTCTCCTTCGTCAGCGGTTTCCCGATGACTTTCTGCATCGTCTGGCCGACCACCTTGTTCGTGATTTGGGTCGCAAAGCCGCCGAACACGCGGTAGTCGTAGCTTCCGGAGAGGTATTCGGTGAACAAGTTCGGGAGGGTGGCGACGGTGAACCCGCCGACGATTCCCTGTGCGCCCGCTCCCTGTGCCTTGTCGAGCAGTCCCTTCCACTCCGAGTGCTCCTGTGGGACGAACTTCTTGCCGACGATTTCGACGCCTTCGTCCTCGAGTACCTGCTCGTAGTTGTTCACGACGGCCTTGCCGAAGCTGTAGTCGGCCCCGAACAGGTACACCTTCTTCACGTCGGTTTCATTGGCGACGTACTTGCCGCCGCTCCGGGCGTCCATCGCGGTGTTCTCGCTCGCGCGGAAGACGAGATTGTTGCACGTCTCGCCGTCCGAGGTGATGGATGCAGACGCGGCCGGTCCGGCCACGTACGGCACGCCGCTCGTCTTGGCGACCGTCTTGATGACCGTCGTCGCCGAGGACGACGACGCACAGCCGAAGAGCATATCGACCTTCTGGTCCGTCACGAGGTTCGTCGCCAGTTTCTTGGCCTTGCTCTGGGAGAATCCGGTGTCGCGGACGTACAGTTCGAAGTCGGTGTCTCCGACCGAAACCACCGTCTTCCCGCTCTTGACGCCGGTCTTCGGTTCGGCGTCAGCTTTGTAGGCCAGTCCCGAGAGGAAGCCCCACAGGCTCTGTTGTCCGTAGTATTTGAGACTCCCCGAAATCGGTTGGAGAACGCCGATTTTCACCGTTCCAGATACGTTCTTGGTCGTCGTCATGCCACCCGTTCCATTGTCGTTCCCCGATTTATCGCCATTCTTCGTATCGTTTGTGTCATCGTTTCCAGTGCACCCTGCCAATCCGGCAATCCCGACCGCACCCGCGGACGTGAGGACGTTGCGCCGTGTCAGTCTCCGGTTCGTCATACCACCTATACCGGGAGTTACGAGCGGCAAATACTGCAGGGTTAACATGTGAACAGAACGGAATCAGGGCGGTTCACATATCAACCGTGGATTTTTCCTCGCTATCGCTCGGAGTTTGAAATATGGCAGACGACGCGGTAACGCCGCCGACGTTCGACCCCGACGAGGTACTGCACGTCGAAGACGACCACTTCACGCCCGAGAACGTGGCTATCGTGACGGGCGCGGCCTCCGGAATCGGTCGTGCGACGACGCTCGCGCTCGCCGCGAACGACCTCACGGTGGTCGGGACGGACGTGGACGAGGACGGCCTGGCCGAGACGACCGACCGCGCCGAGGAGTTGGAACTCGGAGGAAACGTCGAAACGGTAGTTGCCGACCTCACCGACGAGGACGAGATAGACCGCATCGTCTCCCACGCGGCGGACGCGGGCGCGGTGAAATATCTGGTCAACGTCGCCGGACTCCAGCACATCGACCCCATCGACGAGTTCCCGGCCGAGCGGTTCGACCTGCTTCACGACGTGATGGTCCGCGCGCCGTTCCTGCTGGCGAAGGCCTGTCTTCCCCATATGCGCGAGAGCGGCGACGGAACGGGCTGTATCGGCAACATGGCGTCGGTTCACGGCCACTACACTACCTCCGATAAGGTGGCTTACAACGTCTCGAAGTTCGGCCTCCGCGGCCTCACGCAGTCCCTCGCCGCCGAGGGCGACGGCGACGTTCGCGCCTTCTCGGTCAGCACGGGGTACGTGAAGACGCCGCTCGTCACTGACCAGATACCGGACACCGCGGAACAGCGCGGTATCAGCGTGGACGAGGTGGTCGAGGACGTGATGCTGGGTCAAGCGCGCACGAAGGACATGATGACGCCGCAGGACGTGGCGAACCTGTTCGTCTTCGGCTTCTCCAAACACGCGAACCACCTGAACGGTGGCGACCTGCTGTTCGACGGCGGCATGACGCTGACCTACGAGTGATGACTGCCGTCACAGACGAGCGACTACTGCCGTGACCTTCGAGCGAGAACCGTCGTGACGTCCGACCGAGCGCCGCCGCTGTGACGCACGAGCGAATACCGCCGTGACATGCGAACGCCGCCGCTGTGAACGCGGGACGGCACAAAAATCGATTCGATGACCGTTCGTCCGGCGCTTCACCGGTGTCGATTCGTCTCGCTTAGCCCCACAGCCAATCGGAGAACCACACGGCGAGTCCGAGGACGATCGCCGCGATTCCGACGGGTTGGAACGGCGGAACGACCAACATGACGACACCGGCGGCGATCAGGATGATCGCCAACTCCTCTTCGGCGTACTCCTCGGCGAATTCGACGAACAGCGGTCTGCTGTCCTCTCTCGGTTGTTCGGACGTCGTTTTCTGTTCGGTTTCTTCGGTTGCCATATCGTATTCCCCCAGTTAGTTCGGTATCTCTGTCTCTTCGGTCGGTTCCTCCTCGCGGTCGAACTGTCCTTCACCGAGCGCGATGAGGACGGTTCCGATGAGGTCGAGCGGCAACGTGAAGAACGTCACCAACCCGAGCACGCCAGCGGTCATGCTGCCGTACCAGTTGTGGCCGTTGTACGCCGACCAACCCCCCGCGAACTCGATGATGGAGAACACGAGGACGATGCCAGCGAGGATCGCCGCGCCGAGCCCGGTCACGCCGAGCATCTGCCCGGCGGCGCTCGTTATCAACAGTCCGAGGCCCACGATGACGCCGATGACCCCGGCCAACATCAACAGGAAGCCACCGGCTTTGTACGTGCGCGGCGTGTACGTTACTTCAGGCTCACCTACCCGTTCAGTTACTGCCATACGTTTTCACCTCCCCGCGTAGAAGGAGGGTTCGCCGCCACTTACGCCCGTTGTTGGTTCACGAAATCGTATTCGCTCTGATTCGATCATCTCGCCGTTACTCTCATCTGACACTGTACGATCACAAATGCGACCGTCCGAGCCGATACCGGATTTCGTAACTCGACGGAGGGCCATCCCTGACGGCTCGGCGGTTACGTTCGTTTCGGCACGCCCAACCGTGATATCGTGGTCGGCTCCTCCTCGATAAAAATTCCCTCCGAGACCTTATTTATCGTATGTGAATACGAACGGACCAAACTTCCAATACCGCTTCGGACGAAGCGGAGAGCATGGAAACATCGATGGAGACTCGTCGAAACAAGCTGGCTGACCGGCAGCGGAACGGGTGGTTCGCATGGTAGACGAACCGGACCCGCAAGTGCAGGCCGTGCTCGAATTCCTTTCCCAATCCACTATCGGGCGGCTCCAAGGGCGCGGACTGGCGGTTTCGTCGGCCCGCGAGGCGATGGGGAGGGCGTTCGAGCAGGGACCGGACGAACCGGTCGGGGCCGTCGAGCAGTTCGAAATAGAGGGTCCCGACGGGTCGATTCCTGTCCGCCTGTACCTGCCCGAGGACGGCGACGGAGACGACGGCGACGACCGTTCACTGGTCGTCTACTATCACGGCGGGGGGTTCGTTTTGGGCGATTTGGACAGCGCGGACGGCGTTTGCCGACGCCTCGTGAACGAGGCGTCTTGCGTCGTCTGCTCCGTGGACTACCGACTCGCACCCGAACACCCGTTCCCCGCCGGGTTCGAGGACGCCTACGCCGCCGCCGAGTGGGCGAGCGAACAGGCCGACGCGCTGCGGGTCAATCGGGACAAAATCGCCGTCGCGGGCGACAGCGCGGGCGGCAACTTCGCCGCCGCCGTCGCGCTCGCTGCGCGGGACCGCGACGGTCCGGACCTCGCCCACCAGTTCCTCATCTATCCGGCCGTTCGCTCTCCCGTCCAACCGGTCACGGAGTCCATGGAGAACGCCGAGGGCTACCTCCTCGACGCCGACGCGATGGAGTGGTTCGACGAGCAGTACCACGTCAGGCCCTCGGACGCGCGAAACGAGTACGCCCATCCGTTGCTCGCCCGCGACCTCTCCGACCTTCCGCCCGCGACGGTCGTGACGGCCGGGTTCGACCCGCTTCGGGACGAGGGCATCGCGTACGCCGACCGACTCTCGGAGGACGGCGTGTCGGTCGAACACCGCGATTACGAGGCGATGGTACACGGATTCGCCGACATGCTCGGCGTCGTGGACACGACGGACGAGTTTTTCGCCTACGCTGGCGAGCGACTACGGAGCGCGTTCGAGGGAGAATAACGTTCAGTCGAGCAGTTCCAGCGCGTCCACGACGCGCTGGATCATCTTCCGCTGTCCGCGGCGGAGGTTCTTCGAGACGGCGGGTTTCGAGACGCCGAACTCGTCGGCCAGCGTGCCGAGGGTGGCCGACCGCGGACTCTGGAAGTAGCCGTCCCTGACGGCGCGTTCGAGCGTCTCGCGCTCCACGTCCGAGAGGTCACGACAGCCGTCGATGAGCGTCATCGCGGCCCCCGCGTTCTGCACGAGGTTCTGCAGGTCGGGCAGGTCGGGCGTCTCGCGCGACACGACGTCGAACTCGTTGTTCCATTCGAGTTCCGAGAGCGCGCCCTCCGCGACGTCCTCGTGGTCGAAACCGACGTGCCACAGTTCGTGGCCGTCCTCGATGTAGAACGGACCGGTGATGTAGCCGTCGTGGTTGCGGATGGACTCCATCGCCTCCGTCTGCCCGATTGTGGTTCGGATGTGCGCGACGTTCTCCCGCTTCGACAGCAGGGAACAGTCGTGCATGTTGTCGTGTTCGCGGAGCGCCCGTAGACCGTGTTCGAGTTCGGTTCGGTCGTCACCCTCGACCACCAACCGCGTCTCCAACTCCTCCCGCGCTCGGTCGAAATCCCAGTGAACGGCCGAGTACGCCACGCCGTAATCGTCGGAGGAGTCGATGAACGGGCAGTCGTACTGCTCCATGTCCATCGTAAGGTCTATCATTATCGTTCGCTCTGTTACCGCGGAACATACGTAAGACGAGTTAAAATAGTTTCCTTATCGCTCGTTGCTGGCTGATTTCTCCCGTCGAGAGTGAAAAAAGGCGGTGACGTCGATATTCACGGACCGGTTGCATTCTCCTCGTTGCGTCGCAGATACTGAAAGACGAGTGCGAACGCCAGTCCACCGAAGGCACCCGTAATCACGGGGGCGACCAGTACCCCGTCGAAGACGAACACACCGAGCACACCCCATATCCCCGCCCACAGCACGACTATGATGGTCGAGTAGACCCATGGATTTTCGAGGCTGAAGATATCCATGGCTGAAATTTGTTTTCCACTACTATATCTGTGTTGGAACATAGGAATTCACGGTCTCTCTCGTAGCCATCGAACCTTCCGTTCGAAAGGTTACGACGACACTCGACGGAAACTGACTCAAATCACGCGTCGCCCCGCCGCCGTTTCCGCCATCAAATCAGAATTAGCTCCCTAAATCTAAACTTCTTTTCTAGTCCGGCGAACTCGGTTCGACGACTATTTCGCCTCCCCGAACTCCGACTTCACCGCTTCCCTGTCGATTTTCGACGGCCCGGACATGGGCATCTCGTCCACGAACGCGAGGTGTCGAGGGCGCTTGAACCGCGCGAGCTCGCCGTCGAGAAACGCCTCCAAATCGGATAGCGTGAGCGACTCGTCTCCCTCGACGACCGCTTTTCCGACCCGTCCCCACTTCTCGTGGGGGACGCCGACCACGACGACTTCCTCGACCTTCGGGTGGTCGGCGATGACGTCCTCGACTTCGGCGGGGTAGACGTTCTCGCCGCCGCTGACGTACATGTTTTTCTTTCGCCCCTCGATGTAGACGTAGCCGTCCTCGTCCACGCGCGCGAGGTCGCCCGTGGACACCCACTCGCCGGAAGACTCGCGTTGTTCGCCGTTCGGGCTTCCATTCGCTTCGCTCACGGGAATCCCGAACGTCTCGGCACTCTCCTCCGGGTTCTTCCAGTAGCGGTCCGCGGCGTGGGGCGAGGCGAGTTCGAGTTCGCCGATGGTCCTCGACGGGAGCGGTTCGCCGTCGTCGTCCACGACGCGGGCATCGACGTGCATCGCGGGGACGCCCACGCTGTCGGATTTCTCGTGGGACCAGCCGTCCGGCAGGGTGAAGTTGTTCGGTCCGCACTCGGTGAGCCCGTAGCCCTGCGAGAGTTCGATGCCGCGGTCCCACCACGCCTCCATCACCGAGTTGCGGCACGGGCCGCCGCCGCTCTTGGCGAAGCGGAGCGTCGAGAGGTCGGTGTCGTCCCACTCGTCGTGGTGACACATCATCCGCAGGACGGCGGGGACCGCGACGAGGACGGTCGCCCCTTCCGACTCCACCAGTCGGAGCACGGACTCTGGGTCGAACTCGCGGGCGATGACCACCCGCGCGCCGAGGTGGAAGAGGGGAACCGTGAGGACGTTCCACCCGCCGGTGTGGAACAGCGGGAACACCATCGGCGTCACGTCCTCCGGTCGCAACCCCCACGCCGTGATGGTGTTGAAGGAGTTCCAGAGGATGGAGCCGTGAGTGATGACCGTCTCCTTCGGGACGCCCGTGGACCCACCCGTGTGCAGGAAGAGGTGCGGGTCGTCCATCGATACGTCGGCGGTTTCGACCGGCGAACCGTCCACCGGAAGGGTCGAATCCCACGACCACCATTTGTCTCCCCGCCATTCGCCCCCTCGCGATTCGGCCGCGAGCGATTCGGACCCGCCCGACGGGTCCGAATCGCTTTCCGACGAATTCTCGTCCGCCGGGAGCGTGACGACCGCCGTTTCGAACTCGCGGGCGTCGTGGGACAGCACGTCGGCGGCGAGCTCGGCGAAGGGCGCTTCCACGACGAGTAGTTTCGGTTCGACGTCGTTCAGCATCTGCACCAGTTCGCGGGGTGCGAGGCGGTGTGAGAGCGGCGCGAGCACGCCGCCGGTCTTCCCGGTGGCGAAAAAGCAGTCGATGAGTTCCGGGCGATTGCGCGATAGGACGGCGACGCGCTCGCCGTCGGCGACCCCGTATTCGCGGAGCAGTCGGGCGGTGCGGTTCGCCCGTCGGTCGAGTTCGCGGTAGGTGTAGCGTTCGCCCGTGGTGGCGTCCACCAACCCCACCGCGTCGGGGGAGAGTTGCGCCCGCTTTTCGCTCCACGCGCCGACCCATTCGTACGGCCGCGTCGAGTGCTCAGGCATCGTCGAGGAAGGTTCGGAGTCGTTCGTTTACCGCACCGGACTGTTCGATGAAGAAGAGATGTGGCCCGCCCTCGAAGGATTCGAGTTCGGCGTGCGGAATGCGGTCGGCGAGCAGTTCGGCGTTCTCGAAGGGCAGCACGCGGTCCGCGGTTCCGTGCGCGATGAGGGTCGGGAGCGTGAGTTCACCGAGACGGTCGCTGGCGTCGAAGTTCGAGACGCCTATCGCCTGTGCTTTCCTGGCCTCGTCGGACGCGTCGCCCGCCAGCCGCCAGTCCACGATGTCCGAAACGAGGTCGTCGCGCTCCGCGGCGAACTCCTCGGTCATCGCGGGGGCCATCTTGTAGCGAATCGCCTCGCGTTCGTCGTATCCCTCGGGCACGTCGAACATCCGTTCCTGCGTCTCGGGCGGCGTCGGAACCGCCTTGTCGCCGCCCGGCGTGGTGCAGAGGAGGGAGAGCGTCTCTGCTCGGTCGTAGTCGAGCGCGTACTGCTGGGCTATCATTCCACCCATGCTCGCACCCACGACGTGTGCCGTTTCGACGCCGACGGCCGCGAGCACCGCTTCGAGGTCGCCCGCCATCCCCTTGATGCTGTAGGGACCGTCCGGCGCGTCGGACTCCCCCGTCCCGCGGTTGTCCCACACGACGACGCGATAGTCGTCGGCGAACGACTCGCGTTGCCAGCGCCACATCCACCGTCCGTAGCCGAGTCCTTCCACGAAAACGATGGGGTCGGCGTTCGTCGGTCCGTGCTCCTCGTAGTAGAGCGAAACGCCGTCGTTGTCGGTAAATGGCATACGCATTGCGACGTATGAACGCGTAATCAACCCCCTGTTTTACATGTTAACCCGGAGATTCATTCCGGCCGGGGACCGAGTTCGGGTATGCCAGTCGCATCCGTCGGGGACTCCGAGACGGTGACGTTGGAACTGACGCAGGAACGAATCGACCGGTTCGCGGCGCTCACCGGCGACGAGAACCCCCTCCACGTGGACGCCGACTACGCCGAGGACGGGCTTTTCGGGGGTCGCGTCGCCCACGGTGCGCTCACGGCTAGCGTCGTCAGCGCCGCGCTCGCTGCGCTTCCCGGCGATATCGTCTATCTCTCGCAGAATTTGGAGTTCGAGAACCCGGTTCGGCCGGGAGAAACCGTCAGCGCGACGGCGACCGTGACCGAGGAGTTGGGCACGGACCGCCTCGCGGTCGAAGTTCGCGCGGAAACCGACCGTGAAGTCCTCTCCGGCGAGACGACCGTCATGTCGCTTCCGCACGAATAGGGTCACCAACCGTATCGTCCCGTTTCTGCGCCACAAACTTCGCAGTAGAACACGACTTCGCCGTCCGACTCCTCGGGGACTGCTGGCGTTCGCTCCTCACACGACGCGCACGTTCGGCGGAGGTCCATCGGCTCGTCGCTACGCGGCGCACCGAGCGCGAGGACGACGAGTCGGTCGCCCCCGTCGTTCCTCCCCTGTTGCCACTCGCCCGGTGCGAACCGTATCAGTTCCCCGGCGTCTACTTCGACATTTCCGTCCTCGGTTTCGAACGTCGCCGTACCCGAGAGGACGTAGAACACTTCCTCCTGCTTGTGATGGCGGTGATAGCAATCGCCGATGTGTTCGCCGGAAGCGCGTTCGTAGTAGTTGAGTGCGAGGCCGGTAGCCCCGAGCGCTTCGGTGAGCGGTTGGAATGCGCGCGGCGCGTGGCCGTTCGTATCCTCTATTGCGACTTTCTTCATCTCGTGTGGATTCACGTGGATGTCGATAATGGTTTACCATACCCCGAAAGTGCCGCCAAACCACCGACCCGTATCGCCCGCTGTACTTTTACCCGTGCCCGTTGCCCACATGAGCCATGACGACGACAGCAGAACTCGCGGATTTCGTCGCGGAAACGACCTACGATGACCTTTCGGAGGATACGGTGGACGAACTCAAAAAGCGGGTGCTCGACTCGGTGGGAATCGCCGTGGGAGCGATGGGCGAAAAACCCGTCGGGGCGGTTCGCGCGACCGTCGAGGAGATGGGTGACGGAGACTGCACCTTGTGGGGTGGCGGAAGCGCGTCCCCGCCGGACGCGACCATGCTGAACACGGCGTACGTCCGGTATCTCGATTACATGGACTCGTTTCTCGCGCCCGGCGAGACGCCGCATCCCAGCGACAACATCGCGGCCGCAATCGTGTGCGGGGAGTACGAGGGGAGTACGGGAACGGACCTCATCACCGCCATCGCCGTCGCGTACGAGGTGCAGGCCGAACTAGCGTGGAACGCGCCCGTTCGGGACAGGGGGTGGGACCACGTTACCCACACCGTCATCTCGGCGACTGCGGGCGCGTCGAAACTGCTCGGGTTGGACCGCGAGGAAATCCGGTCCGCCATCGGCATCGCCGGAACCGCGCATAACGCCCTCCGGGTGACGCGGACCGAGGGGATTTCGGAGTGGAAGGGCCTCGCCTCGGCGAACGCCGCGCGAAACGCCGTCTATTCCGCGATGCTGGCGAAAAACGGCGTCGAGGGACCGACGAACCTCTTCGAGGGTCAAAAGGGATGGAAGCAGATCGTCTCCGGCGAGTTCGACGTCGACCTGTCGCCGGGCGAGCGCGTTCACGACGTGATGACGAAACGATACGTCGCCGAGACGTACGCCCAATCCGCCGTGGAGGGTATCATCGAGTTGGCGGAGCGCGAGGACATCGACCCCGACGACGTGGAATCGATTCACCTCGATACGTTCGCGGGTGCGAAACTCATCATCGGCGGCGGCGAGGGGTCGCGCTACGAGGTCGAGACGAAGGCGCAAGCCGACCACTCCCTGCCGTACATGCTCGCCGTCTCGCTCATCGACCGCGAGATGACGAACGCGCAGTACGACCCGGACCGAATCCGTCGGGACGACGTACAGGAACTGCTCCGAACCGTCGACGTGGAGGAGGACGAGGACCTCACGGACCGCTTCGAGGCGGGCGAGATGCCCGCGAACATCGACGTGGTGATGGACGATGGTACGACGTACCACATCGAGAAGGACGACTTCGCGGGCCACCCGAACAACTCGATGTCGTGGGAACAGGTCGAGTCGAAGTTCGAACGGATGGCCGAATCCCGGTACGACGAGGCACACCGGGAGGACATCATCGAGACGGTACACGGACTCGAAGACCGGGATGCCGACGACATCGTTCGGTTACTCGACTAACGGCGGCGCGTCAGCCCGCGGTTAACTCCCGGATATGCTGTCAATGGATAGCATATAACTTGGATGGCAGCTCGGACATATCATATCGTACATGACATTTACCATCCGGTCGGCTGTGCTTTATCCGATAAGTTCGCCGAACCGTTTTGGACTGAAAGGCCTGAATTCGGCTGTATCGAGCGGCTTATCCTGCTTACCCCATCCCGATAAAGGTAGCCAGCAGGTACCAACCGTCCGCATCGAAAAAACGGTCCTCTCCATTGAAATACAGTTGCGACGACACGAGAAAGTGGACGATGAACACACGACGACGTGTCGGTGTCGTCCAAGGTGAATACAATGAAAAAAGGAACTAGAATGCTCCTCGCTATGACCGTCGTTGCCAGCCTCTTCGCGGTTGGCTTCGTCGGAAACGCGGCCGCATTTGCGGACGACAATCAGGCGCAGTACAGTGAACAGCACGCGTGGTCCGGTGTGAGCCAGGACCAGTACGTCGCACAGGGTAACGCCAACTCGCAGGATACCAACGTCGCGGCCTCGGCGGCTCTCGGCTGGGACGACGAAGCTGAATCCGGCGACGCGTACGCGGCCCAGTACAACGAGCAGGAGAACGAGAACGCGCAGGCTGCCTGGTCCAGCGCGGAAAACTACAACTGGCAGAACCAGGACGACTAAACCAGCGGATTCCCGAACTCGGTGAATCGAGTTCCAAACGCTTTACAGCACGACTATTTTTCCGCCCGTCGGCGAGACGACGACCGGTAATCGGGATTGCGCGACGGATGTGTTCCCAATAACAAAGCACGAGAGCGCCGTTCTCCGTTTCGATATGACCGACGCAGACCGTCCGTCCAGAACCGCGGCCGACTCCGATTCTGACCCCGACGACCGGCGTTTTCGGCCGACCGACGCGACGACGCGCGGCGTCGTCCTGCTCGTCGTCCTGTCGTTCGGCATCGTTCCCGGCGTCCTCTCGGGAGCGCCGTCGTCGCCGTCACCGCCGACCGAGACGGCTGCGGACTCCTGTTCGGCGCCGTCCGACAACGGCGTCCTGTGGCACCTCCAGCGCTACGGCGCTGGCTGCGGGCGAAACGACTTCGTTCGTTTTCCGGCGGGTGAGCAGATAGACCGCATCGGCGAACCGCCGTGGGTGCCGCTGTAGCGCCCCGCCATACAGACCACCGAACGGGATTTCGAGACTACACGCTTCGGGCTAGTTCGGGAGCAGTCGAATGTCGTCCAGTCTGTCCTCGCCGTCGGCGTCGTCCCGTTCGATGTCGATTCCCGGAGAATCCGTGAGCGTTCCGTCCTCGACCATCGACGCGCGGAAGCCGACCGGATACCTCATCGTTCGCCGTTCGTTTCCCTTCAGTCGAGACAGACCGTCTCTGTCGCGCTTCAAACGCTCGCTACCGACGAGAAATGCCGGGTTTCCGCACGTCTCGGCGTCGAACGACCCGCCTATCGATGTCCGTGTTCGAGTCCCGTCGAACGGTTTCCTTCCGCTATCGGTTCCGTTCCGGGTTCGGCGTCGGATTCCGGCGACAGACACTCCCGACAGTAGGCGTTTTCGCCCCAGTCGAGCGTTCTGAGAGGGATGCCGAAGGCGACCTGCTGTTTGGCGTACCGCCGCCGCTCGCCGTCCTCGGTTCGACCTCCACAGCAGTCACAGCGGACCCGTTCGTCGGTTTCGATGGGTCGGGTGTCGGTGCGGTGTTTCACCCCGAAGCTCGTCGGCGAGTACGCCACTCGTCCTCGGGAGAAGGCCCACGTCATCCCCAGCAAGGTCAGTCCCCACGCAATCGCCCCGTCGTCGATTCCGAAGTACGAGTCCGGGCCGATGAACGAGACGGCGACCACCGCCATCGTGGTGAGCAAAAAGATATCGTCGAAGCTCATCGACCGAATCTCCGACGCCAGCGATGGTGGAGAGCCCATACCCGTAGAATTTCGAACCGCGTCCCTTCAGCGTTTGGCGAACGGATTTTCTATTGACCAATTGTCACTTACTGGGCGCCCAACGCCTTTAGTATCTGTTCGTCGTACCCCGTCCGGGGGTTTCATGACCGACAGAGCATTCGACTTTCTGCACGTCAACGAGCGCGAATCGAAACCGCGGGAGAAGGGAATCACCGAGATGCGCGGGCCGTACTACGATCCGATGGGGCCGCGCGAACTGCAGGACATCCTCGACACGATGGGCGAGTACGTGGACATCTACAAGTTCTCGGGCGGGTCGTTCGCACTGATGCCCGAGGACGTGGTGGAGGAACTCATCACCATCTGCCACGAGTACGACGTTCAGGTTTCGACCGGAGGGTTCATCGAGAACGTTCTCGTCCGAGACAACGACAAGGTAGAACGGTACATCGAGGAGGCCGGAAATCTCGGTTTCGACATCGTAGAAATATCCTCGGGGTTCATCGCCATCGACACCGACGACCTCGTGGAACTGACCCGACTCGTTCAGAACCACGGCCTGAAGGCCAAGCCCGAAATCAACGTCCAGTTCGGCGCTGGCGGGGCCTCTTCGGTCGAGGAACTGGAGAGCGAGGCGGCCATCGACCCCGCGAGCGCGATTCGGGAAGCGGAGCGGCACCTCGACGCCGGTGCGTACAAGATAATGGTCGAATCCGAGGGTATCACCGAACGCGTCCGCGACTGGCGGACCGACGTTGCCTTCGAGATAGCGAACGAGGTCGGCATCGAGAACTGCGTGTTCGAGGCCGCCGACCCACAGGTGTTCGAGTGGTACATCAAGAACTTCGGACCGGAGGTGAACCTGTTCGTGGACAACTCCCAAATCGTCGAGTTGGAGTGTATGCGTTCGGGGCTGTGGGGGAAGAAGAGTTCGTGGGGGCGCGTGGTGTCGTACGACGAGGAATAGCGGCGGAACGACGAGGGGTCGCGGCGTAGTATCGGGAACGCCGTTCGACCCTCACCGGTCCGCCAGTCGATATTTACCGTCCCGCACGCATACGAACGATATGGAGTACGAGACGATTCACGGAGAGGAGATTCCGAAGGTCGGCCTCGGAACGTGGCGGATGGAGGGCGCGACGTGCCGCGATGCGGTTTCCACGGCGCTCGACCTCGGCTATCGACACATCGACACCGCGCAAGCCTACGGCAACGAGCGGCAGGTCGGGCAAGCCATCGAGCACTCCGACGTCGACCGCGAGGACGTCTTTCTGACGACGAAGGTGTGGCCGATGCACCGCAAACGTCCCGATATCGTGAACTCCGTCCACGAGAGTCTGGCGCAGTTGGGGACCGAGTACGTGGACTTGCTCCTCATCCACTGGCCGAACCCGCTCGCCTCGACGGGCGAAGTGATGCGGACGCTCTCGGACCTACAGAGTGACGGAGTGGCCCGCCACATCGGCGTGAGCAACTTCGATACGGAGCAGTTGGAGACGGCGCGGGAGGAGGCGACGGTGGACGTGTTCACCGACCAGGTGCAGTTCCACCCGTTCAACCCGCAGGCGGAGTTGCTCGACTATTGCCAGCGAAACGACGTGCTGCTGACGGCTTACAGTCCGCTGGCCCACGGCGGCGCCATGCACGACCACGTTCTCACGGAACTCGGGACGAAGTACGACAAATCCCCGGCACAGGTCGCGCTCCGGTGGGTGACACAGCAGGACGGCGTGGTGACGATTCCGAAATCGACGAGCGAGGCGCACCTGAAACAGAACCTCGAAATCTTCGACTTCGAACTGACCGAGACGGAGATGGCGCTCGTGGCGCGTCCCTCGCGCCTTCGAACCGGACTCTCGATGGTTCGCGGTCGACTGGGACGGTAGTTTACAGCCCTCGAACTCGGTTTTCACCCGTCGAACGACGCGCCATCGGTGCGGAGTTCGTCCACGATTGCCGACCCGACGGTGACGACGTTTTCCAGCGTGGCGTCGAACGTTTCCGCCTCCGCGCCCTCGTGGAGGCTTTCCCGCATCGATTGCCCATCGTACGGTCGGTCGAAGTTGACGACGCCGCGAACGCTCAGGAACCTATCGAGCGCCCCGAACCTGTCGAGGGCCGTCGCGGTTCCCATCTCCTCCATCTCGGTCGTGGCGTAGGTCCCGGCGTCGTACTCGTCCACGAGCCACTGGGCGTGCTCGGACACCGTCTCGCCGTGCCAGAACTCGTCGCTACAGAGCGTCGTTCCGACGGCCACGCTCGGGTCCGACCGCGCAGCGTCCTGCGAGTACTGGTTTCGGTACTCTCTCATACCGGGGGCGTCGCGCAGTTCGACCGACTGTCCGGCGTCGAGAGCCACGTCCACGAGGTCGTCGTCGAGGTGATAGACGTAATCGTACGGACGATACGAGAACAGTTCGAGAGGATGGTTCCGTTCCTCCTCCGTCTTCCCGTCTCGAGCCACCCACCGATGTTTGATATCCCAATCCACGATGTGATCGGCAACGAACACCGACCCGAGCGTTCCAACGTCCGGCGGCGACCCGGCGATGCCGACAGTGATGAAGTACGTCTCCGAGCAGTCGAACCGCTCTCCGGCGAGAATCGCGGTCACGGTCGCCGCGGCGGCGGCCTTTCCCATCCCCGTGGACGTGATTCCGATGCCGTCGTCCGTGTAGTAGACCGGCATGTTCGCGCCGGGCACCGACGCCGAGTGCTCGAACTCGTAGGTGTCTCGCCACCGCTCGAGCTCGTCGGGGAGGTCTTTCTCCATCTCGAAATCGTCGGCCGAGAAGGCGGGCAACAGGAGTACGTCGAGCGAAATCTGCTCTGTCGTATCCGTCATGTAAAAGCGCGTTCGGTAGCGTTCCTATAGAGTCTGGTGACCGATGTCGGCAGAATTCGCGTTCTCAAATCCGTTTCTCAACCGGTATCTCGACCAGCGTCATGCCGTCGCTCTCGACCGCTTCGGTCAGCGCCGTGTCGATGTCGTCCCACGTCTCGGCCCGCGTGGCGTCGATGCCGAAACTTTCGGCGAATTTCACGAAGTCGGGGTTCGTCAGACCGGTGCCGAAGTGGTCGCCGAACTCCTCCTCCAGTTCCTCGGTGATGAGTCTGTACTCGGAGTCGTTGAAAACGACGATGGTGTACGCACAGCCGAGTCTGGTTGCCGTCTCTATCTCCGCCGCGTTCATCATGAACCCGCCGTCCCCCGTGGCGACGACGACGTTCGAATCGGACGCGAGGTCGGCCGCCAGACCGCCCGGAACGCCGATTCCCATGCTGGCGAGGCCGTTCGAGACGATGACCGTGTTCGGTTCGTAGGTCGGGAAGTTCTGCGCGATGGCCATCTTGTGGCTGCCCACGTCGGAGACGAGCACGTCCTCGTCGGCCATCGCCCCCCGGAGGAGTGGGAGGACGTTCTTCACCGTCACCGGGTCGTCGGATTCGGGGTGCCGGGTCGTCTGCTCGGCGATGGCCTCGCGCTGGTCGTGGTACCATCCGGCGGGGCAGGTCACGTCGAGTCGCTCCCGAAGCGCGTCGAGTCCGGCGGAGATGTCACAGACGAGTTCCACGTTCGGGTTGTAGTGTTCGTACACCTCGGCGGGTTCGGAGTCGAGGTGAACGACATCCTTGTCGCGGTCGGGATTCCAGCTTTCGGGGTCGTGTTCGGCGATGTCGTATCCGAGCGTGAGCACGCAGTCGGCCCGCGCGATGGCGTCCGCGGCCTCGCCGTTCTCGCCCGAGTCGAGCGTGAACAGGGAGTGTTCGTCGGCGTCCGAGAGCGCCCCCTTGCCCATGTAAGTCCCGACGACGGGAACCTCGGTTTCCGAGACGAACTCGCGGAGGCTCTCTGCCGCCCGCTCCCGAACCGCGCCGTTGCCAGCGATGACGAGCGGTCTGTCGGCCCGCTGGAGCAGTTCGGCGGCGTGCTCGACGGACTGCTCGTCCGGGTCGGGCCGCCGCACCCGACGGGTGGATTCGAGCGGTTTCGCGCTCGTTTCCTCGGCCGCGACGTCCTCGGGGAATTCGAGATGCGTCGCGCCGGGTTTCTCGTATTCAGCGAGCTTGAACGCCTTGCGGACCGACTCGTTGATGGTTTCCGGGTCGGTCATCTGCGTGTTCCACTTCGTCACCGACCGGTAGGTGTGAAGCACGTCGAGCAGTTGATGGCTCTCCTTGTGCTGGCGCTCGAGTCCGGCCTGTCCGGTGATGGCGACGACGGGACTCTTGTCCAGATGTGCGTCCGCGACCCCCGTCAGGAGGTTCGTCGCGCCCGGGCCGAGCGTCGAGAGGCAGACGCCCGCCCGCCCGGTCACCCGACCGTGCACGTCGGCCATGAACGCCGCACCCTGTTCGTGTCGAACGGGGATGAACTCGATGTCGGAGTCGCGGAGAGAGAAGAGGACGTCGCCGAGTTCCTCGCCCGGCAACCCGAATACGTACTCGACGCCCTCCTGCTCCAGACAGTCCACCAGCAAGTCGGATGCTTTCATCGCTCGAAATACGAGGAAGAAGGATTAGTGCTTGGTGGCGGGTCAGCAGTTGACCGGCTTCACGCTATCGACGGCGAGCAGGCGACAGCCGCTTCCCGTCTCGGCTTCGAGGAGCAGGCTCCGATCGCTCGAACACAGTTCGAGGTCACAGCTACAGAACGTCAGTACGGTGTCGCCGTCGGCGTCGCCGTCCACGTTCTCGTTTTTCACGCGACACGCCGGTGCGGACCGCCCGTCGGTTTCCGAGAGCAGACCGTCGATGTCCGCGCAGGAGATGTCTCGCCACTTCGGATTTCGGTACTTCTGACAGCGCCGCGATTCGAACGGTGCCCGGTCCGACGACGGAACCAGACGAACGCTCTCGGGTTTCACGTTCGGCCAGCCGATGTAGACCGTGACGGGTTCGTCCGTCCGCGCGTTCACCGTGTTCGGACAACAGCCGGGTTTCACGTCCATCCAGCAGGTCTTACAGCAGTCCCGTGTCCCGTCTTGCGCACTCGCCTGCCCGACGAGCGAGGGGACGCCGAAGGCCACCCCGGCGGTGGCGAGGGCACCCCGTTTGAGGACGCGTCGTCTGCTCTGTGCGTGTCGTTTGGATTCCATGCGAATCGTTCCTGAATGGTCGCCCAACATGTTACCGTTTTTGTCCGTTTCGGAGAGGTGTTCGTCGAACGGTCGTTCCGTCGCTCACGTCCGACCGAAATGGCACATCGACGACGGGGTTTATCCTCGTTCGGCCCGTGATACCCGTTCGAGGGGGTTTCGATGAGCCAACAGGAAGGGGAAATGGAGCGACAGGAGTCCGAGGAGGAAGTGGAACAGGCTGGAGGAGCGGCCGAATCGTCGCCACAACAGCGCCGACTGGAGCGCAAGGCGCGTCGGCGACGAGAGCGCGAAGCCGAGGCGGAACGGGCCGCCGAATCGCCGGACGAGTCGGTTCATCTCAAGGTGTTCCGGTACGACCCCGACGTGCCAGAGAAGCAAAAGCCGCGGTTCGACCACTTCTACGTCCCGGATAAGCGGGGGCTGACGGTCCTCGACGCGCTCATCTACGCCCGCGACCACTTCGATTCCACGCTGACGGTGCGCCACTCGTGTCGGCAGGCCATCTGCGGGAGCGACGCCGTGTTCATCAACGGGTCACAGCGGCTGGCCTGCCAGACGCAGGTGTCCGACCTCGACAGTCCGGTGCAGGTCGAGCCGCTGCCGCATCAGGAGGTCATCAAAGACCTCGTGGTGGAGATGGACCACTTCTACGATCAGATGCACGCGGTCGAACCGTACTTCCAGACGGACGAGAAACCGGACGACGACCTCGAAGAACAGCGCCAGTCCCGGGAGAACCGCGAGGAGATAAAGACGGCGACCCGGTGTATCTGGTGCGGTGCGTGCATGTCCTCGTGTAACATCGCGGCGGGCGACAACCGGTATCTCGGCCCGGCGGCCATCAACGCGGCGTACCGGTTCGCCATGGACGAACGCGAGGGCGAGTCCGTGACGGAACATCGACTGAACCTGATGGACCAAGAACACGGCGTCTGGCGCTGTCAGACCCAGTTTTCCTGCACGAACGTCTGTCCGAAGGATATCCCGCTGACACAGCACATTCAGGAGCTGAAGCGGGAAGCGGTGAAGAAAAACCTCTCCTTCTGGTAACGCCCGGTTCGGCGCGTCGGCCGTGCGTTCCCCGTCGGCGTCCGCCACTTGATTTGTCGTGCCGCGCCCATTTTATCGGAGCGCCTCGAGTCGAATACATTTCAGGTCATAGATGGAACTCGTGTGGCCACGCAAAAAATGACAAACTACCGAAACGAATTACTCCTTCCCCGCCGACCATTGTGTGATGGCAGCGCTTACCACATCATTGGCGCTCTCCATTCTGATGGGTGGGTTCCTTCTCGTCGTCCTCTACTTCATTCTCCAAGTCGAGGACTGGCGGTCGTACACACCCACCGGTGGGGGGTTCGGTCGCGGCGAAGAGCAGGGGGTCGGCTACGCACAAAAGCCCTCGGGGATACTCCGTTGGCTGACGACCGTCGACCACAAGGATATCGGCATCCTGTACGGCATCTACGGGTTGGTCGCGTTCGCGTGGGGCGGTATCGGCGCCCTGCTGATGCGAACCGAACTGCTCTCGCCAGATACGATGTTCCTTCAGGCGCAGGCGTACAACGCTCTGATGACGACCCATGGCCTCACGATGTTGCTCCTGTTCGGGACGCCGATGATTGCGGCGTTTGCGAACTACTTCATCCCGCTCCTCATCGGGGCGGACGACATGGCGTTCCCGCGCATCAACGCCATCGCCTTCTGGTTGCTACCGCCCGCGGCGATTCTCGTTTGGATCGGCTTCCCGCTCGGGGCAATCGGGTCGGGCATCCAACCGGCACAGACGAGTTGGACGATGTACACGCCACTTTCCGTTCAGCAACCGAGTCCGGCGACGGACCTGATGCTCCTCGGTCTGCACCTCTCGGGTATCAGTACCACGATGGGAGCCATCAACTTCATCGCCACCATCTTCACCGAACGCGGCCCGAACATCGGGTGGGAGAATCTCGATTTGTTCTCGTGGACGATGGTCACGCAGTCGGGGCTCATCCTGTTCGCGTTCCCGCTGCTCGGGAGCGCCATCATCATGCTCCTGCTCGACCGCAACTTCGGGACCACGTTCTTCTCCCCGCAAGGCGGCGGCGGTCCGATTCTGTGGCAACACCTCTTCTGGTTCTTCGGCCATCCGGAGGTATACATCCTCGTCCTCCCACCGATGGGGTTGGTCAGTCTCATTCTACCGCGCTTCGCGGGCCGAAAGCTGTTCGGATTCAAGTTCGTCGTCTACTCGACGCTCGCCATCGGCGTCCTGTCCTTCGGCGTCTGGGCCCACCACATGTTCGCCACCGGCATCGACCCGCGCATCCGTCTCAGTTTTATGGCGGTGTCACTTGCCATCGCGGTGCCCAGCGCCGTCAAGGTCTTCAACTGGATTACGACGATGTGGAACGGAAACATCCGCCTGACGGCACCGATGCTGTTCTGCATCGGGTTCATCCAGAACTTCATCATCGGGGGCGTGACGGGCGTCTTCCTCGCCTCGATTCCGGTGGACCTCGTGCTCCACGACACCTACTACGTCGTCGGCCACTTCCACTTCATCGTCATGGGTGCCATCGGGGTCGCCCTGTTCGCGGCGTTCTACTACTGGTTCCCGATTTACAGCGGCAAGATGTACCAGAAGTCGCTCGCCCACTGGCACTTCTGGCTGACGATGATCGGAACGAACGTGACGTTCTTCGCCATGCTGTTCCTCGGCTACGGCGGCATGCCCCGCCGGTACGCGACCTATCTCCCGCAGTTCACGACATGGCACCAGGTCGCCACGCTCGGTGCGTTCATCCTCGGCATCGGTCAGTTCATCTTCGTCTGGAACATCACCCAGTCGTGGCTCGAAGGCCCGGCGGTCGAAAGCGGCGACCCGTGGGCGCTGGAGGAGGAAGGCATGCTTTCGCCCGAGTGGGTGTGGTTCGAGAACCGACGCGAAACCGCGCTCGCCGACGGTGGCGACGGCGATGGCGACGGACTGACTGACGGCGGTTCGGACGAGGCCACGGGAGGTGACGACTGATGGCCACCTACTCCGTCTTCGACCGCGAGACGCTGCTCGACATCGTGGTGAACATCGTTCCGCTCGTCATCCTCGGGTTCTTCTTCGTCCTCTTCTTCGTGACGTCGCCGTATCCGCCGAACGAACTCTACCGCATCCTCGGTCTGCTGTTGCTCGTTGTCCCGTTCGTCCTGCTCGGGTTGTTGACGTGGGTCGCCGCCCACTACGTCGGCTGACCGGTCGAACGGTCCGGGGATGACCGCAACCGCTCGCCCCGCTCGTCGGTTTCACTCCCCGATAAGTGCGGTGAGAACGGCCAAGAGCGCCGCACACGACATCACGACCGCGAGGAGGCCGAACGCGGCCGCGAATCCGGTCGTGTCGGAGACGACGCCGACGACGGCGGGGGCGAGCGCGCCGACGCCCATCAGCAGGGTGCGGACCAACCCGAGGCCGCCTCCGGCAACGTCGTCGGGAATCGTCGCCGCGAGGTACGCGCCGCGAATTGGACGGAATCCGTGACTGCCGACGCCGAGCGCGACGACGATACCGCCGAAGACGAGGGCGCTCGCCGTTCCCGCGAGGGAGAGCGCTCCGAGCGCCCCCGCGGCCACGGCGAGGACGGCGACGGCGAGCGGAAGCCGCCCGATTCTGTCCGAGAGGTCGCCGGTAACGACCTGCACCAGACTCACGGCGAACAGGGCGCTGTAGACGAGCGACGACGCCGATTCGGACAACCCGTGGTCGGTGAGATAGAGCGGGAGGAACGCGACGACGCCGTTGTACGCGAAGCTGAAACAGATGGTCACGCCGACGAATACCGTGAACCGACGGCTTCGAAAGAGGTCGAGATACCGCCGAAACGCGAGCGGGTTCGCGGAATCGTCTCCACCGGCGGAGTCGTCACCCTCACCATCGTCCTCGGCGTCCGACGACCGCCGTGGGACGTACGCGAGGACGCCGACGCCGAGCGCGAACCCCGCCACGGCACCCGCGAGAAAGAGCGCGTGCCAGTTTCCGGCGTCGGTCACGAGGACGACGGCCGCGGGTGCGGCCACGCCGCCGAACGCCCCGAGCGTGTCGAGCAGGCCGAGCGCCCGACCGGTCCTCGTCGGGTACACCCGAGAGAGCAACCGAATCGAGACCGTCTTGTGGATGCCCGTCCCCACACCGACGAGGAGCATACCGCCGACGAGCACCGCGAGCGGCGCGGCGACCCCGAGCACCAGCGCCCCTCCGGCGGTGACCGCGGCACCCGCCGCGATGACCCACACCGCGCCGAACCGGTCGGCGAGGACGCCGCTGGGAAACTGCATGAGCGAGTAGCCGAGCATCGTGGCCGTGAACACCGTCCCGAGGAACGCGTTCGAGACGCCGAACTGGGTTCGAAAGGTGGGAAACAGCGCCGGAAGCGCGTACCGCAGGAACTTCGCGAGAAACCAGAGTCCGGCCGTCAACAGGAGCGTGTCGTAGTCGGCGGCGCGCGAAAACCGACCGGACACTCGGGTTCTCATTCGCTCGTTGGTCGGTAGCGAACCGTCAAAAAGCGGACGGATGCGGCGATGTACGCCAACGGCTAGTGCGTAAAAACTATCATCTTTTGGTTGTCACGTCCGGTCGTGTCCCCAGATTCGAAACTCTCCACCGCGTTGAACACGTTCGACCGTACCCACTTCGGGGCGTTACTGTTGGTCGTCGGCATCGCCGTCGCGGGCTACGGCGTCTACGACTACACGCAACAATCCGACGCCGTGGCCGATGCAGTGACGGTGAACGCCACCATCACCGATACGGGCGTCGAACGTATTTCGAGGCGTCGTAGCAGCCCTGACTACAAGCCGACGGTCACGTTCGACTATCGCTACCGCGGCGAGTCCTACACCGCGCACAACATCTATCCCGCCACTATCACGCCGAGCTACGATACGAAATCGAAGGCCCGGTCGGTCATCGATGGGTACGAGACGGACGTCTCGGTGACGGCGTACGTACCCCCGGGGTCCCCGAGCGATGGATTTCTCGAACCCGAAACGACGAACGAACCGCTGAAATTCGTGCTCCTCGCCGGCGGCGCGCTCATCCTCATCGGCGGCAAGCACGTCGTGGACGGTCTCGGGTGGACCTGACCCGAACGGAAAGTACCGAAGGTGGCTACGAACGCTTCTTCCGGTACCGCCTCGGGGGTCAGTCGAGCGAACCCGTCACGCGCTCGCCGTTTCGCGCGGACTCGTAGGCCGCTTCGGTGAGCGCGGTCACGGCGAACGCGTCGCGGGCCGTCGCGGGCGGCGTCTTCCCGCTCTCGATGCAGTCGATGAATACGGCCGCCTTGTCCTCGCTCCGTTGCTGGTCGATGTAGGGCGAGACCGTCGTGCTGTCCTCCCGAATCTCGGTTAACTGCCGGGGTTCCCACTGTCGTCCTTCGAGGTACACGGCCCCTTCGTCGTCCCAGACGTGGATGTGTTCGCGGACGCACGGCGCATCGCTGAACACCGAGATGCTGGCCGAGGCACCGTTCTCGAACGCGACCGTGAGCTGTGCGCGCTCGTCCACGCGGTCGTCCTCGTCGGCGAACTCCATCTCCGCCTGCACCGACGTCGGCGTCAGCCCCGTCGTCCAGAGAACGGCGTCCACGAGGTGGCTTCCGGTGTCGTAGAGGTTGCCGCCGCCCGAGAGGTCGGGGTCGGTCCGCCACGTGTCCTCGAACCGGGAAATCCAGTCCTGCGTGATTTCGGCGCTGATGAACCGCGGCGTCAGTTCCGAGTCGTCCCACCGCTCGCGCGCCTCGACGAACGCCTCGTTCAGGTGGCGTTGATAGCCGACCATCAGCACCTGGTCGCTCGTCTCCGCTCGCTCCGCGAGTTCGCGCGCTTTCTCGCGGTCGGTCGTGAGCGGTTTGTCACAGAGCACGTGCAACCCGCGGTCGAGCGCGGCCGTTACCTGTTCGTAGTGGAAGACGTGTGGCGTCCCGACGAGCACCGCGTCCAACTCCTCGGCATCCAGCATCGCCTCGTACTGCTCGTACTGGGACCCCTGTCCGACGTAGAGCGCGTTTCCGGCCTCCGCTCGTGCCACATCGTTCACGTCGGCGAGGGCGACGACCGTCGAGCGGGGGTCCTCCTCGAAGGCGCGTCCGACGGTCGTTCCGATAAATCCGCCGCCGATGACGCCGACGCGGAGTTTTTCCGGGGATGGTGATTGTCCTGACATAAGTAACTCTCTCGTGAATAAATTCGTCCGAATGGTCGATACACGCGGCCGTGACTTATCTCTCACGGCTGTTTTCGGGACGGATTCGACGGCCGCGCTCGAACTCATTCCCCTCAGATGGGCATCGGCCCGCTCGTCCCCGGTCCCGACGGATACCACCCCTCGGACATCGTGAATATCGCCACCTCGTCGTTCTCGAACGCGAGGTGATACTGCGGCGACGAGAGCATCGTCGACATCATCTCCGGCGGTTGGTAGTGGTGCATCCCGCGAATCGTGTAGGTCTCCTTCGGAACGTAGATGTACTGCGGGTGTACCTGCATCCGCATCAGTTCCGTCGTCAGACAGTTAGCACTGTGACACCGCGATAACTCGCGGAACTGATGGAGTTGATACTGGTACTGCTCGTGACCCTTCCACTCGACGCCCCACGGCCCGATGGCGATGGTTCTGTCCGTCTGCTGTGGGAACCACTCCGCTGCGTCGCCGAGCACCAGAAACTGTGCGGACGGGTCGGTGTGCTCGCCCGCCCACGTCATCGCCTCGACGTCGTTGTCGTTGACGAACTGCGGGAGGGACGGACTCCCGGCGTGGGCGTTCATCCCACCCATCGCGTACAACATCCCGCCGCTGAGGCCGATGGTCGCCAGCAACACCACGGAGAACGTGACGATTTCGTTCCGTCCGGCGGACGAAGAGGTCTCCTTGACCCACCGGAAAATGCCGTCGAAGACGAACCGCGCGGTGATGAGCGCGCCGATGAGGAACACGAAACGCGCCTCGTCCATCGCCGCCGTGATGACGACCAACCACGCGGGGAGGAAGTACTCGCGCCGCCGCACGAGCCAGAGGCACCCGATCGCCGGAAGCAGGTGCCACACCGACAGGAACGGCGGTTCGTTGAGCTGCTGGCGTAACAGTCCCTGCAGCGCCGGAATGGCACCGCCGAGCCCGCCGTGGGTTCCCGCGGCCCCGCTGAACACGGCGGTTCCGTGCATCGAGACGACCGACAGCCACCACGGAGCTGTGAGCACTATCCCGCCGAGACCGACGACCAGCCCGTAGGCGAGCCCGCGTACCGACCGGTCAAACCGGACGTAGAGCACGAGAAAGCTGATGACGAAGAAGATGGTGTACATCGGATGCGTCAGCACCGTCAGCGCGAAGGTGACGAGCGCGGGCACGAGCCACCGGCGGTCGTGGTTCCGAAAGAGGTGCAACCCGGCGTAGATTCCAGTCAGCGAGAACAACATCGCGGGGGCGCGGACGATGCCCCCGGCCGAGATGTGCCATTGGAGCACCGGGGGGCTGACGGCGACGATGAGCGTGGCGAGCGAGGCCTGTGGCCGCGACCCGAACAGGTCCCGCGCGAGGAAGTACAGCGGGACGAGGTATGCGACCGAGACGAGGCCGGGAAGGTATCTGGCGATGGTGAACGCGCCGAGTTGCGTCACGTCGAGGATGACGGCCAGGATGTAGAACATGAACGGCGGATACGCGAAGGGCACGCCGTCGGGCGTGTAGCCCGGAATCGTCTTCGGAAGGACGTAGCCGTTTTTCTGAATCTCCTCGGCGATGTGGAGGTACAGCCCCGCACCGAAGGACGGGTAGGGGTGGCTTCCGACGTAGAGATAGAGGACGCACACTCCGGCGATGAGCGCGGGGACGAGCCATGGCAGTTCGTAACTCAGTCCTCTCGATTCCTGCGCCGTCTTCGAATCCGTCTGATGACTAGCCATGGTTGTGTTGGGGGAAGCGGCCGCTCCGAGGTTGGCAGCGGCACTGTTCTCGTTCGGACGGAACTATCGCAGGATTCACTCTTTGTTATCCAGTGGCTATCGGCGGGATAGCAACGAATACTGACCGCGGAGCGAGGGTAGGTGTGAATTCCACCGGCAGTAACACGAGGTTGTGAGCGCGTCGATTTCGGGGCGGACCGTCCAAACGAGTTCGCTCCGTCGTCCCCGATTTGAAACGGTCGAAACAGTTCACGGAACCGTTCCCCCGTCCGAGAGGTTCCGCGACCGTCACTCGTACCGGAGCGCGTCGATGGGGTTCGTGTGGGACGCGTCCCACGCCGGATAGAGTCCCGCGAGCACCCCGACGATGACGCCGACCACGACGGCAATGCCGAACCACTCCGCCCTGAACGCGAGGGGGAGTCCGATGAGTTGGGCCGCGACGTAGCCGCCACCGAAGCCGACGAGCGCGCCCAGCGCCGACCCGAACAGGCCGAGCAACACCGCCTCGAACAGGAACAACTGGAGGACGTCGGTGTTCTGCGCACCGACGGCTTTCATGATGCCGATTTCGCGGGTCCGCTCGGTCACGCTCACCAGCATGATGTTGGCGATGCCGATGGCTCCGACGATGAGTGAGATGAGGGCGATGCCGGAGATGTACGCCGTGAACGTGTCGCTGACCCGTTTGACCTGACTGACCAGTTCCTCCTGCGTCGTCACCTTGAACTTGTAGTTCTCCGATTTCAGTTCGCTCGCGTCCGAGCGCTCACCCAGATACGTGTAGACGCGTCCCTGCACCGCGTCCACTTGGCCGGGGTTGTCCGCGAGGACGAGTATCCGCCCGTACACGCGCTGGTTGCGGTCCGCCGACGGGCTGTTCACCGTCCGCTGGTAGAAGGGGTCCGTCGGCGCGAAGATTCGCGGGGTCGGGCCGCTGCTGATGCCCAACGTGGTTTCGTCGGACGGTTCGACGATGCCCGTCACCGTCGCGTTGATCTCCTCCCCGTTGACGGCGCGCGTGACGGTGATGTTGTCCCCGACGGAGACGTTTCCGCCGCTGAACATCCGCGCGGCGGGGCGGTTCAGGACCACTTCGCGCTCCCCGCTCCGGAACGACCCGCCCGAGACGAATTGCTGGTTTTTCACGTCGAAGTAGGGCGGGGAGGTGACGACGACCCACTGCCGACCGACCGTCGAGTTGTTGAACGCCACCGTGGAGGCGGCGATACCGCTCTCCGGGACGGCCGCTTCGACGCCTTCGAGCGACCGAATCCCGCCGAGGTCGTGCTCGGTGAAAATCGTTTGTCCGCCGCTACTCCCGAAGTTCGGAATCCCGCTCTGACTCGGCGACTCCGCCGAGACGTACATGGTCGCCGCGTTGCCGCCGGCGACCGTGTTGACGATATCCGCCTGCAAACTCGCGCCGAGCGTGACGAAGGTGATGACCGCCGCCACGCCGATGATGACGCCGAGCGTCGTCAGCGTCGAGCGGAGTTTGTGTTCGCGGATGTTTCGCCAACTGATTCGAACGCTTTCGAGAACGTTCATCCGCCCGTGTCTGTTAGCGTGTCAATCATTTTCTCATCTACCCGCACACGTCTACGGCGTCATCCGACAAAAGTCTATGACGCGAAATCCGGTCTTAACCGCCTGAAATGCCAAATTATACCGTATCCGGGGGTTTTCACCGTTCGGCTTCGGCCCTCGTTTCACTCCTCCTCGTTCATCCGAACCGTCAGGACCGGGACCTCCGACAGGCGGACGACCTTTTCGGTGACGCTGCCGAGGAGGTATCGGTCGAGACCGCGGCGGCCGTGCGTTCCCATCACGATGCAGTCGATGTCGTTATCGTCGGCGTAGTCCAGAATCACGCGGTGTGGCGTCCCGCGGAGTACCGTCGTTTCCACGTCCACACCCGCCTCGTTCGCCGCGGCTTCGACGTCCGAAACCGCGTCGGCGCACTCGTCCTCGAGTTCGTCGTAGAGGATGTCGGACCGAACGTCCGGCGGGACGATGGTTCGGTCGACGACCGACAGGACGTGTAGGCTCGCGTCGTAGGCGTCCGAGAGATTGAGCGCTTGTTCGACCGCCTTGTCAGTGGACACGCTCCCGTCCGTTGGAAGCAGGATTCGCTCGTACATTTACCCTAGAACGGACGCTATCGACGCTCAAAATCATACTGGTCCGAACAGTTCGTCGGCCGTAACAGTTCTAATTCTCGGCATCTGATTATCGTGGGATGGGAATCATCCGCGTTCTAAAGCGAATGTCACACTAAGCTCGGAGCAGGAGTGAGTATGCTCGACCCAACAACCGCAAGCCGTCTCCAGTTCGCGCTGACGACTATCGTACATATCGTGTTTCCAGTGGTGAGTATGGGTCTCGCGCCGTTCCTCGTCTATTTCACGTGGAAGGAGGTACGGACGGGCGAGGCCATTTACGAGCAGCTACGGCGGTTCTGGGTTCGGATATTCGCGGTGAGCTTCGTCGTCGGTACCGTCACCGGACTGGTGTTGGAGTTCGAGTTCGGGACGAACTTCGCGGCGTTCGCGGCGACGACGGGGGAACTGTTCGGGGGACCGCTGGCCGTCGAGGGGATGATGGCGTTCTTCCTCGAAGCGACGTTCCTCGGAATCTTCGTCTTCGGCCGCGAGCGGGTTTCTGACAGACTGTATCTCCTCTCGTCTGTTCTGGTCGGATTGGGAACATGGCTTTCCGCGGTGTGGATTCTGGTGGCGAACTCGTGGATGCAGACGCCGCGCGGGTTCGAGGTCGCCATGCGGAACGGCAACCCCATCGTCACCCTCGTGGACCCCATCGCCGCCTACGCCAACCCGCGGTTCCCGTGGATGTTCGTGCACATGCAAAACGCGGCCGTGCTTTCCGTCGCGCTGCTCATGGCGGGTATCGCGGCCTATCACATTCGAAGCGCGCGAACCGACGACGACCGCTTTTGGCGCGCGACGCTCAAAATCGCGCTCGTCGCGCTCATCATCACCGCCCCGCTGCAGGTGCTTCACGGCGACGCGTACGCCCGCCACGTCTCGGTGACGCAACCCCAGAAGTTCGCCGCGATGGAGGCGGTTTGGGACACCGCAACCTACGTCCCCGAGTACATCGTCGCCTTCCCGACGTCGTTGAACGACATCCTCAATCCCCGCGCGAAGGACATCTTCGGCATCGGGATTCCGGGCGGAGCGTCGTGGCTCGCCAGCGGCGGCGACGCGCAGGCCGAAATCGTCGGCCTGAACGAGTTCGAGGGGTCGCCCCCGGTGGCCATCGTCTTCTGGTCGTTCCGGTTGATGGTCGCCATGGGCTTTTGGTTCATGCTCCTCGCGTTCTGGGGCGGCTACCGCTGGCGGACGGGCGAACTGTTCGAGGACGGACTCCTCCACAGGGCGTTCGTCTGGACGTCGCTGCTCGGGTTCTTCGCCGTCGAAACCGGCTGGGTCGTCACCGAGGTCGGTCGCCAACCGTGGGTCGTACAGGGCGTGATGAAGACGAGCGCGGGCGTCTCGCCGGGACTTTCCAGCACCGAAGCGACCCTGACGCTGCTCGGGTTCGTCGCGGTGTACACAGCCCTGCTGGTCGTGTACGTGTACGTCATCCGTCGGATAATCCGCGGTGGAGCGCCCGAAATCGAACGCGCACAGCGGGAGGCTCCCGGAAGCGAGGTGGCCGCGGATGATTGATCTCGCGGTGCTCTGGTTCGCGCTCGTGTTCGTCCTGCTCGGGACGTTCCTCTTCCTGGACGGATTCGACTTCGGCGTCGGGTTGTTGTTCGCCACCCGCGACGACGAGGAGGAGCGCGAGACGCTGCTGGCCGCCATCGGGCCGATATGGGACGGCAACGAGGTGTGGCTCGTCGTGTTCGGGGGGGCGTTGTTCGCCGTCTTCCCGGCGGCGTACGCCGGGCTGTTCAGCCGCCACTATCTCCTGATGTTCGCCATCCTCGGGGCGCTCATCCTCCGCGGTATCGCGCCCGAACTGTACGAACAGCGGTCGGACGACCGCTGGAAGCGGTGGTGGGGTCGGTCGTTCATCGTCGGCAGCGCGTTGTCACCGTTCCTGCTCGGCATGTTCGCCGCCAACTGGGTGCTCGGCGCATCGACCATCGTGTCCGTTCCCTCGCTCGCGTTCGGGCTGACCGTCGTCGCGCTCACGCTCGTCGAGGGGGCGGCGTTCCTCGGGCTGAAGACGCGCGGAACGCTCCGCGACGAGATGTCGGACTACAGCGGTCGCGCCGCGCTCGCGTACCTCGCGCTGGTCGTCGTCGTCATCGGCTACCTCGCGGCGACGCGTTCGGACCTTCACGGGGCGCTGCTGTCGCCGCTCTCGCTGGTGGCCGTCGTCGTCTCTGTCGCGCTGGTCGCGGGCGTCGTCCTCGCCAGCAGGGCGGACCGGCACCGCGCGGCGTTCGCGGCGGCCGCGTTCCTCCCGTACGCGCTGGTCGCGTTCGTCGGGAACCTCCTCTATCCCGCCATCGACCCCGCGGTCGGGCTGACGGTACAGGAGGGCGTCGTCTCGGACCTGCCGCTCACGATGCTGACCGTCGCCGCGGCGTTCATCCTACCGATAGTCGCGGTGTACTTCGGCGTGGTGTACTCCGTCTTCAGCGGTCCCGCCGACCCCTCGGAAACCTACTGAGGCGCCCGTCGGATGGGCACCGGTCCGACCGTCGTCGTCTGGTCGGTCGTGCAGGTTCGACGGCGCTATCCGTTTTCGGCGACCGTTCGAAGTATCGAGTCGCGGCTCCGGACCAACGCGCCGAGGTGGTCCTGATTCTCGAAGATGGTCAGTTCCCCGTCCGGTAGTCGTTCGGATAGCCGTCGAACCGAATCGACGGGCGCGTTCGTATCGCGTCGGCCGTGCCACAATCGAACGCCGTCGTCTATCTCCTCGAAGCGAACGTCCCACGCCTCGGCGAACCGCCGGCACTCGGTGACCGCGCCGCTCCGCGTCGTTTCGAACGCCTCGATGAAGTCCCGCCGGACGATTTCCGCGACGTCCCTCGGAATCGGGGCCGCGCCGTCCGTCGTGTATTGGGCGAGAACGAAGTCGGGAGACGCGCGTTTTGCGACCCAGCGTTGGCCGCGAAACAGGGCCGTCAACAGCCGCGGCGTCGTGCGCGCGAGGGTACCGAGGAGTTTCTGTACCCCCGGCGTCCGTTCCCGGAGCGACGGCGGCGTCGCACCGGAGACGAGGTGGACGTCCGTCACGCGTGACGATTCCGTCGCCGCGAGCGAGAGTGCGTAGCGTGCGCCGCCCGAAAATCCGACGACTGCGGTGTGTTCGACCTCGGCGCGGTCCAGGACGGCGGTTACGTCGGCCACTACATCGGTCGAACCGCGGGACGGGTTCGGCGACGAACGCCCGTATCCCGGCCTGTCGGGGGCGAGCAGTCGGACCCCGTGTCGGCGCGCATGTCCGTCGAACACCGCTCCGAGAACGCGCGACCCCGGCGTTCCGTGGAAGAAAATTGCGGGGACTCCGGCCGGGTCACCGTACTCGGCGTAGCGAACCGTTCGCCCACCGTGGACCCCGACCGTCCGTTCGTTTCCGATTTCGGCGTTCGATTCCCGGTCTCGATTCGGTGCGGACCCGCTCATCTCTGGCAGAACGGTTGTGCTCCGGTTGTAGTATTTATACTGACGGATGAGTACGGTTCATCATATGCTCACGGGAGTAAGCGCATGAAGCAGGTTTCGATGACCGTCTCCTACACGGTCGAAACCGCCCAGCAGACGCACCGGCAGGTGATGGAGGACGATTCGATTTCGCGCGTCGATCTCCTCGTTTGGGGACCACTACTCGGCGTCCCGACGCTCTCGTGGTTCGACGGCGACGAATCCGCCGTCGCGTCGCTCCTCGGTCGGGTCGAGAGCGTGAGCGACGCTTACCTCGTTCCGGGTGACGAAGGGACGTACGCGTTCGTCGAACGGTCGGAGTACGAGTTCGGTTCCGAGGTGCTCGCACTCATCTCGGGGACTCGGGTCGCGTTCGTTCCCCCGCTCTCCTTTTTCGATACCGGCGAACTCCGGTTCACTGCGGTCGGCGAACAAGCCGCTTTGAGCGCGCTGTACAGTGACGTTGCGGCGCTCTTGTCCGTTCGAATCGAACGGCTCCAGACGTTTCATCCGCATCGACCCGTCCCGTCCATAACCGAGCGACAACGGCGGGCGCTCGTGGCGGCCCTCGATGCGGGATACTACGACGTTCCGCGGACGGGAAGCGTCGACGACGTGGCCGCGGCGCTCGACTGTGCCCACAGCACGGCCGGGGAACTCCTTCGAAAAGCTGAATCGGCGGTCATCTCGGACGCGATTGGAGGAAACGGAGTATACGGGAGAAGTCCGCTATAGCGGTCGAAACTGCTAGTTGACCGGTGTCGGGGTGCCGTTACCCTGGAACGTCGTCAGCAGGACGTAGCCGATGGGGAGCATGAGCAGGCCGCCGAGGACGAACGGGAGCCAGTAGGCGACCGCGGCGTACAGCGCTCCCGCCGCGATGGGGCCGACCGCTCTGGCGATGCTTCCGGCGCTTTGGGTCAGTCCGAACGCGCCGCCTTGGGTGTCCTCCGTCGCGCTCTTCGAGACGAGCGTCGTGAGCGAGACGTTCGCAAACCCGTTGCCCGCCGCGAGGGGCGTGAGGATGACCAGCAGGACGAACAGTCCACCGGAGAGCGGTCCGATGGCGGGGAGGTGGTCGCCGAGCATCGGCGAGAACGGGAGGGTGGCGAGCGTCACGAGTTCGAGCACGACGCCGACGAGCGCGAGCGTCCGCTCGCCGTACCGGTTCGTGAGCTTTCCCACGAGGCCGCCTTGGACGACGGCGATGACGACGCCGACGTAGGCGAGAACGTAGCCGTTCATCGCCGGTCCGAAGCCGTACTGCTGTTCGGTGAACAGCACGAACATGCTCTCCATCGAGGAGAACGCGAGCGAGAGGAGGAAGAAGGAGGCGACGAGTCCGGCGAGCGCCGGGTCGGCGAACGCGTCCGCGAGGCGGGCGAGACGCGACTGACGCTCGTCCGTCGTCTCCTCGTCGCTGTCCCGCTTGGTGCGCGTCTCCGGGAGGACGAGCGCGGCGACGACGAGATTGAGGCCGCAGATGGCCGCGGCGGAGAAACTCGGCAGGGAGAACTGGTTCACGGGCACCACCGCGGGGAGGACGTTCCGCGCGAGCGAGAGCGCGGCGTCGCTGGAGAAGATGCCGCCGAGCGCCGGACCGAACACGAAGCCGAGTCCGAACGCCGCGCCGATGAGGCCCAATCCCTTCGCACGGTCCTCCGGCGGCGTGATGTCGGCGATGTACGCCTGTGCGGTGGCGATGTTGCCGCCCATCGCGCCCGCGAGGATGCGAGCGACGAAGAGCACGAGGAGGCTTTCCGCGAGGCCGAACAGCGTCCACGCGACGACGCTCCCGAACAGCGAGAGCAGGAGGATGGGTCGGCGGCCGCGCTCGTCCGAGAGGCGGCCGAGGACGGGCGCGAAGAGGAACTGCATGACCGAGTAGGAGGCGAGCAGGAGTCCGACGACGAACTCGTTCGCGCCGAAGTGCTCGGCGTACAGCGGGATGATGGGAATCAGAATCCCGAAGCCGAGGAGGTCGACGAAGACAATGGCGAACACCGTCGCCAGCGCCCGCTTGGACCCGTCGTCGGCCATCAGAGCCACCCGGCGACGACGAGCAGGCCGAGCGCCACGACGCCCGCGACGTAAAACAGCGTCGTGGCTCCCGCCGCGGCCTGCTTCGCACCGGCGTCGAGGTTCCTTTTCAATCGACTACCCGCCATGTGGCTCAACCCGGAGAGCGCGAGCCAAAGGACGACCATCGTGAGGACGAGATGACCGCTCGAGCTACCCGTGAGGGTTTCCGTGGTGTAGAGGTCTCCGGCCATGAATCCCCCCGTGAGCAACAACACGACGGACGAGAGCGACGAAAAGCGCGTGAACTGCTGGGTCATCCACCGGATTCCCTCCGCGCCGAGTTTCCCGTCCCGTGCCGCCGGGACCACGAGCGCCGCCATGAACACCGTCCACCCTGCCCACACGCCCGCGAAAAGCGTGTGTGCGATTCGCATCGTCACGTCGATGAGCGTCATTTGTCGGTGGTTGTTTCACACCCTTCAAATAGCTTCGGATAGAATCGGATGCTGTATAATCCCATTCCGATTATGACGCCAGACACCGACAGGGGACGCGGCATCCTCTCGCCCGCCGACCGAGCCTACCTCCTCGGCGAGGCCGACATGGAACACGAACAGTCGAAGCGCAACGCGGAGGCGCGAATCCGCGGTCGAATCACGGACGCGATACTGGATTTCGGGATTCTCGTCCACCACCTGAAAAAGAAAGACCGACGACAGGTGTTCGACACCGACGACGGGCGGTTCATGGACGGATTGACCGCCATGCTCTCGTTCGCGTACATCGGCATGCGCGAGAGCGGAGGCGAGTTCGGACACGCCCTCGAACCCGCGATTCGGAAGGCGGAGGAGGTTCACGCGGCCGACATGCTCGGCCAAGCGGTGTCGGTGGACGTGCGGTTCGACGTCGAAACGGAGGTCGAGACCGCCGTGGACGACGTTGCGGTCGCCATCGACGCCGGGAAACCCGTGACGCCCGCCGAGTTGTTCTCCGTCATGGTCGGCAGCGACGTCTTGGAGGACGTAGAGGAGGTCACGCTCCAGTTGAGCGACGAGGCGGACGAGGACGGCCTCCTGAAGGAAGACGAGTTCGTCGCGCACGTCGCCGACTATCTGGACGCCGAGCTACGCTGGCTTCCGTACAACCGAGTAAAAGTTCTCGTCGAGACGTAACCGTCTTCGTGATGTCGAGAGCGGCGATGGGGTCCCGTGAGACGGCCGGTTAGACCGGTTGTTCGGGCTGTTCCATCGGGTCGTACTTGTCCTCGAACTCCTGAATCAACTGGCCCATCTTGGCGTACCACTCGTTCAACATGCGCTGCATATCGTGGGACACTTCGCCGGGGTCGGTCGGCTTGTAGACGTGGTAGTAGCCACCTTGGTCGTAGTTGACCTGTTCTTTCTGGATGAACCCAGATTGGAGCAGTCGCTGGATAGAGCGATACGCCGTCGACCGTTCGCGGTCGATCCGCTCCGCGATGTCGTCGATGGTTAGTGGGTTCTCGCTCTCGATCACGACTCGATAACACTGCTTATCGAGTTCTTTCAGTCCGTGAAGACACTCCAGCAATCCTTCACACTCCATGTCTTGCTGAAGGTACTCGGCCATCGAGTTCGCCATTTTCAAGTCGTGAGTAAGAATTTGGCACGTATAAGGATTTTGCATGGTTTGTACAAAACTACTTGTTTGCCCCGAAGGTCAGTCGGAGGTCGACACGCTCGGCGACTCGCGCTCCCGAAGGTTGACGAGTGCGCTGTAGACGACCGCCGCGGCGACGACCACCGCGGAGCCGAAGATGAGCACCAGACTGATCTGGTCGAGGAGGTGGATACCCAGCGCGTCACCGACTCGGTTGCTCGCGACGGCGACGCTGCCCGCGAGGAGCATCGCGGCGAAGTAGCCTTTGATGTCGTCCTCGTCGGTCAGGTTCGTTGCCGCTGCACCGATGCGTGCTCCGAGCGCGCTTCCCGCCAAGAGCGGAGCGACGACGGCGAGTTCGACGGCCCCGTTCTGGGCGTAGGAGAACGCGCCGAAACCGCCAGAGACGGTGATCTGGAGCACGTCAGTTCCGACCGCCACCACGGTGGGGACGCCGAGGACGTACACCATCGCGGGCATCAGGAGGAAACCGCCACCGACGCCGAGGAAGCCGGACAGGATGCCGACGAACAGCGCGATGCCCAACGTGAGCCAGACCGAAATCTCCACGCCACCGCTGATGGAAACCATCGGAGGAATCTGGAGCACCTCGAAGCGCTCCGGGAGCGACGACGCGCCGTCGTCGTCACTGCCACGCGAGTCGCGGAGCGTGAAGAGACCGACCGTGGCCAACAGGAGGACGTAGGCGGTCCCCACCACGATGTCGGCCATGCCGGTCGCTTCGAGCCACAACACGACGTATTCTCCGACCTTGATACCGCTCGTCATGCCGACGATGAACAGCAACGCGAGCTTGTAATCGACCTGCCCGAGGTTACGGTGCCGGAGTGCGGCGATGACCGATGTGCCGAAGACGAACGCCAGTCCGCTTCCGACCGCGACCTTCGCCGGGTATCCGAACACCAGTAACGCGGGCGTGACGAGGAACGACCCGCCCATCCCGAAGAAGCCGAACAGGATACCGATGACCAGTCCGAACCCGATGAACAGGGCAATGAGGAGTGGCTCCACGATTACTCACCCGTAATCGCGTCGATAACGTTCGAACTCACCATCTGCACGACGACACCGTATCCGGCATAGAGGACGACTGCCTCCCCGAGAACGGCACCGACCGTCGTGGCTGCTCCGAGTCCACTCAATTCGATTCCGAACATGCTTATCGACCTCGCTTTCGTACTGACCGCGGTTTTGTGCGAATCATACTTTTCTACTCACTACAGCCTATCCGCTCACAGGTCTTAATAGTTTTGTGAATATTGTGCAATACAATCTGCCACGGTCCAAACCGGATATCGGCGGGTATCGGGGCTCTATTGCAGTAACGAGTCGTTTTCGAGCGACATTATATCCTCCCCTTCCTTCTCGGAAAGCATCAGCACGGCTCGAAAAAATCGGCGAAACTATCCCCATTGATTTGCAATAGAAATACAATATTGTTGGATGGGTCAGTATTGTGTCCGCGGTTCCACGGCGGCGTAGTCGAACCGACGACTGCGGTGCAGTCGTTGACATCGGTTCGTTACCCGGCCAAAAATCGCACGGCATGCCGAGGTCGGGTCAGTTCGTCGACGGCCGACCCGAAACCGACTGTCCCCTGAGCACCCGCACGGAGCTGTAGATGATGGCCCCGCTGACGAGGATCGCCGCTCCGAAAATGAGGAGCATGCTCACCGTTTTGAGTGCGGCGATGCCGGTCATGGCGCTTAGTTTCTTGCTCGCGACGGCGACGCTGCCCGCGAGGAGCATCGCGGCGAAGTAGCCCTTGATGTCGGCCCCGTCTATCAGTTCGGTCGCGGCCGCGCCGATGCGCGCTCCGAGCGCACTCCCGAGGAGCAACGACGCGACGACGGGGACGTTGACCGCTCCTTCCTGCGCGTAGACGAACGCACCGAAGCTGCCGGGAATCGTTATCTGAAGCACGCTAGTGCCGATGGCGACCTCGGCCGGAACGCCGAAGCCGTAGAGCATCGTCGGCATGAGGAGGAAACCGCCGCCGACCCCGAGGAACCCCGAGAGGATACCGATACCGAGTCCGATACCGAGCGTCACCCAGAGCGAAACGGTCGTTCCGCCCGTGAACGTTAGCATCGGCGGGATTCGGACCCGTTCGAGGGCGTTCGAGAGGTCCAACGTATCGCCGTCGTCCGACTCGCCCTGCATCGAATCGCGAAGCGTCTGCAGGCCGACGACGACGAGCAGGCCGACGTACGCGACGCTGATGACGATATCGGACAAGCCCGCTCGTTCCAACAGGAGAACCGCCCGTTTGCCGATTTCGATACCGACCGTCATCCCGGTGATTATCAGCGCCGCGAGCTTGTAATCGACCTGTCCGAGGTCGCGGTGTCGAAGCGCACCGATGACGGCGGTGCCGAAGACGAACGCCAGTCCGCTTCCGACCGCGACCTTCGCCGAATATCCCAACACCAGCAACGCGGGCGTGACGAGGAACGACCCGCCCATCCCGAAGAAGCCGAACAGGATGCCGATGATGAGGCCGAAGCCGACGAAGAGGGAAACGAGGAGAAGGCTCATACCGAGAACCTCCATCGTCACTCACCCCGGATGGCGTTCACGACGACAGAGGCGAGGGCACCGGTGGCGACGCCGTATCCGGCATACAGCACCAACGCCTCGCTGAACACGAGTCCGACGATAGCCGCCGCGTGGAGGTTCCCGCTGAGCGATTCTATTCCGAACATGGATATCGATCCGTCGTGCACCGACTGGGTAGTTGTGTACGTTTCATACTATGTCGCTTGGCCGTGGATTAGCCACAATTGCTTTTAATAGTTTTGGGTCTAGCGGGCAATACTATTCCCATATGTTATCCGGCGCTAATCCGTCACATCGTCCCCTACGTCGAATATCGCCCTCGAACTCGGATTCCACCTTCGGAGAATTGATTCAGCGACTCTTCTCTGTCGAACGCGCTACTCGACGGTGCCGACGCTGCCGGGGGAGTTTCGACGATGGTTTTTCACATCAAAAACACGACCGCGCTCCGTCACGAAACGAGTACCGCAGCCGAACGAGAAATTAGTCCGCTTCCGACGACACGGGTCGGTCGCTCACGCTGTGTTTCCGCCAGAGCCCCTGCGCGTACGCACCGGCGAACATGCCGCCGATAGCGAACAGGATGGGGTAGTTACCGATACCGAGGCTCGCGTATGCCGCACCGGGACAGATTCCGGAGAGCCCCCAGCCGACGCCGAAGATACCGCCGCCGATGAGGACGTTCCGGTCGAACGATTTCAGCCTTCGGGTGTACGCTTTTCCGGTCAATGGTGCTCGACCGGACGAGCGGCTTGCAACCGCGAAGGTCACCCCGGTGACGACCGCCGCACCGCCCATGACGAACAGGAGGCCGAAATCCTCGAACTGCAGGAAGTTGAGGACGACCTCGGGACGAGCCATGTGACTGAAACCCAGCCCGAAACCGAATATCAACCCGCCCGCGACGATGAGGACGTTGAAGAGGGGTCCTCGACTCTTCGATTCTCCGCTCATGGCGACACCCCCAAGGCCTGCACTAGTTGTGCGACGCCGATGGCGACCGCCATGAACGTCACGACGTTGCTGATGGACGTGAACGACGCGGAGCCGACGCCACAGACCCCGTGGCCGGACGTACATCCCTTTCCGATTCGGGTGCCGACGCCGACGAGGAAACCGCCGCCGAGGAGCCGCCACCACTGGACGTCCGTCGTCCAGAACTGGCCGTTGAACGCGAGTTGGTAGATGGCCGCTCCGCCGACGATTCCCAGCGTGAACAACACACGCCAGTCACGGGACGCGACGTATTTCGGTTTCTGAAACCGGGGCACGTCGGAGACGTAGGACAGTGTAGACTCCAAGAACGTGCTCGCCCCGGCGATGATTCCGGTTCCGAGGTAGATGACGGCGACGCCGAGCCCGATGAACATTCCACCGATGGCGTACCGGCCGATTCCGTTCGGGAACAGGTTCGTAAATGCAAATGCTGGCACTAAATCCATTGTTTTCCTCCTGCCACGTCAGTCGCTCGTAAGTGAATTCTGACTCGCGGCACAGTTGTTCGGCCCGAGTTCGAGCTCGAACGCTTCTTCGTCGTCTGCGTGTTGTTGCCCCAAGTTCGTTGCGATGATGTCCTCGTAGTTCGCCGGGCGCGGCGGCATGTCCGAGAGGATGAACTCGACGAACTCGTCTTTCTCCATCGAGAGGGCGTCCATCGACTCGTGCAGGTCGCCGACGGTTGCGGTGTACGTGCCGTCGTCGGCGGTCGTCGCCGCGTCGCTGAAGTGCGCGGGTGCGACGACGGTATCGTCCGGGAGCGACAACACCCGTTCCTGCAGCGTCTCGTAGAGCATCGCGGCGGCGTCGGGTGCGCCGTCGTCGCCCTCTTCGAGGTCGGGGCGAGCCACGCTCTCGGTGAACAGGCCGTCTCCCGTGAACAGGACGCCGCCCACGCGGTACGAGGTCATTCCCGTCGTGTGGCCGGGCGTGTGGATGACTTCGATTTCCGTCTCGCCCAGCGGGAGGGTTTCGCCGTCCTCGACCGCTCGGTAGGACTCGTCGTAGTCGATGCCGCGCGCCTCCGCGGATGCGGGAACGACGGCTTCGATGTCGTCGTCCGCGACGGTTCGGACGCCGCTCACGTGGTCCGCGTGGACGTGCGTGTCGATGGCGTAGCGGAGGTCGGCACCGTAGTCGTTCGCGTCCGCGGCGTACTCCTCGTCGAACGCTCGGAGGGGGTCGATGACCGCCGCTTCGTCGCCCGAAACGACGAGATAAGAGAGACAACCGCTCGACGGCCGCTGATACTGGACGACCGTCGTGTCCTCGTCAGCGCCTTCGATCTCTTTTCGTTCGAGGACGCGGGCCCATCCCTTCATCCCGTCTTCGAGGTGGTTCACTTCGTAGTCCCGCTCGACGAACATACCGGCGATGTACTCGCTCGACCCGCCCTTCGCACAGAGGACGGTCACGTCCTCGTCCGCGGGGACCGGTTCGAACAGTTCGTCGTCCGGGTCGTCCAGGTATTCGAAGTAGGGAACATTGATGGTCTCGACGTTCTCCCCGTCGATATGCCACTTCTCGTACTCGCCCGTCGCTCGGACGTCGAGAATGGTAACCGACTCCCCCGCGTCGATCTTCTCGTATAGCTCGTCGGGGGTCACCGATTCCACTTCGGCGTCCGGCGATGGAAACGCTGCGTCGCTCATGCTGTACCAACTGGTATCGGCTACAGCTACAAAAGCGTTCGTATAGTATTCCACAAATCATACAATACAGTGTTGGATCGAAATCGGAAAAACCCCACACGAGCGCACGATAGACACTATAATTAATTCGCTCGTGGATGCTATCCACAATAACCAACACACTTTTAATGGTGTATCCGATATTGTTCGATACGTCCAATATAGGAGATTCACACGATGAGTACAGAATTCGATATCACTGAGACCCTAGACGTACAAGGATTGAACTGCCCGATGCCGGTCGTGAAGACGAAACAGGCCACGGACTCGCTCGCCGAGGGCGAGGTGCTCGAAGTCGTCGCAACCGACCCGGGAAGCATGAGCGACCTCAAGGGGTGGGCCGACACGACCGACGGCGTCGAAATGCTCGACCAAGAGGAAGATGAGGAGGGCGGCGAAGCGGTCTACCGGCACTTCGTTCGGAAGACGGAATAATCATGAGTACAGACACGACTAACTCCGGTGACGCCGTGGACGCGGCGAACTCCGACGCCGACCTCGCCGCCCGTATCGAGGAGTTGGAGGCGGAGTTGGCCGACCTGAAAGCGGACGACGACGGGCAGAAGAAGATGACCATCATCGCCACGAAAGGCACGTTGGACATGGCGTACCCGCCGCTCATCCTCGCCAGCACCGCGGCCGCCTTCGGATGGGACGTCGTCGTCTTCCACACGTTCTGGGGACTCGACATCCTGCACGAGAAGAAGTCGAAGAACCTCAAACTCAGCGCGGTCGGCAATCCGAGCATGCCGATGCCGAACGCGATGGCCGCACTCCCCGGCATGGACTCCATGGCGACGAAGATGATGGAGCGCAAAATCGAGGAGAACGGGACGGCCACCATCGAGGAACTCATCGACGTCTCGATAGACACCGGCGTCGAACTGCAAGCCTGCCAGATGACCATCGACCTGATGGACTACGACGAGAACGACTTCTACGACGGCGTCGTCACCGGCGTCGGGGCCGCGACCGCCCTCGAACACATGGCCGAGTCTGACGTGCAACTGTTGGTCTAAGCGGGTGTACGGCACGCGGTTCAGAAGTCGTAGGCCCGTATCCGAACGTTCTCCCCGAATTTTTCCCGTAACTCCGATTTTCCTGCTTCGACGCGCGTACTGTCATCAGTTTGGCTGTTTCTCCGACGGTGATACACGAACAGGGGTTCGGAGACGTGGTATCCGGCGAGACCGGCGTCGAGATATCGGAACAAGAGGTCGTACTCCGCGAATATCATCTCGGGGTTGTACAAACCGAATTCCTCAAGTCGGTCGGTCCGGTGCATCGTCCCGACTTTGACCGTCTTCGTGATGTCACCTCCCGTCTCGACGAGTTCCCGCTCTCCATCGGGAAACCGCTCGTAGTAGTCGGTGTACACGAAATCGACCTCCTCTCGCGTCGAGAAGGCGTCGAACGACCGTTCGACCAGCGACGGCAAGAACGCGTCGTCCGAGTCGAGGACGACGACGTACTCGCCGCGTGCTCGCTCGATTCCTCTGTTACAGGCGACCGTCCCGTTACCGCTGTTCTCCTCGTTTTCGACGAGGCGCAAGTACGGTGCCTCGAACGATTCGACTATCGACGCCGTCTCGTCGGTCGAACCGTCGTCCACGACGATGTGTTCGATTCGGTCCGTCCCGACGGTCTGTCGCCGGACGCTTTCGAGCGCGCGTTCGATGTACTCCGCCGAGTTGTACGCCGCGGTGACTATCGAGACGTCTGGTGCGGTCATCTGGTCTCCCTCGAAGAAAAATCGACACCGCGACGACTTAATTTCTCCCCAGCTGAGCCGCGTTAAATTTCACGGTCGGAAAACGGTGCGGTAACGACCGAATACTCATACGCTTCGCTCCCGAACGATAGTCAACGCCCGCGACGGGCACATGGGGGAGTGGAAACAATGAGTAGTGATACACATCCACCTCGACGGAGACAGGGGGCTACGGAGCGGGAGATGGTCGAACCGACCAGTCGTGAACAGGGAAAGGAGGAACTGCCGGGGCGGTTCGATTCGAAACTCCGAGAGGCGCTCGGCACCTCGCCGTTCATTCTCACGAAGTTCGACGCGTTCATGAACTGGGTTCGTGGGTCGTCGATGTTCATGCTGCAGTTCGGCATCGCCTGCTGCAGCATCGAGATGATGCACACCTACGCGGTCAAACACGATTTGGACCGTTTCGGGGCGGGGGTGCCCCGCGCGTCGCCGCGACAGGCCGACGTCATCATCGTGCCGGGGACCATCGTCTCGAAGTTCGCGCCGCGGATGAAGCGCGTCTACGACCAGATGCCCGAACCCAAGTTCGTCGTCAGCATGGGTTCGTGTACCTGTTCCGGCGGACCGTTCCAGCAGGGCTACAACGTCATCAAAGGTGCCGAGGAGGTCATCCCGGTAGACATCCACGTTCCGGGGTGTCCGCCGCGCCCCGAGGCGCTCATCTACGGCATCGCCAAGCTACAGGAGCGAATCGCCCACGGCGAGGCGAGTCCGGTCGTCGTCAAACCGTACGAACTGGAGCGGTTCGGCGACTTGGAACGCGACGAGTTGGTGCAGTCGCTCACGGACGAAATCGACGAGGACACCCTCGTCATGCGCTACAACTGGGTGGATTCGCCATGAGTTCACAACGGGAAGAGCGCGGGCAGGAACGCCTCCCGGCGGTACGAGAACTCGAAGAGGACGAACTGGCCGAACTCCTCGGCGACCTCGCCATCGGCCGCGACGACCACTTGAACGCGCCGGGATTCGTCGTTCGGCCCGACGAAGTGCAGACCGCCTTGACGACGCTCCGGGACGAGGCCGGATTCGACCACCTCTCGTGTCTGTCGGCTCAGCAGTACGAGGACCGCTTCGAGAGTATCTACCATTTAAAAAAGTACGCCGACCCCACCCAAGAGGTGAGTATCGTCGTCCCCACGCCGACCGACGCGCCCGTGAGCCAGACCGCGGAACCAGTCTACAGAACCGCGGAGTGGCACGAACGGGAGGCCTACGACCTCGTAGGTATCGAGTACGAGGGGCACCCCGACTTGCGCCGAATTCTCCTTCCGCAGGCGTGGAAGGGCCACCCGCTTTCCCTCGACTACGACCAGGACCGGCCGCAAATCGTCACGCTGGAGGCCCACAGAAACCCGATAAAACACGACGAGTACGCGGACAACGCCGACACGATGTTTCTGAACATCGGGCCGCACCACCCGGCGACCCACGGCGTCCTCCACATCGAAACCGTCCTCGACGGCGAGCAGGTGCTGGACGTGCGGCCCGACATCGGCTACCTCCACCGCTGCGAGGAACAGATGGCTCAATCGGGAAAATACCGGCACGAAATCATGCCGTACCCCGACCGCTGGGATTACACCGCGAACATGACCAACGAGTGGGCGTACGCGCGGGCGGCCGAAGACCTCGCGGACATCGACGTGCCGGAGTACGCCCAAATCCTCCGGACGCTCGGCGTCGAACTCTCGCGCATGACCGGCCACTTCCTCGCGCTCGGGACCTTCGCGCTCGACGTGTACGGCGATTTCACCGCCATCTTCCAGTACGCGTTCCGGGATCGCGAAATCGTCCAGAACATCCTGGAGGACCTGACCGGCCAGCGCATGATGTACAACTACTTCCGCCTCGGCGGGGTCATCTGGGACGTTCCGGAGCCGCGTCGGGAGTTCTTCGACAAGACGCTGGACTTCATCGACGGTCTCCCGGCGACGATGGAGGAGTATCACAACCTCCTCACGAGCAACGAGATATTCCAACTCCGCTGCGTCGATACCGGCATCCTCGAACCCGACGTGGCGAAACAGTACGGCGTCACCGGACCGGTCGCCCGCGGGTCGGGCATCGACTACGACCTGCGCCGCGACGACTCCTACGGCTACTACGACCAACTCGACTGGGACGTCGTGACCGAGGACGGCTGTGACAACTACGCTCGCGTCCTCGTCCGACTCCGGGAGGTCGAGCAGTCGGCAAGAATCGTCGAGCAGTGCGTCGAACTGCTCGACGACTGGCCCGAGGAGGAGCGCACCCTGCAGTCGAACGTCCCCCGGACGCTCAAACCGCCGATGGACGCGGAGACGTACCGCGCGGTGGAGGGCGCGAAGGGCGAACTCGGCGTCTACATCCGCTCGGACAACACGGACAGCCCCGCGCGGTTCAAGATTCGAAGCCCGTGTTTCCACAACCTCTCGGCCCTGCCGGAGATGTCGGAAGGCGAATTGGTGCCGGACCTGATCGCGTCACTCGGGAGCCTCGATATCGTGCTCGGCGAAGTGGACCGGTAGGATACCCGAAGACACACCGAAGCACTCTTTCTTTTCGCGCCCATCGTCCCGAATATGGCAAGCGTCAAACGTACCCTGACCCTGCTCGTCGCGCTCGTCGGCGTCGCCTTCGCCGTCCACTACGCCCTCTTCGGTTCGCTCCCGCTCGGCAAACCGCAGATGCTCGACGACGACGTGGAAGAGACCGAACTCGACTTCGAAACGGCCACAGAATAACCCCGTTCGTTCGGAGACGAAACCGCGGACGACCGCCCCTTTTATCGCAATCGTCAGGGCTCGTACCACGTCAACGGCATGTACCGGCCCCGCACACGTCCGGGGGTCGGGACCGACCCGACCGTCTCCCAGTCGCCGGAGCGATGCCGGAACAGCGTCCCGCGGTGGGTCGCGGTCAGCACGTCGCCATCGACTGAGCACCATCCGATCGCCACCTCGTCGGACGTCGGGAAGGAAATCCGTTCGAGCGATTTCCCGTCGTGAGACGCGAACAGCGCGTGGTTTCCTTCCTCCCACGACGAGGAGGACGCGGGTGCGCCACCGGCGTAGACCGTGCCGTCGTGAACGAATGCGCCGCGGAAATACCGCTGGTCGTGGTCGCCGTCCAATCGCGTCCACGTCCTGCCGACGTCGGTGGAGCGGTACAGGCCGCTTCCGGTCGAGGCGACGATGGTCCCCTCGTCTTCGAGAGCGAGGTGGTGGATATCGTCCGTGTGCGGCGCGTCGCAGTCGATGCACCGCGACTGCCAGTTCTCCCCGCTGTCGTCGCTCACGTGAACGCCGCCGACTTCGACGCCCGCGACGAGTCGTTCCGGCGCGTCGGGGTGCGTACGGAGGCTTCGAATCTGCGCGAGACCGTCGTGGCGGTCCAACCCCCAGTCGATTCGGTCACGTAACTCCCGAAAACCGACGACTTCCTCCCACGCCTCCGCGTCGGACGGGACGCCCGAACCGATGTCGGCGACGAACAGGCGGGCGGGCCGCGTACCGGCGTACAGTCGCCCGCTCGACGGGACGACGGTGACGCTGTACACTTCCTCGTCCAGGACGGAGAGGGTCGTCCACTCGTCCCCATCGGGCGAATAGTATACCCCCGACTTCGCGGCCACGAACAGCCCGTCCGATCCATCGAACTGCTCGACTCGAAACACTTTCTCTGCGTCGAGTAGCTTTTCGGCCGTCGTTCCTCTCGATTCGAAGAGGCCCGAAATTCGATACACTCCGTCGTCGCTTCCCGCGATGAGCATGTGAACGAAATCGGTCGAGGGGGGCTTAAGTGCTATCTGCACTGCATTTTTGTAGAACATATTTCACGTTCGGAGTTCATCCGAGCGAGCGCCGATGTACCGAACCATGGAGTGAAACGGGATTCCCCTCACTTCCGCGCGGAGTAGACGATGGTCGGCGGAACCGTCGCCATGCGTTCCGGGACGAAACTCCCGTACTCGGACTCGTAGCGCTCGGGGTCCTCGTATCCCGGTTCCCGTATCGCTTCGACGGTGAATCCGACGTCCGTCAGGAGAGAAACGGTCTCCCCGACCCCTCGGCTGTAAATTACCATCTCCGCGTCGAACTCCTCGCTGTAGACCCGCCTCGGTTCGTCGGAGAAGTAACTCCGCTCGAACTCCCCGGTTTCGGCGTCGAGGGTCTTGTAGTACGGGTGGTCCACGCTGAAGACGAGTTTCCCGTCCCCTTTCAGGACGCGATACGCCTCGGCAAAGCAGGCTTCGAGGTCGCGGACCCACTGGAACGCGAAGGCCGAGAATGCGAGGTCGTACGTTTCGTCGGGAACCGTCGGCATCTCCGTCACGCTGCTCTCGACGAACTCGATGTCCTGGTCGTGTTCGTCCGCGAGGGTTCGCGCGAACGCCAACTGCTCCTCCGAGATGTCCACGCCCGTCACGTCCGCTCCGCGCTTCGACACCGCGATTCCGAACTGCGCGCCGCCGCACCCGAGTTCGATAGCTTTCGTTCCGTCCAGTTCTCCGAGGAGGCCCAAGTCGTCACCCTGTGGGGCACCCGGTCCGAACGCGACTCCGACGGGTATCTCGCCGTCGCCGTACTCCGCCTGAAACTGGTTCGCCCAACCGTTCCACCACGTTTTCGCTTCGTGTTCGGTCCCGTCTTCGGGTTCGTCCATCGTGTAAATACCGACGGTTCGGAGGCGAATAAATCTAGCAAAATCGGACGAGCGGTCGATGGGCGACGTTTAGCCCAACCGATACTTCACGCCGTCGTAAATCCGCCGTCGCTGGTACACCAGTTCGCCGACGAGCCAGAAGATGAGGAGCAAGAGGGCGAAGATGGCGGCGATGAAGGCGTACTCGTTCATCCAGACGGGGCGGATGAACGGCGTCACTTGGTCCCAGCGCGCGCCGTAGTGGCGCATGGTGTCCTGCATCGACGTTCCCGCGAAGGCGTTCGAGAGGAAGACGGACATCCTGAGGCTCTTGCCCGTTCCGGGGTCGAGGTTCGCGCTGCCGGTGATGGCGTACTTCCCTTGGGCGTCCTGGTCGGCGATGGTCGGACCGTTGGATTCGTCGCCGGTTCCGATGCGTTCCGCGTCGTACGGCAGCCACGGCGAGTAGAACTCCCAGACGATCTCTCCCTCGGGGGTCACTTCGATGACGCGGTGGTCCGAGGAGTCCACGACGAGCGTGTTGCCGTTCGGCAAGCGGTCGGCGTCACGGGGCCAGTTGAGGGTATCGGTGGACCCGAGTTCCCACGTCCGCTTCCAGTCCTCGCCGTTCTTCTCGTATTCGACGATGCGGTTGTTCTCGGAGTCGGCGACGAGGAAGGTCGGTTTGCCCGATTCGCTTTCGAGGTAGTCGGGGTTGTGTTGCTGGTTGAGGATGTCGAGGTTGTCGTCCTCGCCGAGTTTCGTCGTGACCTCTCCCGTGTTCCGGTCGACGATTATCACCTCGTCCATGTTCCGCGGGTCGAGCGCGTACTTCCCGTCGGCGATTTTCTGGACGTTGTTGAGGTGCGACCAGTCGTTCGTGTAGTCGCCGCCGGCGCTCTTCTCGTAGTAGTTGCGCAGGTGCCACTGCCAGACGATTTCGTCTTTTTCGAGGTCGTAGACGTACACCCGGTCGTCGTTCTTTCCGGTCGTCTCGTTGTAGTTCCGCATGTTGCCGACGAGCAACTGCGTTCCGTTGTTGATGAGGTCGATGTCGTGGGTGTCGTGAATCGGGAGGAACTTCTTCCAGACCTTCTCCTTCGTCTTCGGGTTCATCTCGTAGACGAGGGTGCCGCCGCGCTGCGTCGAGACGACGAGCAGGTTGCCGTTCGGAAGCGGGTCGACGTCGTAGAACCACGTCGCGCCCTCCTTCGAACCGTTGTACACCCATTTCACGCCGCCTTTCGGGCCGACGGCGACGAGGCGCGCGGGCTTTTTCTTGTTTCCTTGACCTTGGAAGTGGTAGCCTTGAACGCTGATAATCGTCGTCCCGTTGGCGGGCTGTTCGATGGTTCCGGGTTTGAGATTCGATGCTTCTCGGTCGTACGTTATCGCGGAGACCACGGAGGGGGTCAATAGGGCGACGACCAGCAATAAGACGACCCCGCGCGTGAGCCAATCCCGTGGCGGGAGTCGGTCCGTCCAGTCCATAACGTAGTCATGTCCACGAACTGTTTGAGTATTTTGTGTTTCGTCGACCATTGTCGTGCTCCTGATTTTTCGTCGGATGAAACCCGAATACGGACCCTCCGCCGTTCGATGAAGTAGTCATTCCCGACGACCGAACACGTCGAACTGGTGAGTAATGTCGGTGCGGTCGTCCGACCCAACCGACCGATGGCGCATCATTCGTCCGCCAGTTCGACGCCCGTGAACTCGAACCGTGCGCCGCCGCTTTCCGCCTCGCCGAGCGAAACCCGCCAGCCGTGGGCTTCGGCTATCTGTCTGACGATGGGTAAACCGAGTCCGGTGCCTTGCTCCCCGGTGGAGTAGCCGGACTCGAACACATCCTCACGCGACGGGCCGGGAATTCCCGGCCCGTCGTCTTCGACGAAAAACCCGCGGTCGGTCGCCGCTTCGCTCGTGGTACTAGTCGGTCGGTCGCGTTGCATCCCTCCATCCCCGGCGATACTGTCGAGCGCACCGACGCGAACGGTGACGTCCGGTTGGCCGTGTTCGACCGCGTTTCGGAACAGGTTTTCGAGCAACTGCTGGAGCCGACTCCCGTCGGCGTTGATGGTCGCCGTCCACGACGCGTCCAGGGTGGCGGTGCCGGTTTCCACGGACCCCCAAGCGTTCGTGGTGACGGCCAATCCCGAGACCGCTCTCGTCTCGCTCACCGTCCGCCCCTGTCGCGCGAGGGTCAACACGTCGTCGACGATGTTGACCATCCGGTCGTGGGCGCGCTCAATCCGGGAGAGGTGGTCTTCGTCCGCCGTCGCACGATACATGTCGAGATAGCCTTGTGCGACGTTCAGCGGGTTTCGGAGGTCGTGCGAGACGACGCTTGCGAACTCCTCCAACCGCTCGTTCTGCCGTTCCAACTCCCATTGGTGCTCCCGCCGCTCGTCCTCGCGCTCCGCACGGTCGAGGGCCGCGGCGGTGTTCGCGGCGAGCAGTTGCGCGTAGTAGATGTCGAACTCGTCCAGCCGTTCCGCTCCGAAGGTGATGACGCCGCGCGCGCCGAGCGGAACGAACGCTTCCGACTCGACGCCCTCGATACGAGTCTCCCTGGTGACCGTCTCGCCGGTTTCGTAGGTTTTCGCCGTCGCCCGTCGGTCGGAAGCCGAGACCGACTCGCCGTACGCCGTGCGGTGCTCCGCCGTCCGAGCGATGAGTCGGGGCGTGGCGTCCTCGCACTGCCAGATGGCGGTCACCGGGAGACCGAGTACGTCGCGGGCCACGCGGACCGCGATGTCGCTCACGGCGGCGATGGATTGCGCCTGCATGAGCGTCCGGGTTGCGTTGTGGAGTTCTTCGAGCGTCGTCTCCCTGTTCTTTCGCTCGGTCACGTCGCGTAGATACACCGATAGGCCGTCGGCGGACGGGTACGCGTTCGCTTCGTACCACCTGTCGTACGGCTGGAAGTACGCTTCGAACGTCGTCGGTTCCTGCGTTCGCATGGCCTCGTGGTAGCCGTCGTAGAAGGCCGAGTCGATAGCCTCGGGGAACTCGTCCCAGATGACGTCGCCGATGATCTCCGGCGCGGTTCGGTTGAGCAACTCTTCCGCCCGTTCGTTGACGAACGTGAATCGCCAGTCGTCGTCGAGCGCGAGGAACGCGTCGGTCATGCGCGTGAGGATGTCCTCGTGCGCTTCCTCCATGCGGACGTGTTCGGTCACGTCCCGCGAGTTCAACACCACTCCCTCCACGTCGACGGTCGCGATGTGGTTTTCACCCGTCGTTTCGAGATAGCGCCACGAGCCGTCCGCGTGCCGAAAGCGGTAGGTGATGGTCGGCGAAATCTCGGGAGAATCGAGCGTCCGGGAGAACGTATCGACGACGTGCGAGCGGTCGTCCGGATGAATGTATTCGAGGGCCGGTTTGCCGACGAGTTCGTCGGGGTCGTAGCCGAGACGCTCGACGGAGGGACTTTCGTACCGGATCATCCCCCGGTCGTCGACGAGCGTTACGAGGTCGTGAGAGTGCTCGATGAGCGCCTTCAGTCGCGCCTCGGTTCGTTTGCGGTCGGTCACGTCGCGAACCGATCCGATGGTCGCCGCGCGTCCCTCGGAGGTGGTTTCGCGGACGGAGAAGTTCCCGTATCGCGTCTCCCCGCCTTTCGTCTTGAATCGGGCGTCGTAGGTCGAAACGTCGTGCGTCCCGCACAGTCGATTTTCGGCGATGGTCCGCACGCGCTCGTGGTCGTCCGGGTGGACGAGCGACCAGACGTTGAGGCCCCGTAGTTCGTCCGCGCTGTAGCCGGTCATCTCACAGGCACGCTCGTTGACGAACGTGAAGTGGTCGTCCTGATAGATGTACACCGCGTCGTGACCGCTCTCGACGACCGTTCGATAACGCTCCTCGCTCTCTTGGAGCGCGTCTTCGGTATCGGTCGAATCGACGGCGGTTTCGATTCGCTCCGCCAACACCGCGTACTGTTCGGTCGAAGCTTCCTTTTGGAGGTAGTCGGTGACGCCAGCCGAAATAGCGCGACCGGCGACGGTTTCGCTCCCCGCATCGGTAAAAAGGATAAACGGGAGGGTCGGGAACTCCTCCCGAACCGATTCGAGGAGGGACACCCCGTCCATTCCGGACAACACGTACTCCGAAACGAGACAGTGGATATCTTCCGCACGGAGGGTGCAAAGCGCCTCCTCGCCCGAGGTTGCGGTTCGGAGTCGTAGCTGCTTCGACTCCCGTTCGAGGAACGTCGCCGCGCGGCCGAACATCTCTGTGTCGTCGTTCACGTACAGAACGACGATAGGAGGCGTCTCACCCATCTCTCAAGTTCGTTCTATAACTGGCGTATGCTGTCATAATTGTTATGTTCAGAAAGAGGATTGTTCGGCGTTTTTCGGCGGCGCACACCTTTATCCGCGGGAGTCGCCTCTGTCCGAACGGGGACAGTCATGTTCGACGACAGAACTGACGCGGGGGAACAACTCGCGTCGCTCGTCACACGGGAGGGGGTAGACGCGGACATCGTACTCGCGATTCCACGCGGCGGGCTGCCGATAGGACGACCGGTCGCGGACGCACTCGACGTCCCGCTCGACGTGGTTGTCGCAAAGAAACTGGGTGCACCCGGGAATCCGGAACTCGCAATCGGGGCCGTCGGCGCGGACGGAAGTGTCTGGCTGAACGACGACCTCATCGACCGACTCGGCGTCGGCGACGCGTACCTCGAAGGGGAGAAAGAGCGCAAGACCGAAGCGGCCCGCGAGAAGGCGGAGACGTACCGCGGCGGCGACCGGGTACCCGACATCGAGGGGAAACGGGTACTCATCGTGGACGACGGCGTGGCGACGGGCGCGACGACCACCGCCTGTTTGAGACAGGTGAAGAGCGAGGGTGCCAGTCGCGTCACGCTGGCCGTTCCGGTCGGGTCGCCGAGTTCCATCGAGGAGTTGCGCGGCGAGGCGGACGAGGTGCTCTGCATCGAAGCGCCGTTCCAGTTCGGGGCGGTCGGGCAGTTCTATCGAGTGTTCGAGCAAGTACCCGACGAGGTGGCGAGAACGTATTTAGAGGGCTAGGATAGGGGGAACAGGAGCATCGTTCGAAGACGACACGAGCCAGACGACGGGACCGAAATGCCCGGGAAGTATTCCCCGACGTATAAACCGACAGGATTTTGTTAGTTTCGATTCAGGACACGGAGATTATCTGAGACTCAAACAGCGATTAATGCGCGGTAGCGGCGTCATTAACGGCGAATATGGTCCGGTGAAAACCGCACCAGATTGCGAAACATTTAAGTAACTTTCGCCCTAACCAGGAGTTAGGAACTAAGCTTCCGGGATTCTTCGGGTTTTCCCTACTGGGAGCCTCCGCCAACGCATACCCATGACTACAACCAGAATACAACGCTATAGCGAGTCCGGCGTATCGGCCCACGAACGGGAACACGAGAGCGAGGACGAGCGAGAAGAGGGCGTCTGCCCCGAATGTGGCGGCAACGTCATCAGCGACGAAGGTCGCGGCGAAACCGTCTGCGCCGAGTGCGGCCTCGTCGTCGAAGAAGATTCCGTCGACCGCGGCCCCGAGTGGCGCGCGTTCGACTCGAAGGAGAAAGACCAGAAGAGCCGCGTCGGTGCCCCGACGACGAAGATGATGCACGACAAGGGGCTATCGACCAACATCGGCTGGCAGGACAAGGACGCCTACGGCAACACCCTCGGCTCCCGCCAGCGCGAGAAGATGCAGCGTCTCCGAACGTGGAACGAGCGCTTCCGCACCCGCGACAGCAAGGAGCGCAACCTCAAGCAGGCGCTCGGCGAAATCGACCGCATGGCCAGCGCGCTCGGCCTCCCGAAGAACGTTCGCGAGACGGCCAGCGTCATCTACCGCCGCGCGCTCGACGAGGACCTCCTGCCGGGACGCTCCATCGAGGGCGTCGCAACCTCGGCGGTGTACGCCGCCGCGCGACAGACCGGCGTTCCGCGCAGTCTGGACGAAGTAGCCGCCGTCAGCCGCATCGACGAGATGGAGTTCAAGCGCACCTACCGCTACATCGTCCGCGAACTCGGCCTCGAAATCCAACCCGCCGACCCCTTGAGCTACGTCTCGCGGTTCGCCTCGGACCTCGACATCAGCGACGAGTCCGAGCGCCGGGCGAAGGACCTGCTCAAGACCGCGAAGGAACAGGGCGTCCACAGCGGCAAGTCGCCGGTCGGTCTCGCGGCCGCCGCCGTCTACGCCGGGGCCCTACTCAGCAACGAGAAGGTGACACAGAGCGAGGTCAGTGACGTCGCCAACGTGAGCGAAGTCACCATCCGCAACCGGTACCAGGAACTGCTCGAAGCGAGCCAAGACGGCGGCGTCGCCGCCTAAGCGACCCGGACCCCCTTTCGTTTCCGGCGACGGTCGTGAATCCGACCCACGTCCGAACTATGAACTATTTTTGAAACATCCATGGTTTTTGAGGGCGGAAACGGCCGATACACTAATTTTACACGGTTTTTAATTTCCGGGCAACCATGCCCGGCTCTCGTATCGGGTTGAACAGGCGAGTTGCTACCAGTCTTATATTTCTCATACTGTTTAGTCTCCTCGTCGTTCAGCCCGGATTCCTCAGTCCGAATCAGAGAGACGAACCGCACCCGAAGCGTTCCACTGACGTTCGACTCGTTTCGCCGAATCCGAACAGTTCGGCGAAGCTGTGGCCGTTCACGAGCCGCCACAAACGATACGACTCGTTGACGCTTCCCATCAACGTCGTCGTCGAAGGACCCGCGTCGCGGGTGGTGAGCGAACTCAGACATCGACGGGACGCACAGTGGAACAACGACTCGAACGAGTGGCAGGGCGTCGCCAGCGACGAGGAGACGGCTGGCGTCGGCAAAGGCGCTGTCGAGTGGCACAACACGACGGGGGCGGTTCGGTACACGTACGTCCAAGCGCCGGGTCCGCGCGGCGGATGGATGACGGAGACGGCCCAACTCCACGACGGCGCGTACTTCGGCTCGCGCTATCACCTTCGGCTGTACGAAGGCGGGAAGGGGAACGGAACGTGGACCGCCATCCAGGCTCACCACGAATACTTCGACTGGTTTCGACTCCGGCACACGGTCGGGTCGCTCGAAAAAGCACAGTACCACCTCGACGGACAGTACTACGGGAAGTGGTACGTCGACGGCGTCTCGCGCCAACGGTACGCGAACGGCGGCATCATCGACTCCAACGGGTGGGTGTCCGTCGTCGACCTGCGACCGAAGACGAAAATGGGACCGGTTCCAGTGGCGTTGATAGCAGTCTTACTCCTCGGCTCGATCAACCGAACGGACTCCGTGGTGGATACGATTCGGGACCTCGCTTCGCGGCTGACGAGGGAGACGGTACGACGCGGCATCGCCTTCAGCGTCTTTCTCTTCGGACTGCCGCTGTTCGTGCGCAGCGCGAGCATCGCCGTCGAGACGGCCGTCCCGTCCGTCCCGATAAAGGCAATCGCCGGTGTGGGCTACCTCGTTCTCGGTCTCGGACTTCCGCTGGCGGCGGTTTCCCTTCCGAACGGACGACAATCGACGGACTGGTTGGCCGTCGCCATCCTCGCCCTCGGTCTCGGGTTCCTCTTCGACTATCGGAGCATCGGCGTCAACGTGCTTCCCATCGCGGTCGTGTTACACCGACTCGCCGTTCTGGGCGTCGTCGGCATGCTCGCGGTCGGCGGTTCGTATCAGGAGACGGACGGACGCTGGAACTCGTTGGTACAGGCGGGTCTCGTCATGTGGATCGCCGTCCTCGTCTGGCCGCTACTCGACGCCTTCTAAACCGAGAACTGCATTTTCGGCATCTTCAGGAACGCGGTTTCGTACCCCTCGTGACGTGAAACGATGGGCGGCGAGTCCACCCGAACCGTGAGCTCGTCTCCCGTCCGGACGCTCGGGACGTTCGCCCCGTAGTGCAACCCAACGTCCGGGTCGAGGGTGGCGTTCAGCGCGTCGTCGAACACCGCCTCTCCGTCCCGCTTCAGCGTCGCCGACAGGGACATGTTCGGAATCGGATAGCGGCGATACGGCGTTCGCGGCGAGACGAGCAGATACGTGTCATCGGCGAAGTCGGAGTTTTCGACCGCCGCAACCGGGAACTTCGCGTCGCCGCTCGACCCTTCGCCGACGAGTCGGCCCGGAAGGTCCGATTGTTGGGGAACGTGGCTCATCGGCATGTTCATCTCCATCGGCTGAATCGCGTCTTTCTGCCCCTTCCTCGCGTCGAGCTTTTCGTACGAGATTTGCTCCACCGTGTCCTTGTCGAACTCGAACTCGGTGGTGAGCGTCGCGCCGTCGCCGAACTGACCCGCGAGCGCGCCCGTCCGGCGGACATCCAACCCGGAAACGCGTATCTTTGCGGTGTATTTCCTCTCTCCGTTCAGCCCGATATTGTCCCCGAAGTGAAAACCCATGTTCTGTGAGAGCATGGGCCATAGCGTCCTCCTGTCGCTCCAGTCGCCGTTCGACAGTTCGGCCTGGACGTTGCCGGTCGGGAGCACCGTCTTCGTCTTCGAATCCCAGACGGACGCCATCAGGTGCAGGTCGTCCGCGTCCTTGATGGTTACCTTCTTCTCCTGTTTCGCCGTCCCGCCGCCCATCAGCCAGAAGCGGTGCGGGTAGGAGTAAAACAGCGCGAGGCGGTATCGACCCTGTTTCGCCATCCCCGCCATCTCCATGCCCTCCTTGTGCGTCGGGATGTACACAGCGTCCGGCCGATTTTTGACGAGCGGCGGCGCTCGTGCCATCGTTCGTGTCTCGAACAGCCCGGAACAGCCTGCCAGCGAGGAGACGCCGAGGACGCCAGCGGTCCGCAAAACGCTACGGCGATTCATTGGTTCGGAATTACCACTCCCCGCGAAAAGGGGTTCTGGTACACCCGTCGAAAAGGGGAGAACGCCACCCGAGTCGCCCGATGCGGTTATTTCGGGTTCGGCGTCGGGAGCGAGCGAAGCGAGCGCGGCGGGACGAGGAAGTTTCCGCGTCGAGTCACGGTCATGTACTGGAGGATGCCGTTGTTCAGCCGTTGACCCACGGAGGAGTTCCCGGCGAGGTCGTCGCCGTTCATGGCGGTGCGCGTCGATTCGAAGTCCTCGATGGTGCGCTGGAAGGCGACGAAGTGGAGGCCCGCTTTGCCGCCGTCCGTCGAGTCGAAGTCCCGTCGGAGGATGACCGGCGAGTCGTCCTTTCGCGCTCCGGCGGCCTTCTGGGAGTGGCCGACCATGCCGCGCTCACGGGCGTGGTCTTCCACGTGGTCAATACACTCGTCCGTCATCTCGCTCGAATCGCCGAGGTTGTTCCCGACGCCCTCGACTTTTCCCTTCTCGGCGTGTACCGGACAGAACATCTTGCCGACGCGCTGGTCGCGGCTGTCCTGTTCGTACCACTGGTCCAGGTGCAGTTCGATGTTGGAGATGTGTTGGGTGGTCCCGCCCGCGAACGGTCCGTCCCGAATCGTGATTCGGTCCTCGCTCGCCTGATTCTTCTTGAAGCCGGACTTGAACCCCATGTAGAGCGGCGCGTCTTCCGGGACGGGGTTCGAGTCGGGAATCCCGTTCACGTCCTGATGGTCGGCGGGGAGGCCGTCGCCGACGAATCCGGTCCGTCGGTCCGCCTTCTCGAACACGTCCGTGACGCCGCTCGCGTCCACGCCGTTCAGTTCGTCGCGGTTTCCGAGGAGCGCCTCCTCGGCCGCGAGGACGAGCTGTGGATGGTCGCTTTCGAGTTGCACCACGGCGTCCTGTTCGTCCAGTTTCGGGTCCTCGAACGACGCGAGCGCCTTGGGTTTCGGGAGCACGTCCGTCGCACCGAACCGTTCGAAGTACGACGGCGAGTAGCCGATGGAGAACAACAACCCGTCGTGGCCGCGCTTGTAAGCGCGTTCGAGGCTCCGAAGCGACTGCTCGACCGTCTCACGGTCGGCGTCGGTCGGCGTGCCGTCGCCCCGGTAGTTCAAGAAGAGCAGGATTTTGTGACGGGCGGCCACGTTGTTGCCGTGGTCGTCCGTGGCGAGAAACCGATTCCACGCGTGCTGTCGCTCCGGGAGCGTCGAGAGGTCGGACGGTCCCTTCGATACGTCCGGCATCCCGCCCCGGTCGAGACAGGCCGACAGCGCCGCCGACCCGCCGATGGCGACGGCCGCTTTCATGAACTCGCGCCGGGGGATTCCTCGCGTCGATTCGCTCATCGTTCGACACTAGCGAGTCGGCGAGAAAAGGGGTTCTGGTACACCCGTCGAAAAGGGTCGAGAAAACGCGATACCGGGGAGACGCCAACGCGCGAGTCAACTTCCGTCAAGCACGTCGTCCACGCGTTCAGCCGTCTCGCTGGCGCGGATGTTCGAGTAGCTCTCGTGGGTCGTCGTGATAGAGGCGTGGCGGAGCGCAGACTGGGCCAGTTCGGCGTGTCCTTCGCTGTACAACTGGTGGCCCAGTCCGCGCCGCGCGCCATGCGGTTTCAGGTACTCGCCGTCGATGTCGAGTCCGGCCGAATCACAGAGGCGTTTCATCAGGTTGCGCGCGCCGCGGGTGGATATCGCGGGGAGGACGATTTCGTGGTCGCGTATCACGTCGTCGATGTCGTTTTCGTCGAGTATTTTCTCGACGCGCGATTCCGAAAACTCCTCGCCCAAAGCCTCCCGCGCGACCCGGTACTTAGAGGGTGCGTGGTCGGTCGGGAACACCGGAAACCGTGGTGTCGGTGGGTCGTACACCCGACGATAGCGCTCCAGCGCGTCCGCCGCCTTCCGCGGCAGTTGGGCGTACTCGTACTCGCGCGATTTGCCGAAGACGCGAACCGAACCGCCCTCGATGTCCACGTCGTCCCACGCGATGCCGCTCCGCTTGTCGTCCGCCGGGTCGCGGAACACCTCCGCGCCGCGGACGCCGGTCAGCGCGAGCAGTCGGACGAGCGCGCGGTCGCGGTAGGCGCGTTCGCGCGAGACGTCGGCCTCGCCGTCCAGCGCCTCCTCGACGCGGCGGTCCATGAACGAGAGTATCGCGTTGCGGTCGCGGGCCGACCAGAACTGTCGGTCGGCGTCGGCGGTGTCCTCCGGCAGTTCGGCCGTCGCGCGCGAGACGGCGGCCGGGTTTCGGGAGATGAGTTCGTCCGCCTCACAGAAGCCGAGAAACGCCCGGACGTAGGCGTAGTAGGTGTGTGCCGTGGACGATTTTACCTCGCCGTCGCGCACCTGTCGCTTGAGATGGCGCGCGTAGCGGCGGCAGTCGATGACGTCCACGGAGTCGAGGCGGGTGACGTCGCGCTCGCGGGCCAGCCAGTTCTCCCATCCCTTCAGCGCGGACCCGGCGTTGGCGCGGTAGTTGCCCGCCTCGATGCTGATGAGATATTCCGCTATCGCGTCGTCGAGTTTCGTGTCGCTCATGCCAGTCGAGGGTCGTAGATTCCCCCGAGTTCGTTGCCGCATCGGGGACACGTCACGTTCGATTCGTCGTCGACGAAGCGTCCGACCGGGCCGAGATAGCCACAGGACGGACACCGCCGTATCGGTAACTGAATCATCGCATTACCGTCCCGTGGGAGCGGGAGCGACAAAAATCTACGTCCCTTCGCTGGCGTCAGGGGGCGTCGGAGGCGTTGATGACATCGGGGGCGCCGAAGACGTCGCCGCCGTCGGGCAGCGGATGGACCGAAATGTGTCCGTCGCTCCGGATGAAAACGTGATACTCCTCGAAGGTGAACCCGACGCGGCCGCCGGTTCGCGGAACCCCGTCGCTGCGCGGGGAGAACAACCCGTCCAGCGCGTCGGGGTCGAACCGGTCGTACAGCGGACCGATTTCGGTCGGGTCGGCGTCCATCGCCTCGGCGATGGCCGTCATGACGGTCGTACTGAGCTGTTTCGAGTCGGTCCAGTCGTGGCACGTGCGATACGTTGCGGGGGCCGTTTCCGCGGGGTGCATGTGTTGTCCTGAGTTGGGCATTGGAACATCCTCCCGTGGGGCACGGGACTCTGTGTCTCACGTACACCCCGCGAAATCATAAATCATTGTCAGACGATTCCGAATCTCAGTCATACGCCGCAGCGGAAGAAAGGCAAGACGCGACCGCGGTTCGCAAAAATCGGTTGTCTTACGGTCCACAACCACCGGTTTCGAAACGAATTGAGTGATGCCGGAGACGGACAGAATCGGGGCGGGACGGGACGGGTGGGGTTCGGTTTCGCCGGGGTTGATGGATTCGCACCCGCACCCACCGAGCACTTAACCACCGGTTAGACGCGATTATCCGATCAATAGTATTCACACTGAGGGGTGTAAAATCCTTCATGTCGTTGGTCGAAACACTCACCTCGTTCAGTCATCAGTTCGTCACCGCACCCGTTCAACTCGTCAGCTTCTGGTTGTCGGTATCGCTTCCGCTGGTCTACCTCCCCCTCCTTTTCAACGGGGTACGTGGAAACGTCCTCCCGATATTCGTCGGGTTGCTCGCCTTGCACGTCTGTACGCTGTTTCTCGGCCACGGCTATGGTGGACAGAAAACGTGACATCGACTCGGCGAGAACGGCATCCGTGCACGTCGTTCATCGACGGAACGGGTCGGAGCGGCGACTCGTTTCACGGGGCGAATACGTCACCGGCCTCGGTTCGCGGGTCCGCGGACTGGTTCGACTCGCCGCGTCCGGCGACCACGCGCTGGTGTTCGAGTTCGATTTGGTCGGCGACCATCGGGCGTCGACGGTACTGACACCGCTCGCGCTCGATGTGGTCTGGACGACGGGCGGACGGGTGACGCGCGTCGCCCGGTTGCCCAAATGGACGGGGACGGCCCGCGGAACGGGGGATGCCGTGTTCGAGTTTTCGAGGGGCGTGGCCGACGACGTAGAAGCGGGCGACGAACTGGTCGTTCGTCAGCCCCACTCGTCTCGCTCGACGGAGTAACTGCCGCACTCGGGACACACTTGATACTGTACCGAGAACGCCGTTTCACACCGCTTGCACTCGTACGGACGGTCCGGTTTTTCGGCCACGCCGAACCGTCGCATCAGCCTCATGCATCGCGTTTCGAACGAGAGGGACAAAAAGCTCACCGGAGTAGAGTGAAAGTGAAATACCGTGGGAAACGACGCGCTCGGTGCGTGGACACGGAGACGGCAGTCTGGGTAGGGGTTGGGAAGGCCGAAGCACGGGGACGAGCGTCGGGCGCGTCGCCCGCACACCCGTCGTTTCACCACGGGAATGACAGTCGGTTGTCAGGGTACTGCTGTCGCGGCGCGGTGCAGGGAACGTCTCTGGGTTGGGAGTGACGCACGTCACTCGGAGACGGCACGGTCCGCGTGTCAGGTTGTCTCGTTTCTCGGGTGCCCCGCATCCGTCCGCACCTACGACCAGTCACGGCAGTTAAAAGGAGGTTTTGACCAGTCCGTCAAAACCGATTCAGTCGGCGTCGATGGCGTTCCCGGTATCCATGGCGGCCGCAACGCCGTCGGCGAGCGTCGTGACGACCGCGTTCCCAGCACGTTCCCGCTCGACGAGGCCGTCGTCGGCGAGGCGCTCCAAGTGATACGAGACGGTCCCCGGCGTTCGGTCGAGCGCGTCCGCGAGGTCGGAGACGCTCGCGGGACCGTCGCGGGCCACCGTTTCGAGCAGGGTCGCCGTCGAATCATCCGAGAGCGAGGCGGCTAGCTCGGGGTTCTCGTCCCCGGCGGGATGCACGCGACGTTTCCCGCGGACCGTGGTCGTCTCGACCAAGCCCTCCTCTTGGAGGATTCGAACGTGGTATCGAACCGTCGAGCGGGGGATTTCGGTCCGTTCGCTCAGCGCCGAGAGGGAGAGTCCGGGTTCCTCTGCGATGGCGTCGTATATTTTCGCTCGGGTCGCGTTTTCGAGGGGATTCGACGCGTCGTATCGGCTGTAGCTCCGAACGGTGGTCGAACCGGGTGCCTCGTCGATATCGGCGTACTCCGTCGCCGCGAAGACGCTTTGCAGCGTGGGTCGGCCGTGGGGACCGACGGGAACCGGCGAATCGAGCGTCGGTGCGTTCGACTCCGACTGTGCTGGTATCGTGTGGTGCATCGGCTCGCCCGCACTCGCCGAGACGACGAACCCGAGGGGGACGGTCGCGACGAGAAGCAAGGCAGTCAACACCACGACTGTTCGATGACGGGAGGAATTCATGGTTTACCTTCTTCGAGTCCTTCGAGAAACGGTGTGTGCACCGGGGGATTATCGCTCTTCTGGTGGCGTTCAGCGATACGAACGTGAAGCGAAGGTGGAGAGACCGTAAAGAGGGGTTAGTTTCGCTCGTAGTCCACCAGTTCCATCTCTCGGACCTTCGTTCCGTCCTCGTCGTAGATGACGCCGTACATCGCGGTGCCGTGGTCGGGCGAATAGCAGGCGTCGGTGAAAACCGAGCCGTTGACCCTGATCTCCGAGTTGTAGCACTCGATACCGGCGAACGTCTTCGTCCCCGTTATCTCGTACGTCATCGTCCCTTTCGAGGACGGGACCGTCCAGGTGTTGCCGACGCGGAAGTCGTTGCCGTACACGCCGTTCATCGACGGCGAGAACATGGTCATGCTGGCGTATTCACCGCCCGGCAGGAACGCGACCTGCACCAGCGCCTCCTCTCGCGTGAACGTGGCAGTCCGTTCTTCGGTCTTCCCGTCGTGCGTGAACGAACTGCGCATGGTGATGTTCTCGCCATCGACCGACTGGACGTCCCAGACTATCGTCCCGGTCCCGGCGTCCTTCTCGTAGGTTTCGTAGGTGTATGTCCCGGGGCGCTCGAACGCGAACGGGAGGAACGCGTCGTCCGCGGTCGTTCCCGCCGTGCCGTCGCCACCCGACGACCCGTCCGGGGCGGAGTCGTCGAGTTGGTTCGAAACGCCGGAACATCCAGCGGAGACGACGACCGCGACGACGACGAGAAGTGCTATCCGTCGCATGTTACACGAGTCGGGCCGCGAGTTTGCCGAACACGGGGAGGGCAAAGCGCTCGTTCGAGTACGCCTTGTACAGCAGGAAGAGCCACGTCAGGAAGGCGGCGAAGCCGACGACGAAATACGCCAACGAGAACAACAGGGAGAGCAACCCGCCGAGACGCGGAACGAGGAGCAACATCATCTGGAAGACGGTCATCCCGACGTACACCGCGAACAGGCCGACGCCGAAGACGATGCTCTGTGCCGCGTGGAACCTGACGAACTCGTTTTCCCCTTCGAGGAGGAAAAACAGGATTCCAGTCAGCGGACTAAACAGATACGCCAGCGCTCCGGCGATGTTTTCGTCGAGTCCCGTTCCGGAACTCGAACCGGCCGATTCGGTAACGTCGGTCGTCGTTTTTGGTTCGACAGCCATGAACGAAAATGGAATCCAGGAATGATATAATTACTGAGCGGAATACTGCCGCGTTACGGAACCGTCCCGGAACGCGAAACGCGGTTCGCAGAGTGAAACACTATACCGGAGAAGGGCCATGTGACAGTCGATGAGTGACAGTGGGAACTCGGAAATCGTCGTCACCGCTGTCAAGCGGGCGGATACGTTGCACGCGTTGGCTGGCCGGTCGCTGACGCGTTCGGAGCTACAGGACGAGATCGACGTGTCACGGACCACGACACATCGAATCGTCCGGGAGCTGGCAGATAAAACGCTCATCCGTCGCGTCGGTGGCACGTACGAACTCACCCCCTTGGGGCGAATCGTGGCTCGGGAAGTCGAACACTTACAGGACACGGTTACCGCCGCGGAGAAGTTAGGGGCGCTGTTGCCGTCCCTCGACCGAACCGACATCGACGTCGAACTGCTCGCCGACGCGACCATCACGGTCCAGGAGGCGGGCGACCCGTACCGGCCGGTCCGCCGTTTCATCTCTCTGTTACGCGACTCCGGGACGCTCCGCGGGTTCGATACGACCACTATCGCGCCGATGTACGTGGACGAAATCCGCGACAGCATCCTCGACGGCATGCGAACCGAAATCATCTATCTCCCCCCGGTTATCGACCAAATCCTCGACGACCACCACGATGCGACCGAGGCAGCCATCGAGAGCGGGCAACTCGACCTGTTCATCTACGACGAGTTGCCATTCGGATTGGCCATCTTCGACGACCGCGTGGGCGTCGGCGGCTACGACGAAACCGGCGTCCTCCGTGTCTTCGCCGACACCGATTCCCCCCAAGTCCGGTCGTGGGCGGAATCGCTCTACGAGGAGTACCACGACAAAGCCACGTCGATTCGGGAGCACGACAACTGGGCGGGGTAAGCCCGTCAATCACGAACCTCGTCGCCCGTTTCGAGTCCGCTCGCCAGCGCGCGGTGAACCCGTCCCTCCCCAGCCACCCAATCGCCAGCAAAAAAGAGGTCCGCCGCCGCTCCCTGCCGAAGCACATCCGTGTCGGCCCCGTCGTCCGGGAGCGCATCCCGCCAGCGAATCACGTCGTACCAGTCCGGTGCCGCGAGCGAGTGTTCGGAGAGGAGGTCGGCCACTTGGTCCGCGACCGCGGTGGCGACTTCGAAATCGTCGTCATCGTAGTGGTTCGCCGACCAGTCGGGGGCCATCTGCGCGACGAGCAGACTCTCGCCGTCCGGGACGTGTCCCGGTTTGCAGGATTCGCGCGCCACCCATCCGACTTCGTGCTCCTTGTCCCCGTTCACCAGCGCGTAGTACGGCCGCTCGATGTCGAACGAGTAGTGCAACGCGACGGAGAGTATCGGGCGGTAGGGTATGTGACCGACGTGCTCGCGGAGTTCCCGACGGAGGTCGTCGTCCCACTCCGCGAGGTCGAGGAGGGACGCCGTTATCGGCGCTGGCGGCGTGAGCACGAGCGCGTCCCAAGGCCCGTACTCGTCGCCGTCGTCCTCCTCGACGTACCACGCGTCGTCACGGCGAAGACCGGCGATTCGGGTGTCGGTCCGAACCGCCGCGCCGCTCGCCTCGCACAACCGCTTTCCGAGCGTCCCGAGGCCGTCCCGATACGTCCACTTCGGCGTCTCCTCGTCGCGCCCTTCGGAAATCTCGCCGTCAGCGTCGAACGTCCAGACGGGACCGTCGGTTTCGACCAAGCCGTCCCCGAGTTCCCGAACGACCCGGGAGACGCGCTCGTCGTCGCTTTTGACGTAGTTCGCGCCGACGTCGTAGACGCAGCCCGCCCGCTCGTGCGTCGCGGCGCGGCCACCGACGCGCTCGGTGCGCTCGAAAACCGTCACGTCCGCGTCGTCACCGGCGGCGAGCGCGACGCCAAATCCGGCGACACCGCCGCCGACGACGGCGATGCGTTTCACGTCAGGAACCCCTCGATGAACGTCGCGTTGCCCAGAATCGCCATGCTAGCCGACCGTTCGGCCGCGCGCGGGAAAGCGATTACGGCGCGGCGTGTAGGCCGCTCCGCCTCGCCCGTCTATTCGTCTCCCAGTTCGACTATCAGTATGCTTCAGTAGAAATTAGTGTATTTCAGTGTATTTTAGTTCTATACGAGAGCATTCAGTAGTAATAGCAGTCGTTCAGTAAAATCGGATACGATTCAGTATTTCACAGTTTACGATAGGACACGAGTGAGAGACGGTACGGCATCGAGCCGTCGGTACTCGAAACTCGAACCGTCCGAACGTTTATATCGAAAGCCGCGACCAGACACGACCATCCGTCGGTGTTTCGACCCGCATCGACGCAAAATACCCCTGATGCAAAAATTGAAGGAATCTCTGTCGAATCGGGATGTAAGAGAATGGACAACGAACAACAACTGCCGGTCGGTCATCTCGTCGCCGACGACACCGAAGTGGCGATTCCGGTCGTCGAAATCCTGACAGGACGCGGGTTCGTCACCGGAAAGTCGGGGAGCGGGAAGTCGAACACGGCGTCCGTCGTCGTCGAGCAGCTGCTGGACGCGGGTTATCCGGTGGCCATCATCGACGCTGACGGCGAGTACTACGGCCTGAAAGAGGAGTACGAACTCCTCCACGTCGGCGCCGACGAGGAGTGTGACATCCAAGTCGGCGCGGAACACGCAGAAAAGGTCGCGTCGCTGGCGCTCGAACAGAACGTCCCCATCATCATCGACGTGTCGGGGTACCTGGACGAGGACGAGGCCGACGCGCTCATCCGCGAGACGGCGCGCCACTTGTTCGCCAAGGAGAAGAAGCTGAAAAAGCCGTTCCTGCTGGTGGTCGAGGAGTGCCACGAGTACATCCCGGAGGGCGGCGGGATGGGCGAGACGGGCAAGATGCTCATCAAGGTCGGCAAACGCGGGCGGAAACACGGACTCGGCATCATGGGCATCAGCCAGCGCCCGGCCGACGTGAAAAAGGACTTCATCACGCAGGCGAACTGGCTGGTCTGGCATCGCCTGACGTGGGAAAACGACACGAAAGTCGTCAGCCGAATCGTCGGCAGCGAGTACGGCAAGGAGGTTCCCAACCTGAACGCCGGGGAGGCCTTCGTGCAGACGGACTGGACCGACAGCGGAATTCGGCGCGTGCAGTTCAACCGCAAGCGGACGTTCGACGCGGGCGCGACGCCGGGGTTGGACGACTTCGAGCGACCGGAGCTCAAATCCGTCAGCGACGCGCTGATGGAGGATTTGGAGGGAATAACGGAACTACAGGAACAAGAACACGACCGCGTTGCCGAACTCGAAAGCCGACTGGAGCGCAAACAGGAACGAATCGCCGAGTTGGAAAACGAACTGCAGACGGCGCGGGACGTGTCGAACGCGGCGCGCAAGATGGCGAACGCCCTCGCTCACGGCGACCTCGGCGGCCCCGAGGAGTTCGAGGAACGACTCCGGGAGAAAAACGAGCGAATCCGGGAGCTCAGAGAGCGCGTCGAAGAACTGGAGAACGAGCAAACGGAACTCCGCTCGTTCGGCGAGTGGAACCGCGATATCGCGGACATCGGGGGACCGGAGGAGCGGGACGACCACGACGACTTCGAATCGGTCGAATCGGATGCGCCGACCGCCGCCGACGGAACGGACACCGCCGAACCAGCCGAATCTACCGTCGAATCCACCGAATCCGCCGAATCCACCGACGAACGTCGCGAAACCGCCGACGGAACCGCGACGGCGGGGAAGACGTGGGGAGCGAACGGGACGGATTCGGAGGGACGGGAGAGCCCGGACGACAAAGGCTCGATAGCGGCCTACCAACGGGCGCTTCGGGAGCGAGGACGGCGACTCGGGAGCGCCGTCTCGAACGACTCGGTTTCCGAAACCGCCTCGCTCGTGGAGTTGGCGAACGCGGACCCCGTTGCGGTACGAATCGACGCCGCACGACGGGAATCGTTGTGCAACGAGGACCACACGTGGGATATCGTCGAGACGCTCGCAACGGACGGACCGATGACCGTCCACGAAATCGCAGCCGCGGTAACGGCGTCCGTCGAACAGATTCAAAGCCTTCTGACGGAGCTACGAAATCGGTCACTCGTCACGCGCGACGACGGCCGTCAGTACGCCCTCGACAGGAGGGGGATGATTTCCGTCATCACCGACCCCGACGAGCGGGCACATCACAGCGAGCTTCACTCGCAGTGGCGGGATTAACGCCACTCTTCGTCGATTCCGGCGTCGCGTTCCATGTCCACGAGGCCGCGGGGTTGCCACTCGTCGTCCGCCCGGCAGCGGGAGATGAGAGCGATGCCGACCGAGAGGAACACGATGGCGATACCCAGTTCGACGAGCAGGAATACGCCGAGTGTCATCGCCGTCAATACGCGCCACAGCGTCCTCCCTCTTTCGGCGCTATTCGTCCGTCTCCGAGGGAGAGTAGAGGAATCGGAACGCGCCGGCGACCATCAATCCGGCACCGAGCGCCATCGCGGCGTAATCGATGGTCGTCTCCTCGCCGAGAAATCCGGGGAACGCCATAAACACCAACCAGCAGACACCCAGAACGGGGAGGATCAGAGCTGCAAGTTTGGATTTTGGAGTTTCGGTTGTCGATTTGTCGTCCGTTTGTTGAGCCACTCGTGACCAACCTGTGTCGGCATCACAGCCTGAATGCTTATACGTTACTGTTAGAACGGCCAGTGCTTATTAGATTACTCGGGTATGCGCCCAGTTCCTAAAAATTATCAAAAAGAATAGAGTGTAATAGTATAGATGATTAAGTTCAGAAAACGGCGGTCGTCGCGTCTCCATCGAAATCCGCGAGACGACCAAACGAGAGACAGCAGCGAGACGACTAACGAGAGACGGGACGAAAGGTGCACTGAGACAGTTCTGCGACCGGACGCCACGTACCGTCTCACCGCGTACCATGCGTTCGAATCGTTCAATCGGCGACTATTGAACGTTGCTATTCTGATTCAATGTGTATTGAATTGTTTATATACTATTTGGCTTCGTGCACCTGGACGCGCTGACCCGCACTGGGACGGGCGGCGTCGAGGTGTTTTTGGAGCCAAAGTTCGAGCGTCGTGATCGCCGAAATCGGCTTCAAGTGGTCCGCGTGTCCGTCAAGGTGTTCGTGTTGGAGATTCCGAATCGCGTTCGAATCGAAGACCTCGCGGCTACAGGCGTCGTCCAACAGGCCATCGACGAACGACCGCATCGTCGCATTGGTCCGGTACCACCGACCCATCAAACAGGTGTCCGGCCCGGTGAGTCGTTTCTTGACGTTATCGGCGACGAAACCGGCGGCGTGAAGCGCCAACGGCGACGTCGGCGGTCGGTTCGTCCGATTGTACGGGACCGTGGCGGACGGTCCACCGATTCGCCGCGCCACTTCGAGTTTGAGCGGCGCGACGGCCGACGGGATTCGGCCGCGCGTACCGGGAATCGCCCCGATTCGGTACCGTTGGTAGGGCATCCGGGCGACGTGATTCATGAACTCGCCGTCGGCGAAGGGGACGCGAGTTCCGGCCTGACTGCGGTAGAGTCGATTCGACCGGAAGTGGGAATCAGCGAACAGTTCCCAGAGCGCATCGAGCGTACGATGTTCTCGCCGGGGTTGCGTGCTCTCCTCGACCACGCGACCGAGCGATTGCGTGGGGGAGATGTCCGACGAGAGGAGGGTTCGAACGTCAGCGGGAGAGAGTTGTCCTTTCTGGACGACCAGCGCATCGACCGACGACTTGCCGGTCAGATACGACCGATAGAGCACGTCGCCGAAAAACTCACCTTGACTGCTACCTTCGAACAGCACGTCCACCTGGCCCGATACGTCGTTCAGGACGGGCGGGAGATTGACGAAGAACGACCACTGTAACATCCCGTCCATGATGTCGACACCGCGTTCGATGGTATCGACGAACTCCCCGGCGGAGTACTCACAGAACTGGTTGGGAAGGGAGAGCGATTCGGCGACGCGCTCGGCACCCGCGCGGTCCTCCTGCGTCGCGGAGTTGTCGTAGGTGAACGTTCGGACGGGACCGATTTCGCGTTTCAAGGTGGCGGCGAGCGTCCTGCTGTCGAGTCCGCCGGAGAGCCACACACCCGTTCGCCCGTCGATAGTATCGGCGACGTTGCCGACCACTCGGCGGTAGCGCCGGACGGCCTCGTCCACGTACCCCTCCTGCGGAGCGATGCCGAAGTCCGGTTCCCAGTATCGATGTGATTCGACGTTACCGTCCTCGTACCGGAGGTACGACGCGGGGCGGAGCGACCGAACGTCGCTCACGAGCGTCTTGCGGCCGAACACGTAGCCCATGAACAGCATGTCGCTCACCGCCCGCTCATCGACCCGGGGGTCGTGGAGCTGTGTGACGAGCGAGGAGAGTTGACTGCCGAACAGGAACCCATCGACGGACGAGTAGTAACACGGCCGCGTCCCGAGTTTATCGCTCGCGACGACGGTAGTCGTGCGGTCGGCGGCGACGAGCAGAAACGGACCGCTGAGTTTCGGAAGCGTTCGGTCGGGGTCCTCGAGCACCCGTTCGAAGATATCGGCGGTCGAACAGCCCAGTTCGGCGCGGTTCGACACCACACCGTGAAGCATGCCGACGCGCGCGCCGTCCTGCCACGTCGTCCATCCGTTCGGGTCGCGGTCGCCGTGATGAACGAGTCCGATTCGACAGTCACCGACGGAGCGTTCCGCGGTCTCGTACCACTCCTCGTCGTCCATTACGTCGAACATCTCACCGAGCGCTCGACTGCTGACAGTACCACCGATTACGCCGGGCATAGCAGAGACGTTCACGACTGCCTATATTGTTATGAGACGCCTGTCGCGGAAGTAAGCGGTGCATACGCCAGTTCGTAGGATGAGAAAAACGGAATCGGTCACCCCCTACTGCGAGCCGTCGCCGAAGAACTCGGCGCACAGTTTCCGCTCGGCGGCGCGGAGGTGTTCGTGGAACGTCGAGCGGGAGATGTTCATCGACTCGGCGAGTTCCTCACCCGTCACCGGTCGCGGCCAGTCGAAAAAGCCGCTGACGTAGGCCTTCTGAAGCGACGTCAACTGCCGCTCGGTGAGGGTGTCGGTCAGGCTCTCGATGAAGTCCTGTTTGGTCTTCGCCGGACGTTCGTGGTGTCGATAGGCGAGCAGTTCCGTGCCGGAGTACGACTCCTTCAATCGCTCGATGAGGCCGCGAACGTCGGCGTCCTGTGGAAACTCCGCGAGGACGCGGGACTCGTCGGGCGTCGCCGTGATAGTCTGCGTCTTGCCGCCGTAGTCCGACATCGTGGAAACGAGCGTCCCTGCCGGAAGGACGAACTCGAACACGGTTTCGTTGTCCTGTTCAGCGACCGGTCGCGCCTCGAGCACGTCGTCCCGGTCGTCCACGATATCGACCACGTCGTCCGGGGCGGCCCCGCGGACCGAGAAGAACGAGACGACCGACCCGTCCTCCCGATTGGTCGATTGGAGGTAACTGATGTCGGCTTCGGCGCGGTCCGCGATATCGACGAAAAAGAGGTCGGAACCGCGGAACGAGAACTCGGCTTCGACCACGCTGTCGGCGATGAGGATGCGGCGCGTTTCGCGGGCGTTGATGGCGCTGCCGATGGAGCGAGCGAGCGAGCGGAGCACGACCTGTTCGCGTTCGTCGAACGCGTCGGCTTTCGTCGCACACACGGACAAAACCCCGTATTCGGTGTCGTGATAGGAAATCGGAACGGCGGCGACAGCGGCACAGCCCTCGATTCCGAGGGTATCGACCTGTAACTCGCCGGTCTCCAGCGCCTCGGTGACGATGGGATGGTCGGGGTCGGGGTCACACTCCCCGGCGACGGTCCGCACCTCCACGGCGTCGGTTCGAACGTCGCGCTCGCCGATCCACGCGAAGTTGTAGGGTTCGACCTGCGTGACTTGCGTACAGACGGCCGCCTCGATGGCTTCGCGGGTCGGTGCTTCCACGACCTCGCTGGTGACGTCCCCGAGCAGTCCCTCGATTCGTTCGAGCAGGTGCTCGAGTTCGGTGGCGCGGTGGTGCGCGGCCTCCTCGGCGCGCTTTCGCTCCGAGATGTCCGTCTGGAACCCCACGAAGTGGGTGACGGTCCCCGTCTCGTCGCGAATCGGCGCGATGTCCACTCGGTTCCAGAACTCGGAGCCGTCCTTGCGGTAGTTCAGCAGTTCGACCGAAACGGGTTCCTCGGCGTCGATGGCGTCGCGCATCGCGGCGACGGCATCCGCGTCCGATTGCTCGCCTTGGAGGAACCGGCAGTTGTGTCCCTGCACTTCGTCGAAGTCGTATCCGGTCAGTTCCTCGAACGCTTCGTTGACGTACAACAGCGGTTGGTCGCCAGATTCCGCGTCCGCGATGGTGATGCCGACCGGTGCCTCGTTGATGGCTCGCTCCTTCAAGTCGAGTTCCGCGATGACGTCCTCGGTCGCGGCCGGGGTCGGCTCACGGAACAGTACGGTTACGCCGTCCGCGTCGGGATGGGCGGTCGCCTCGCGTCGAGGGTCCGTGGCGACGGAAAACGATTCGGTTCGGTCGTTGCGAATCGCAGTCTCGGCGTGGTCGAGAATCGTCTCCCCGACCGCGGTCGGAAGCGCCGCCGGAAGCCGCTCGTCGATTCCGACGCCGAGCAGTTCGCGCGCCGGGTCGTTGAGATACGTGACCCGCCGGTCGGAATCGAGCGCGAGCAGGGGGGTGGAGAGTCGGGAGAGCGCTTGACTCGCCCGCGCGTGACTCTCGTCAGGGATGTCCATACGACACCTAGGGGCCGACGGGAAATAGTAGTTCAGTTATCGGCGACACGTCTCCGACCCGACCCGTTCGCGGTCGTGGATATTTTGTCCCGTTCGCCACGACGTTTTTCAGGCGTCGAACCGTGGCCATGCGTATGTCGAACACCGTGTCGCTCACGGACGACGACATCAACCGACTGCTCTCGATACTGCGGGAGTACCGGATGCAGACGGGGGAGGACGTCTCCGACCTCATCGAAACGTTCGAGGAACACGAACGGCGACCCGAACACGAGTACTCGACGTCGATGGGTTCTCCCGACGAGTAGCTCGCAAAAAATCAGACGAGCGTCGTCGGCCGCTTGGAGAGATAATCGAACACGGAACCGAGGGCAAAGCCGTACGCGAAGTGCGCGAGCAGGGTCAACAGCAGGTACAACGCGAGCAGGACCCCGGTGTAGCCGTCGTAGAACGCGAGAACGAACCCCGTCCAGAGGACGAACCCGTAGGGAATCCCCCTCGTCGCGTACGTCTCACCCGGCAGGTAGGACCCGATGGAGACGAACAGGAGCGGCCACGTGATCATCCCGCCGCCGAGGAAGATGACGTACCCGACGGCCGCTGGATTCGAGGGAAGGAGCACGTCGGCACCCGTGAGCCGCGCCAGCACGGAAAACGAGTTGAGGTCGAACGCGCCGAGGGTCGTCCCGACCAGCAACACGGCCGTCATGACGGCGGTGCCGACGAGGCCGCCGATGGCACCGATGAACCCGTCCGTGACGATGCCGGAGAGACTGTCGAAATCGGGTTCCGCGACGTCCTCGCCGACTTCGACCTCCACGGTCGCTTGTGTGTCATTGTCAGCCATGGTAGGGTGTACGACCCGCACCATCAAAAACCGTTCTTCCATCACGAATCCGAGAGTTCGGGGCGCGGAGGCGCGTTGGAACGGTGCGGAACGACGTCGGTGATGCGAAGCGTATCCGTCACTCCGCGACGCTCGCCCTGAGGTCGGGGAGAACGTCGATCACGTCCCCGCGAATGTCGAACGCCGCGGTGGGACTGAACGGGGTTTCGTCGAAGTTGATGACGGCCGTCGTCGCTCCGTCGCGGTCGGCGGTTCGCGGGAGCGACGCCGCCGGTTCGACCGTGAGCGACGACCCGATGGCGAGGAACACGTCCGCCCGTTGTGCGTAGCGGCGAGCGCGATAGAGCGTGTCCTCGTCCAACCGTTCACCGAACAACACCACGTCCGGTTTGAAGAGGCCGCCACAGTCGCCACATCGAGGTGGCAGTTCGCCGGATTCGATGCGACGACGAACCGGGGCGGCGTCCGTTCGCCGCCCGCACTCTTCACAGACGACGCGGTGGGCGTTACCGTGTAGTTCGAGCAGTTCCGCGGCTATCGAATCGCCGCGGCCGCCGCGCGCGTGGAGGCCGTCCGTGTTTTGCGTGATGATGGCGTCTAGCTGCCCATCGTCGGCGAGTTCGGCGAGCGCGTCGTGGGCCTCGTTGGGTTCGATGTCGTCGCCGAACATCGTCTCGTGGAGCGCGAGACGGTCGGACCAGAACGCGGCGGGGTCGGCGCGAAACCGTTGGTAGTAGAAATCCTCCGGGTCGAACCGATTCCAGAGACCCGAATCGCTTCGAAAGTCGGGGATTCCCGACGCGGTACTCATCCCCGCACCCGTGAACGCGACGACGGTTTCGGCGTCGCGGATTCGGTCCGCGAGCCGAGCGATGTCGTTCATGTCACTGTGTCAGTGGCGACGGGATTGTATAGTTGTGGAAATCCGCGGGTGAGCCAACCGACCGCGGTAGTTCCGAAACGATGGTGAAGGAATCGTGTACCGACCGAATCACGTCATTTCGCCTGCCAACCGGTTTATGGTTCCCCCGCGTATCTGTGAACGTATGACCCGAATCGTCGCTGGAACCGACAGCGCCGAGACGAGCGAGAAGCTCTGTGACTACCTCGAATCGCGGCTTACCGAAGCCGACGAGGTTCTCGTCCTGAACTCCCTCCACGGCGGAAACGACGAGGAGATGGTCGAACGGGGACGGGAGGCGCTCTCGGTGTTCGAGGACCGTCTCGGCGAGACGTTCGAGGTCGAGACGGAACAGAACACGAACGCGAGCGACCCCGCCCACGACCTGCTCACCGCCGCGGACGAGGCCGACGCCGACGAAATCGCACTCGGCCTGACCCAGAAACGGAGCCCCGCTCAGAAGGTGTTGTTCGGTAGCAACACCCAATCCGTTCTCATGCAGACCCGGCATCCGGTCGTCGGCGTTCCGCTTCGAAAGTCCAGATAAATATCGACGACCGTTTTCATCGACTGGGAACGGCCCAGTCGGTTAAGACACGTCCGTCCCAAGTGGGATTACGAGCCGCATTGCACCGTAAAATCACGACCGACAGTTACCGATATTTGGTAGAGACACGACCACAATGAATCTCCTCGGAGAAGCCGCGGCCGGTGTCGGGCTTGGACTCACACTGGTCGCCGCCGCGCTCTTGCTCGCTCGTTCGATAAACATCAAAGAAGCAATCAAACCCAAGCAGACGCCGAAGACCGACGGCGGCTACGTCAACGGATTTCCGGCCGGATACGGAAAACCGACCGGTCTCGTCCGGTGGCTGACGACCGTCGACCACAAGGACATCGGCCTGCTCTATCTGCTGTTCGGAAGCGTCGCGTTCTTCTGGGGTGGCATGGACGCGATGATGATTCGGACGGAACTGTTCACGCCGGAAGTGGACGTATGGAACGCCACGACCTACAACGGCCTGTTCACCATGCACGGCCTGACGATGCTGTTCTTCTTCGCCACGCCCATCCTATTCGGATTTGCGAACTACTTCCTTCCCCTCCTCATCGGGGCGGACGACATGGCGTTCCCGCGCATCAACGCCATCGCCTTCTGGCTCCTCCCGGCGGCGTTTCTGCTGGTCCGATTCGGCCTCGTCTCCGACATCTTCGGGAACGTCATTCAACCCGTACTCGGAAGCGCGGCCGCAGAGCCGTTCTTCAGGCTCGAACCGCCGACGACGGGGTGGACGATGTACACGCCGCTTTCGAGCCAACAGACGAATCCGATGATCAACGTGATGCTCCTCGGCCTCCACCTCTCCGGCCTCAGCACCACGATGGGAGCCATCAACATCATCGCGACGACGTTCACGCAGAAGGACGTGGAGTGGGCCGAACTCGACATCTTCTCGTGGACGCTGCTCACGATGAGCGGCCTCATCCTGTTCGCGTTCCCGCTCCTCGGCAGCGCCATCATCATGCTGCTGTTCGACCGCGTGTTCAGCACGACGTTCTTCGCGTTGAGCGGTGGCGGGCCGCTCCTCTGGCAGAACCTCTTCTGGTTCTTCGGGCACCCGGAGGTGTACATCCTCGTCCTGCCGCCGATGGGGTTGATAAGCCTCATTCTACCGCGCTTCGCGGGCCGAAAGCTGTTCGGATTCAAGTTCGTCGTCTACTCGACGCTCGCCATCGGCGTCCTGTCCTTCGGCGTCTGGGCCCACCACATGTTCACGACCGGGATGGACCCCCGCCTCAGGGCGAGCTTTATGGCGGTGTCGCTGGCCATCGCGGTGCCCAGCGCCGTCAAGGTCTTCAACTGGATTTCCACGATGTGGAACGGAAACATCCGCCTGACGGCACCGATGCTGTTCTGCATCGGGTCGATAGCGACGTTCATCATCGGGGGCGTGACGGGCGTCTTCCTCGCCTCGATTCCGGTCGACCTCATGCTCCACGACACCTACTACGTCGTCGGCCACTTCCACCTCATCATTATGGGGCTGATTCCGTTCGCCATGTTCGCGGCGGTCTACTACTGGTTCCCCATCTTCACCGGCCGAATGTACAACAGAACCCTCGCAAAGGTCCATTTCTGGATCACGTTCGTCGGCGTCATGCTGACGTTCAACACCATCATCGTCCTCGGCATGATGGGCCTACCGCGTCGCTACGCGAGTTACCCGCCGCAGTTCGCGTTCCTCCAGCAAGTCGCCACCGTCGGCGCGTTTATCATCGCGCTCGGCACGCTGGTTTGGGTGTGGAACATGCTCCAGTCCTACCGGAACGGACCAATCGTCACCGACGCGGACGTATGGAACCTGAAGGAGTACGGCTTCTTCTCCCGCGAGTGGCAGTGGTTCGAGGAACGGTTGGAGTAGTCAAGCCACGACTTCTTCTTATCGCGTGAATCGGCCGTAGAAGACCCCTAACGAGTAGCCGTAGGCGAGGTGTGCGAGCAGGCTGAAGACGATGTAGAGGAAGAAGAACGCACCCTCAAGTTGAAGTCCCGCCGACCCGAGGCCGAGGAACGCCACCCACAGCAGGAGCGCGAACAAGATGCCGCGAACGCCGATATCGTCTCCGCCCGGAATCGCTTTGAATCGGTCCTCTATCGCCGCGAACAGCAGGGGCCAAACGACGACACCGGCGACGACGAAGACGGCGAACCCGAGGTAGGGTTCACCGTCCATTCCGACGAACTTCGCTATCGCGGCCGGAACGCCCAGATTGAAGTCCGTTTCCGCCTCCGAAACGAGAAAGATAAACAGCATGATAGCGGTACTCACGATTCCCGCCTTGAACGTCTGAATCCCCTCTACGACGGCGGGCGGCAGACCGGAATCGTCGTCGAATCCGGCGACTTCCTGTGACATACTAGCAGGCATGAGCGGAAGCGGTTTATAGGTATTCCCTCATCGACCGCTGAATGGAACCGTTTTCGCTGAGGGGTCACGTCGCTGGAACAACGGCCCCGCGTCGGTCGCCAAAAAACGTTACCTCCTTCGAATCCACAGTTAGCGACGTGACACTCGAAAACGAAAGCGACACGTTCGACATCGGCGGCGAACTGACGGTCAACCGACTCGGCTACGGCGCGATGCGTCTCACCGGCGAGGACATCATCGGACGCCCCGACGACGAGGAGGAAGCGCGCCGCGTCCTGCACGAGGTCGTCTCGACCGGGACCAATTTCATCGACACCGCGGACTCCTACGGCCCGGCGGTGAGCGAGCGGCTCATCGGAGAGGCGCTCCACCCTTACCCGTCCGACCTCGTGGTCGCCACGAAGGGTGGCCTCTGGCGCGACGACCGCGACGGTTCGTGGCCGAAGTGCGGCGAACCGGGATACATCAGAAACGCCATCCTCGGCAGCCTCGACCGGCTCAAGGTCGACACTATCGACCTCTATCAGTACCATCGACCCGACCCCGACGTCCCCTTCGAGGACGCCGTGAACACGTTCGCGGAACTGAAAGACGAGGGGAAGGTCCGGCACGTCGGCCTGAGTAACGTCTCCGTCGAGCAGTTGGAGGAAGCGCGCGACATCGTGGATATCGCCACGGTGCAGAACCGGTACAACGTCGGCAACCGCGAACACGAGGACGTGCTCGAAGCCTGTGAGGAGTACGACATCGGCTTCATCCCGTGGTTCCCGATGGGGGCGGGGGACCTCGGCGACAAAGCCGACGTGGTCGACGACATCGCGGCGGACCGCGACGCCTCGGACCGACAGATAGCGCTCGCGTGGCTCCTCCATCACTCGCCGGTCACGCTGCCGATTCCGGGCACGTCGAGCGTGGACCACCTCCACGAGAACGTCGCGGCGTCGCACATCGACCTCACGGACGACGAGATGGCGCGTCTCGATTGAAAACGGGGACTACCGCGTCGAAAGACCACGGACGTTTTGCTGGAGCCGAATCGTCGCGGTGAGCAGGAACGCGCCGATCATTACGACGAAGACGCTCTCGACGCTGCTGACGAGCAGCGATTCGACGCCCACGACGACGCCGAGGTCGGCGAGTCCGAGCAGGCCGGAGCAGACGAGAACCGGAAGCAGGTGACGACGGAGCGTGTCGATGGACGTTCCGCGCGCGAGCGACTCCAACCGCTCGGCGAAGACGAGGCCGTAGACCGCGAACGAGAGGCTTCCGAGACCTTTGACGAGCGATACGACCGAACCGTGACCGAGGAGCAAGACGACGACCAGTTCGAGAAGGATGATGCCGACGAAACCGACCTCGATTCGACGCAGTTGCGAGAGCGAAATTCGTCGTTCGTCCGACGGCGGGGCCAACGTGCTGTTGTAGTACAGTTCGCGCATCGCAAACGCGAGGAAGACGGTGCAGAACAGAAACGCCGCGTGACCGAGCGCGAGAAGCCATCGACCGGGGGAGAGCACGCCGACCATCCCGAGCGCGCCGTACAGTACCCCGGCGACGCCGATGGCGACGAGATACCGCCAGAACGGTCGCTGGGATTCCAGGCGGTTCAACTGGAGATTGCGGAACGCGTAGAACCCGAAGATACCGGCCGAGGCGGCCAGAAGTCCCGAGCCGATGAACTGCACGACGCTTCCGCTGGCGTCAGCGCCGACCTGTGCGAGTGAGATGACCATCTGCCTGCCTCGATATGAGCGCGCCGTTATTTAATATATTCGACCCATCAGCCCCGTAGAAGTAACGCCGATGACGTGTTCGAGCGCGACTCGAACGTCGTCGGCCGTCTCGTAGCGGTTCGGTTTCCGTTTCGCCAGCGCGCGTTCGAGGAAGCCGTCCAGTTCCGTCGGAAGGTCGGAATTCACGTCGCTCGGCGTCGGCGGGTCGTCCGCCGTGACCCGTTTCACGGCGAGATGAGGGTCGCCCGCGAAGGGTGCATCGCCGGTGAAAAGGGCGTACAAAACCGCTCCGAGACCGTACACGTCGGTCGAGTGGTCGATGCCGCCGAACGACTCGGGGTCGAGGTGTTCGGGTGCCGCGTAGGTCGGCGGAACGGGCGACAGGTCGAACTCGGTCATCACGTCGGCGAGTCCCCAGTCCCCGACTTTCGGGACGGGCCACGTCGAACCGAACGTCCTCGTGAATCGAATCGAGGGAGGGCAGAGGCCGCCGTGGACGACGCCGACCGCGTGAGCGTGTGAAACCGTCCTGACGATGCTGTGGGCGAACCAAAGCGAGGCGTCCAGTCCGGCGTCGAAGTGGTCGGCAAGCGTCCCGCCGCCCGTGAACTCCGTCGCGACCCACGGCGGTTCGTCGCCGCGTGCCCGAACCGTCAGCACGTGGTCGTGGTCGTGGATGGCCTCCCAGCGGTCTATCGCGTCGAAGAACGACTCGACCAGCGGTTCCTCCCTGCGGTCCGAGCGCAGCGTGAACAGGGTCGTCATGGCGTGTTGCTCGCGGGGGGTCGCGGCGCGCGCGTGATGCGCGGTGACGAGCGGTGAGCGACCGCCCGACCGCAGTTTTTCGAAGTCCTCGTACTCGACGGGGAGCGAACGCGGCGATTCGATGTCGTCGGGAGACGGCGGCCCGGACCCGGACCCAGACCCGGAACCGACGGTTCGCTGGGCCGTCTGATGGGGCGTCGAGTCTTCGTCAATCGCCGAAGCAGGGTCGATGCGAAGTTCCCTGGACTCGGTGTCGGCCGTCCCGAACTGGACGATGTTGGCACCGGGCGGGAACAGCGCCGCCACGCCCGGGTCGGCCACGCTGATGACGACCGGGTCGCCGTCCAACGTCGCTCCCGAAAGCGCGTTGGAGATGTGTTGCAACGCCTCGGTCGCGTACCGACGGATGGTCCCGTTCCCCTCGTCCCGGAATTCGAGCAGGGAACCGAACACCGGTTCCGCCGTCCGCGGATACTCCTCGGCGACGCCCGCAACGGCGACGACTGCGTTTTCGCGCACCAGCGGGTCACCGTCTCGGACCAAATCGGAGACGTGTTCCATGGTCGGTTTGACGCGTCTCGGGTCCGCTTGTGCGACCTCCGCGAGCGCCCACGTCGCACCGCGTCGTACCCACTGGTCGTCGTCGGTGATAGCCTGCGTGAGGTCGGGAACCGGAACGCGTTCGGGGTCGTTGACCGCGACCTCCGCGAGGGTCCACGCGGCGCTCGCGCGTCGTTTCGCATCGTCGGCACCGAGCGAAACGATGAGGTCGGAAACGTTCCGTGTCGAATGCACGGACGCACGCTCACGCTCCTGCCGTACCCGCACTTCGCGCTCGTCGGAGTCGAACCGTGCCATGAGTGTGCTCTAGTTTACCTATCGAAGTTCGGACATAGTATAAGCGTCGGGTGCGCCTCGGATTCTATCGGGAGGAATAGTGGGAGCGGAAGTAGGAACCGAGACCCGTTCCGGCGCGCGTGCCGCGCGATTCGAGGGAATCCTTATGCGCCCAGGAGTAGATGGTAACACGACACATGAAGAAACTCATCAACGAACCGTCGGCGGTCGTGGACGAGATGCTGGACGGGATGGTCGCAGCACATCCCGACGAAGTACGGCGGCTCGAGGACTCGAACGTGCTCGTTCGACGCGACGCGCCGGTCGAGGGGAAAGTCGCGGTCGTGAGCGGCGGCGGGAGCGGCCACGAACCGACGCACGCGGGGTATCTCGGGCCGGGGATGCTGGACGGCGCGGCCGCGGGCGAGGTGTTCACCTCGCCGACCGCCGACGAGGTGAGCGAGATGGTACAGGCCTGTGACGGTGGCGAGGGCGTCCTCATGGTCATCAAGAACTACGAGGGCGACGTGATGAACTTCGAGACGGCGGGGGAACTGGCCGAGATGGAATCCGACGTGGACGTCGCCAAAGTCGTCGTCAACGACGACGTGGCGGTCGAGGATTCGCTGTACACCTCCGGGCGGCGAGGCGTCTGTGGTACCATTTTCGTCCACAAGGTCGCGGGCGCGATGGCCGACGAGGGCGGCGATTTGGACGACGTACAGCGCGTCGCCCAGAAGGTCACCGATAACGTGGCGACGATGGGCACCGCGCTGACCTCCTGTATCACGCCCGAAAAGGGCGAACCGACGTTCGACCTCGGCGAGGACGAAATCGAACTCGGCATCGGGATTCACGGCGAACCGGGCGTCGAACGCGTCGAGATGATGTCGGCGGACGAGATAACGGAGCGACTGACCGAAAACGTCCTCGACGACCTCGACCCCGACGAGGGTGCCGAAGTCGCCACCATCGTCAACGGGATGGGCGGGACGCCGCTGTCGGAACTGTACATCGTGAACCGAAAGCTCCAGTCGATGCTGGAAGACGAGGGACTGGAGACGTGGGACGCGTGGGTCGGCGACTACATGACCTCGCTCGACATGCAGGGCTGTTCCGTGACCGTGCTGGTGCTGGACGACGAGTTGAAGGAGTTGCTGGCGCATCCGGCGGAGACGCCCGCGCTGACGGTGACGTAGTTGGAATTGGATTTTGGAGACATTTCACGGGACGAAACGAGGGTCACCATCAATCACACCGAATGGACTTCCCTCGTGTCGAGCTATTTTTGTATTAACAAAACGTTCTGGAACATATGGTAACTGTCCTCGGTTACGTTCTGAGCATCGTAATCGTACTCGGGTGTATGTTCCTCCTCACCCTTTTGTCGGACAAAATATTCACTGATTTGAATGTTTTGCAATCAACACCGGCGCGAATCAGTACGGACCTCCTCGGAGGAGGAGTTGGATTCGTGATTGGAGTTACGATAGTGACCGTCATCTCGATTTGAACTGCCCAGTAGACACCCCTAGGGGGATTGGTATTTTTATAGGAATGGCACCAGGTCATATATTTACGTGACACCCTGTCTCCGGACCGTCATTGGATTTTGTAGGAATCGGGAACCGATCACTCGACCACGAGCGAAGCTTTACCCCATCGCGCCGCGTGCTACCAGCAAGCAATGGCTGACACAGCAACGGAGCGAGAAGCGGTGCGTTCCGCAATCGAGCGCGTCGCGGCGCGGATGGAAGAAGAAAAGGAGTACCTGACCGACCTCGACTCGGCCATCGGCGACGCCGACCACGGCGCGAACATGGACCGCGGGTTTCAGGCCGTCCTCGAAAAGACGGACGGGATGGACGACGCCGACGCCGCCGAACTCGTGAAAACGGTCGGCGTGACGCTCATCTCGGAGGTCGGCGGGGCCGCCGGACCGCTGTACGGCGGGTCGTTCATGAGCGCCAGCGCGGAGTTAGGAGACGGCATCACGGCCGAATCGACCGTGGCCTTCGCCGAGGCGTTCCTGGATAAAGTGCAGGACAGAGGGGACGCGCCGGTCGGCGCGAAGACGATGGTCGACGCGCTGACGCCCGCCGTCCACACCTACAAAAAGTCCATCGAGGAAGACGACCTCGAACCCGTCGAGGCGCTCACGAAGGCCGTCGATGCGTGCCAACGCGGCGTGGACTTCACGACGCCCATCCGGGCGAAGAAGGGCCGAGCGTCGTACTTGGGATGGCGGTCGGTCGGCCATCAGGACCCCGGCGCGACGAGCACCCTGTGCATCGTCGAGGAACTGCAGGAGACGGCGGTCGAGTACCTCGGCGACGGAAGTCTCGAAGCGGACGCGACGTCGCCGACGGTGCCGGACGAGGAACCGACGCCCGACGACGGCGGACCGGAGGGGGTCTGAATGGTCGGCCTCGTCGTCGTCTCCCACAGCGAACGCGCCGCGGAAGGGATTCGAGCGGTCGCGGCCGAGATGGCGGGAGACGTGTCCATCGAGGCGGTCGGCGGCGACCCGGACGGCGGCCTCGGAACGAGCACGCCGGTGATTCAGGAGGCGTTGGACGCGCTCGCCGACGAGAAGGGGGTCGTGGTCCTCGTCGATTTGGGAAGCGCGGTGATGAACACGGAACTCGCCATCGAGATGGCCGACGTGGAGGCCGAAATCGCCGACGCGCCGATTCTCGAAGGCGCGGTCAACGCGGCGGTCGCGGCCACGAGTCCGAAGGCGACCGTCGAATCCGTGCTCGAAGCGGCGGAAGAAGCGGCGGAGATTTCGAAGCTGTAAGTCGCCGACGGGGACGCCCTCAACCGTGCTTCGGTCGATTACGGTTCGGCGGCGTATCGAGCCTGCATCCGTTCGATGGCGTCCCGGCCGAAACTCGTGACGACCGAGAGCAGTCCGACCCCGACGACCGCCCAGCCGAGGTAGCCGATAAGGTCGAACGCGAGTCCGGAGTCCCAGCCGTATTCGAGGGAGACGTACGTCCTGACTGTCAGCGTGGAGAGCGCGAGGAGGACGACGATGAGGGTGAGCAACTGCCGAACCCTCCGTCGATGTTTGCGGGGCTGCATACGCCTTCGTGATTCGGGGCGAACAATAAAGGTTGAGAAATCGACCAGTTTCGAGGGCAGCGCAGTCAGGCGATACGCATCTATCTACGCCGAACTTCCAGCCGAGAGCAGCCGACGGACTTCCGCCCGCGTTTCGGCGCCGAGGGTTCGCTCGGCGCGGTCTCGCGCGTCGTCGTCGTCAACTTCGCGGACGTTCGCCTTCACGTCGGGAACCGTGATGGCGCTCATGCTCAACTCGTCCAGTCCCAAGCCGACGAGCAGTTCCGTCAGGTCGGGGTCGCCAGCCATCTCGCCGCACATGCCGACCCACGCGTCTCCGTCGTGGCCCGCCGTCACCGTCCGGCGAATCGCGCTGAGGACGGCGGGGTACAGCGGGTCGTGGAGGTCCGCGGTCCGGTCGTTCTCGCGGGAAGCGGCCATCACGTACTGCGTGAGGTCGTTCGTGCCGATGCTGAGGAACGACACCCGTTTTGCGAGGGCTTCGGCCGCGAACACGGACCCCGGCGTCTCTATCATCACGCCGAGTTCGGGAATCGCGTAGTCGATGCCCTCGGCGGCCAGTTCCTCGGCGACGGATTCGACGCGGGAAAGCGCGGCGTCCAGTTCCTCGACGGTGGCGACGAGGGGGAACATCACGGCGAGGGAGCCGTCCGCATCCTCGTAGTCACCGGCGGCCCGAAGCAGGGCGCGCAACTGAGTGTCGAACAGGTCCGAATCGGGACCGAGCGAGCGTCGAATCCCGCGCACGCCGAGGAAGGGGTTCATCTCGGCGGGCGCGTCGAGGTACGGGATAGGTTTGTCGCCGCCGACGTCGAGCGTTCGGACGACGACGCGCTCGCCGGGAAACGCGGTCAGCGCCGCGGTGTAGGTTTCGTACTGCTCTTCCTCGTCCGGGGGAGCGTCTCGGTCGAGGAACAGGAACTCGGTTCGAAAGAGACCGATACCGTCGGCTCCCTGCTCCGCGGCCGCGTCGAGTTCCGCGAGCGTCCCGACGTTCGCCGCGACTTCGATTTCGCGTCCGTCCGCCGTCGAGACGTGCTCCGCGACGACGGACGCCTCCGCGTCCGAAATCCGGCTCCGGGCGTCGTCGTCGGGGTCGATGACGACCGTTCCGCCCTCGCCGTCCACCAGCAGTTCCCGCCCGTCGCCGACTTGGGCGAGTTCATCGCCGACGCCGACCACGGCGGGAATGCCGAGCGACCGGGCGAAAATCGCGGCGTGGGACGTTCGGCCGCCGAAGATGGTCGCGAATCCGGCGAGCGCGTCTGGGTCGAGTTGTGCCGTGTCGCTCGGCGTGAGTCGTTCGGCGACGAGAATCGAGCCGTTCGGGAGGTCGCCGAGGTCCACGCGGTCGCCGTCCGTCACGAGTCGAAGCAGTCGGTCGCGCACGTCGCGGAGGTCGTCCGCGCGCTCCGCCATCGACCCCTCCAAGTTCTCGAAGCGGGCGATGGGGTCCTCGAACGCCCGTCGAATCGCGTGCGGCGCGGGGAGGCCGTTCTCGATGGCCGCCTCGATGCCGCCGGTTATCTCCGGGTCGTCCAGAAACGCACGGTGTGCGTCGAAGATTTCGGCCTCGTCCTCACCGAGGCGGTCGCGCGTTCGTTCCCGCTCCCGTTCGAGTTCCTCGTGGGCGGCTTCCTGTGCCGATTCGAACGCCGCGAGTTCCTCCTCGGGGTCGACGGTCGTCGGGTCGGGCGGGTCGCCCAGGTCGGTCGTCCCGCGATACCAGACGACCCGGCCGACGCCGACACGCGGCGTCACCCCCGTTCCCGAGAGTTCGGTCGTCACGATTCCTCGTCCTCCGGGGTCGTGAGAACGTCCGCCAGCGCTTCGAGGGCCTCCTCGGCGTCGTCGCCCTCCGCGACGAGGTGAACGTCGTCGTCCTTCCGCGCGTTGAGCGTCGTAACCGACAGCATGCTTCGGGCATCCACCGGGTCGCCGTCCACGAGGGAGACGGTACAGTCGGCGTCGAACTCGTTCGCGGTCGTGACGAACCGCGCGGCTGGTCGGGCGTGCAGTCCGGCCTCCGGGACGATGGTGACGGTGCGTTCCATCCGGCTCATTGCTGACAATTGGAGCGGAACCCGCTTCATGCTATCGCCGCCGTCATTTCTGCCATCAACGCCATTTCCGCAACCCCCACTGTGCACGGGTGTAACCGAGTGCGAACAACACGGTGCCGACCAGCATCAGCGACCCGCCGAGCAGCGGTTCGTGAACCGACGTTCCGGGTGCGGAGATGGCGACGAGCGCCAGCCCGGACGCGAGGACCGCCAGTCCCACGAGACTCACCGGGTCGAGGAACACCAGTCTGAGGTAGGCACCCGTCGAACGCTCCGGGTCGTCCGAAGTCGTCACGGCGGCCGTCTAGCTCCCTCCCGCCGGGCGTTCCTGTTCCTCGTCGTGGACCGCCGGTTCCTCCGGTTCTATCTCTTCGGCTTCGAGCCTGATGACGTACCGACGCGTCAGGAAGTCGTACAGTCCGCCGCCGATGATGCCGCCGACGATGGTCGAGACGGACGGGAGCCACCAGCCGCCGCGCGGTCCGGGGAAGGCGACGCTCCCCCATCCGGCGAGATAGCCCAGAATCCGCGGACCGAGGTCGCGGGCCGGATTCAACGCCGCCATGCTGATGGGCGCTTCGTACTGCACGAGCGCCGCGACGGTCAGCCCGATGAGGAACGCCGCGATGCCGGGCGACGCCCGCGTCCCCATCGGATTGTCGTCGTCCACCAGCGCGAAGATGACGCCGACGAGGATGGCCGTGATGACCATCTCGCTGAAGAACGCTTGCGGGAACGAGACGAGGAAGGCGGCTTCCTTCAGCGTGTTGAAGTCGCCGACCTTCACGCCCGCGAACACCGGATTCGGGAAGAACGTCCAGAGGGTCATCCCCGTTATCGAACTGCCGGGCTGCCCGCGGACGACGTTGTTCGCCTGACTGAACTGCTGGTAGTACCCCGACCACGTGATGAGCAGGGTTCCGGCCGCCAGAAACGCCCCCACGATTTGGGAGACGATGTAGCCCGGAACGTGCTTCCACGGGAAGTCGCGGTAGATAGCGTTGGCAATCGTCACCGCTGGGTTGATGTGTCCCTCCGAGACGCCACCGACCCAGTAGACGGCGAACATCACGGCGAAGCCCCACAGGACCGCCACGCCGAACAGGTCGAACCCCCCCGTCAACACCGAGACGACGACCGCGCCGTCGCCGAGGAGGATGAGGATGAACGTGCCGACGAGTTCGTTGACGTACTTCGCACCCCAGTACTCCTCCGTTGCTCCGCCGTCGGTGGCGATTTCGCCCCCGTCGGTGACGATTTCACTATCGTCGGGAACTGCCTCGACGTCCTCGGTTTCCGCGTCGGTCGTCATCTCAGGCACCCCCCTCGCGCGCCCACCCGAGGGAGCGCTCGACGGCATCCTCCCAGCGGTCGTACCTCTCGTCGGCCTCGGATTCCGACATCTTCGGCTCGAACTCGCGGTCCACCTGCCAGTTCGTTCGGAGGTCGTCCGTCGAGTCCCAGTAGCCGACGGCGAGTCCGGCGGCGTAGGCCGACCCGAGCGCGGTCGTCTCGTCCACCACGGGGCGAACGATGTCCGCCCCCAGAATATCGGCCTGCAACTGACAGAGGAAGTTGTTCTTCACCGCGCCGCCGTCGACCTTCAACGACTCGATGTCGATGCCGCTGTCCGCTTCCATCGCTTCGGCCACGTCGCGGGTCTGATAGGCGATGGCTTCGAGCGTCGCCCGAACGACGTGCTCCTTCCGCGTTCCGCGGGTCATCCCGACGAGGGTGCCGCGAGCGCGCTGGTTCCAGTGTGGCGCACCGAGGCCCGTGAACGCCGGGACCATGTACACGCCGTCCGTCGAATCGACGCTTCGAGCCATCGACTCCGTGGCCGCCGCGTCGTCGATGAAGCCGACGTCCGCGAGCCATTCGATGGCCGCGCCGGTGACGAAGATGGAGCCTTCGAGCGCGTACTGCACCGGTTCGCCCGAGCGCTGGAACCCGACCGTCGTGAGGAGGCCGTGTTCGCTCTCGACGGCCTCGTCGCCGGTGTTGAGCAGGAAGAAACTGCCCGTTCCGTAGGTGTTCTTCGCATCTCCGGCGTCGAAGCAGGTCTGACCGAACAGCGCCGCCTGCTGGTCGCCGAACGCGCCCGCGACCGGGACTTCCGCGCCGAGGAACCCGTCGGAGTCGGTCGAGCCGTAGGTCTCGTCGTCGCTCGACGGGCGGACTTCGGGCAGCATCTCGCGCGGGACGCCGAACACCTCACAGAGTTCGTCGTCCCAGTCCATCTCGTGGATGTCGAACAACATCGTTCGGGACGCGTTCGTCACGTCCGTGATGTGCTCGCCCGTCAGGTTGTATATCAGCCACGAGTCGATGGTTCCGAACAGGATTTCGCCCTCCTCGGCGCGCTCCCGGATGTCCGCCGGGCGGGCGCGTTGGAGTTTTATCGGGTCGGCGTTGTCGAGCAGCCATTCGGCTTTCGTCGCCGAGAAGTACGCGTCCGGTTCCAACCCCGTCTTCGCCCGGATGTCCTCGACCTTCCCCTCGTCTTCCAACTGCTCAACCCGGTCGGTCGTCCGACGGTCCTGCCAGACGATGGCGTCGTGTATCGGACTGCCGCTATCCGCGTCCCACAGTAGAGTCGTCTCGCGCTGGTTCGTGATGCCGATGGCCTCCAACCGGTCGGCAGCGACGTCAGCCTCGTCCAGCGCGGTGGTGACGACGTGTTGCGTGTTCTCCCAGATTTCGAGGGGGTCGTGTTCGACCCACCCCGGTTCCGGGTATTTCTGTTCGTGCTTCTCGTAGGCGCTTTCGACGACGCGACCGTCGTGGTCGAACAGCATGAACCGCGTTCCGGTCGTCCCTTGGTCGATAGCGCCGACATACGTATCTGACATTGGATCCCCCATTCGGTGTGCCGGTCCGTTCCCCCACTCGGACACACCTCGGGAAAGAGACGGGACGAAGAATAATGATGTTTTCCCACGCTGTCACTGACGACCCGCCGGGAAGATACCCTTAGCTCGCGTCGGCGATGCGGTCGTACTGTCCCGCCGAGAGTTCGATGTCGGCCGCGCCGACGTTCTCCTCCAGTTGCTCGACCGTTCGCGCGCCGACGATAGGCGTACACGAGAAGTCGCGCTGTTGGATGAGCCAGCGGAGCGCGACCTGTGCGGGAGTCGCGTCGAGTTCGTCCGCGATGGCCCGAATCTCGTCCAGTACCTCCCAGCCCTCCTCGGACATGTAGTAGTCCTCGAAGTAGTCCACGAGGTCCGCGCGCGACCCGACCGGCGTGTCGCCGTCGCGTTCGTACTTGCCGGTCAGGAACCCGCCAGCGAGCGGCGAGTACGGGCAGACCGCGAGGTCCTGGTCCGCGCAGACGTCGAGGTAGTCCTGCACTTCGTCGCCCGCCGCCGCGTGGTACATCGGCTGTGTCACGTCGAAGCGTTCGAGGCCGTTCACGTCGCTCTGCCAGAGCGCCTTGGTCAACTGCCACGCGGCCATCGAACTCGCGCCGAGGTAGTTCACCTTCCCCTCCTCGACGAGTTCGGTCAACGTGGAGAGCGTCTCCTCGATGGGCGTCTCCTCGTCCCAGCGGTGGATGTAGTAGACGTCGAGGTAGTCCGTCCCGAGGCGGTCGAGCGTGCCCTCGATTTGCGCTCGGATGTGCTTGCGCGAGAGACCGGAGTCGTTCGGACCGGGTTCGCCCCACCCGTCGAACGGGAAGTACACCTTCGAGGCGATGACGAAATCCTCGCGGTCGTGGTCCGCGAGCCAGTCGCCGATCCACTCCTCGCTGGTGCCGTTCGGGCTTCCGTAGACGTTCGCGGTGTCGATGAAGTTGATGCCGTTCTCCCACGCCGTATCGAGCAGGTCGTGGGCCGTCTCGCGGTCCGTTTCGACCGTCCCGTCCGACTCCATGGCGAATCGCCACGTTCCGAAACACAGTTCTGAAACTTTCGTGCCGGTGGAGCCGAGAGTTCTGTACTCCATGTTCGAACGCACCGTTCCAGTGCAAGTAAAGCTCCGGAAAGAGGAAGTTCTGCGGTCGTCCTTCGGGCCGACCGTTTACACCGCCCGCATGCCGTCGCAAGGAACGCGTGTCGTCACGCAGTCCCCGCAGTCCTCACACCGTCACACAGTCATCACGCCGTCACGCGTTCCTCGACGCGACCGTGACGCGAATCACGTCGGCGACGGCCGGATACCGAAATCCATCGTCGACCCTCGATATCGGCTGTACCGGTGCGTTCTCGTCGGGTCCCGTGTTCGGCGCGGACTGTCGCGGGGCTTGGTTCGGCCCGGTTCCGGGCTGTTCGTTCCGTTCGGTGCCCGCGTCCCAGAGGAGCACCTGCGACGTCACGTTGCCGCTGATCGGGCTACCATCCCGGAAGAGCGGGATGCCGATGCCGCCCGGCGCGAAAAAGAGGTCGTTCGACGGGACGAACATCGTGGCGAACGACAGGCGCTCGCCCGGTTGGGCGTCGAAGTCGAACCGATACGTCCGCCCCGGTTCGAGCGGTCCCCGTTGATCACTCCCCTCCAGTCGGTCGAAAATGTCGCTTTGGACCCCCTGTTGGTCGTCGAGAGACCGCTCCAATCGAGTCGGGTCGCCGTCCTCGGCGAGCTGTTCGAGCCCCCGTGCGCCGCCCTGCTTCCCGGCGGTGAAGATGGGGTCGCCACCGCGGTAGACGGCGTAGACGCCGGGCGAGAGCGGGACCGGTTGACGCTCCCCGTCGGGCGGTTGGAGCGTGTCGTTGCTGGAGACGTTGCGGATTTCCACCGTGAACTCCGTCTCCCCATTTCCACCGTCTTGCGCGCTCGCCACGCCGATTCCAGCGAATCCGGAGAGAGCGGCGGTTCCGCCGAGCGCGGTCGTGCGGAGCAGGTCGCGGCGGGTGTGCCGTCGGCGGCGTTCGCGTTCCACCGACCGTGAACCGTGGCGTTCGAATGGTCGTGTCATGGACTCCCCGATAGAGAAGCACGGGAGGCGAAATAAGCCCGGAGCATCCTTCACGCCGATAATTCCTCGCTACGACGCACAAGGTCGTATTATCGAAACGCGGGGCGGAACGGGACGGCGATAATCGTTGTTACTCCGTCCGCGTCGGGGGGCAACGGCTCGATTCAGCCCTCGTACTCCCGTTTGAGGACGACCGTTCCGCTCGCGTCCCGGACGACGACCGTATCCCCGCCGTTGTTCCAGACCGCGGCGTCGGCGTTCCAGTGGAGTTCCGACGCCGAGTCCGACCCGCTCCCCGTGTAGAGCGTGAGCGTCTCCCCGCCCGCGAGCGTCACGCCCGACGGCACGCGGTACGTGTGCCCGCCGTCGTCCGAAACCGTCCACCCGGAGAGGTCGAGCGTTTCGTCGCCCGCGTTCTTCAGGACGACGTACTCGTCGTTCAGGTTCTCGTGGTCGTTGCCCGCGGCGTCCGCGTGGATTCGAGCGACGGAAAGCCCGCTCGTGCCGCCGTCGGTCGCCACTCGGGTCGTCGATTCGTCCGTCGTCACCGCCCCGTCCGTACTCCGCTGTCCGTCCGTGCTCGCCCCTCCGTTCGTGCACTCCCAGAGACCGACGTCGTGCTGCTGTGCGTTCGTCTCGGCGGCGTAAAACCGGTCGCCGCGGGTGAACTCGCTGTCGTACACCCGCGCGTATCCCTGCTTCACCAGTTGGTAGTTAAAACGCGTCCCGTCCGACTCGCGGATGTAAATCAGCAATCGACCGTAATACCCCCGCGGTCCCTCGTTCGCGTCGAGCGTAATGGTCACTCGCTCGTCCACGAGTTCCGCTCTTGCGAACTCGCTCGCCTTGTGCCCCCAGTCGCGGAGACAGCGCTCTCCGCTCGCGTCGTCCGGTACCCCTTCGAACTCCGACGGGTCGTTGTCGGTGTGTACCTCTGGCGTATCGACGCCGAGGAGTCGCCCGGTGTCCGTCGTTCCGTTCGCGTAGCGGAACTCCACGGTGTCGCCGTCCACGATGCGGGTGATGGTGACCGTCCACTGGCTGGTCTGGCTCTGGGAACCCGTATTCGAGGTCGGTTCGCCCGATTGCGGCGTCGTCGTCTCTTGTACCGACGTGCACCCGGCGACCAGCGCGCTCGTCACGACGACGAGCAAGATGGCGACGGAAACCGACCGGGAGGGAACCCTGAAAGACACGCCACAACCGAGACGCTTCGGGAGGTTAAAGCTAGGCGACTTCGGCGCGACGTCAGCCGCTGGCGGGCAGATACGGGAGCGGACTGACCGGGCAGAACATCGGCGCTTCGGTGAGGAGGTGGCGGAGAACGCGAACGTGGCCAGCCCCGACGAGCAACAGGATTCTGTCGTCTTCGGAATCCATCGCCCGCCAAAGGTGGTGAACCATGCGAACGTTCCGCTCGTACCAGTAGGCGAGCGCGACCGGACTCCCGAACGGTTCGTCCGCCGCACGAATCCCCGCATCGAACATCGAGTCGTGGTTAAACCGGCGTTCCTCCTTCCGGTTGATCCAGTCGAGGTACTCGGGAATCGTCGAGGAGGAAAGTTGGTCGTCGCTCTCACGCTGTACCGCGTCGCGCTCGGGCAATTCTATTTCTGTCTTCCGACCCGAATCGATGTCACGGTCTTCGAACGGGTCGGAATCGGGTTCGTCGGGATATTCGTCTATCGCGGCGACCCCGTCGTGGTCGAGGTGGTCGGCGAGTCGGAAGCCGACCTGGACGATTTCGCTCCGGCATTCGGTCGTCAGTTCGTTCCGTTCCGAGTGGGACGCGGGAAACGTCTCTTCACGGTCGTAGGTGCGGTCGCCCGACCGATACTCCCGATAGCGGTCGTTTATCGACTCGTTTCGGTCGTAGGGGCGCTCGACGGCAACCACGTCCGGTTCCCACTCCGAAACTCGAGTCACCAAGTCGCGCAACTCGGCTTGTCGGCGGTCGGCGAGCACGTCGTCGGCATCGACGTTCACCTCGTCCAGTCCGGGGTTATCCATGTGATAGGTGCCGAGCACCATCACCTGCACTTGTTCGGGCGTCGGTTCCGGCCATCCCTTCGGGATTCGTTTCTCGTTCGTGTTCACCATGGACGGAACGACCGACGCGCCGGGAATAAGTGTTTGTAGAATGAGATTTCTGTGAACGAGAGTACAGAAGTACGGTTCTACTCCCTGATTGTCATCTCCTGTATTGTCATTCACTCCCCGTCGTATCGGTCCACGACGTCCAACCCCCGGTCGAAAACGAACGTACGCGTTTTCCCGTCGAGGGTCATGGGAACCGCGATACGAAGCGGGTCGGTGGATTCGACGGTCGCGTTGTCCGCCTCCAACCACGGAATCTCCCACCTCGGCGTTTCGCGGAGGTCGATGCCGTGTTCGTAGTGGAACGCGGCGACCAGCGGGTGCGAGAGAACGGCCAACTGAACCGACCTGTTGTACACGTGACCGCAACGAGTGCATTCGCAGAACTCCATTCCGACCAATCCGCTGCCTTCGAGCCAATCGGGAGCGTCATCGTCGTCGGAGAGATACAGCGTCGAATCCAGCCGCCCGTGGCAGTTCGTGCACATACCGACTTCGGTGGCCTCGTCCACGGTTCGGAGCCACCGAGCGACGACGCTCGGTGCCGCCGCCGCGTCCATTCCGTCCATGAGTCCCGCGGGAATTTCGGGGTTAGTGAACATCCACTCACAATCCGAGCAGTCGATGGTGATTCCGTGGTCCCGGAAGACCGCTTCCAATCGGCCCCCGCAGTGGAGGCAGTTCCCATCGACCGGAACGGAATCGGCGCTGAACTCCGCGGTGTACCCGCCGGAGAGGATGGCCCCGACGACCCGTTCCCCCGGCGGTGCAACGTCGTAGCCCGCCTCGGTCTTCCGCACGAACTGTCCCGTGAGCTTCCCGAGGTGGTAGTTGAACCCGCCGGGGTCGTCCGCACCGACGCGGGTTCGAAGTTCGGAGAAGGACAACGACTCGTCGGCCCCGTTCAACGCCCGCAGGATTGCGAACCGGGTCTCGTCGCCGAGCAGCCCAAATGCCTCGTCGGGAGTGAGTCGCGTAACGGTTGGGTCGTCGTCACGTTCCATGCACCATCGTTGTGAGAACGGAAACAAAGGTCGTGTGGTCCGTCGAAATGGTACCCGAACGAACACAAAGGACGTTTTATGTTCCGGCGACGATACGAACTGATATGAGCGACACTCCGAGCGAGCGTTTCCGCGAGAACGCGACGGAAATCACGTCGATTCTCGTCACGGGGTTCTGGCTCCTCGCCCTCTTCACCGACCAAAGTTGGTGGCTACCGGCGATGTTGGTCGGCTACGTCGTCGTCATTCCCATCGTTGAGATGCTGTTCGGCGACGAGGAGGAGGAAGAGGGCGAAGAATCGTGGGGGGACGGTCGGGAGACGAAGGCCGAACCGACGGAACGCCACGGCGCGGAAGAGAACAACCGCGAGGCCCTCGAAACGCTGAAGGACAGGTACGCGCGCGGCGAACTCACGGACGAGCAGTTCGAACGAAAACTGGAACGGCTCGTGGAAAACGAGACGGTCGAGGACGTGGAGGACCGTCTCGGACGGGGCGAACGGAACCTAGAGCGGAACTGAACGCGAAACGAGCGGGACGCACACGATTTTCGACGTGCGAAGGTTTATATGTGAAACCGGGACCAAACGTCCGCATGGAGGTATCGCTCGAACGGCCCACCAAGTGAGTTACTCCGCGTCCGTCCACGAATCCAGCGTCTCCTGAATCAGCGCCTCGCCGACGGCGCGCCCCAGAACGTCGTACCCGGCGCGTTCCGCCCGGTCGTCCGAGGAGGCGATGAGACGCGAGACGATGAACTCCGGCGTGGACTTGCCGACCGTCTGGAACCGCGGCTGATAATCGACGAGCAGGTCCAACTCGTCGTTCAGCCCTTCGGCGAAGATACCGTCCTTGCGCGCCTGTCCGGGGAGCGGGTTCAGGTCGTCCGCGAGGTGGGTGACGAAGACGCCGAGCGCGCCTCTATCGACGGTCAGACTGACGAGTCCGTGGAGGAGATTCGCCGCGCTTCCGGGTTCCGTGATGGCCTCGAACTCGTCCACCAGCATGAGCGTGCGCCCGTCGTTCGTGAGCGGCGGGACGATGCTCCGGAGCGTGGATTCGAGCACGCCAGCGTTGAAGCTCGCGTGGCGGCGGTGGAAGACGATGGCGTCAGACATCGACACTTGCGCGCGCGAAGCGGGGACGGGGAGTCCCATCTGTGCCAGCAGGCCGACCTGACACAGGGTTTCGAGCAGGGTCGTCTTCCCCCCGCTGTTCGCGCCGGTCAACACCGTCACCCGGTCGCCCTTCGGCGGTCCCGCGATTCGATGGTCACCGATGCCGTAGGTGACGGGTTGGACATCTCCGTTCCCGGTGGCGAGAAAGAGGTTTCGCGCGTTGTCGACCGCGAAGCCGGAATCGACGAACTCGGGACGCGTGAGGTCGAACGCGTCGGCGAAACGGGCCAGCGACAGCGAAACCGCGAGGTCGCTCACGGCGGAGACGGCGGCGTCGATGGCGTCGCGGGCGGTTTCGATGTCGGTTTCGAGGTCTTCGACCACTCTCGCTTCGCGTTCCTCGGCCGCGCTCTCGGTCTCCGCGACGAGTTCGCGGAGCGACCCGCCGACGAAATCCGTCGCGTCGGTAGCCTCGCCGACCGTCGCGTCGCGGATTCGCTGCGGTTCGATGTCCGTTTCGCGGGCGACGTACTCGACGTAGCTCTCGCGGAACTCGTCGGGCGTCCGCACGTCGCCGGACTGGACGGATTCGATCACGTCCAGCGCACCGCTTTCGAGACGTTCGGCCGCGCGCAGCGCCGACCGAAGTCGGTCGAGTTCCTCGTCCGCACCCTCGACGACCGTGCCGTCGTCGAGTTTCCCGAGCGCGGCGACCGCGACGGCGAGGTCGTCGGCGTCGATGTCGGCGACCGTGGCGAACGCGCCGTCGGTCACGCCGGTTCGTTGGAGTGAAATCGCCGTCTCGACCGCGGTTCGTTCGCTGCCGTCGTACGCGTCGAAGGCGTCGAGCACGGTTTCGCGCGTGTCCTCGTCCAGTACGTCCCACGATTCGACGGCGGCCATGACCGAATCGAGCCGGTCGGTCGCCGCCTCGCGGGAGCGAACCGGCGTCAGTACGCGAATTCGGTCACCAGCGTCGGGCGTGACGGCGTAGTCGCTCGCGATGTCGAGCAGCGATTTGTACACCGAACGGGCGTCACGGGTGGCGAGCACGGCCATCCCGTCGCCGCCGTTGGCCTGTCGAAGGATTCGCGTCGCTCGGCCGCGGGACAGTCCCGCGTTCGTCAGCGCGCGAACATCGCTCGATTCGATGGCCCGAATCGCACGTTCGACTCCCAGTTCGGCTTCGAGCAGTTCGCTCGTCTTCGGCCCGACGCCCCAGTAATCCTCCAGCCTCATACCTGTCGGCTGACACGGACAGCTATTAATCGTTCGCGTTCCACCGAAACATAGAGAAACCCCCGTCCACTTTATGTTAGCATGCCCTTCCATGAAGAATTCCCGGAGACGCCACAAATCCTCCACATCGGCGTCGGTGGCGACGGTGAACTCCAGGGGATTGGGGAGGAGAGAACGAGTGCCAAGGAGGCGCTCGACCGACTCGAAACGGCGGACTGCATCGTCTGTGAACACGGTCCACCCGAATGCGACGCGCTCGCCGTGCTGACAGCGGTACGCGAACGCGACGCGAGCCTTCCGTTTTTCATCGTGAGCGACGACGAACGGACGGTGGAAGCGGCGTTTTCGATGGATGTGACCGACTGTGTTGGTCCCGACAGTCGGACCGTCCTCTCGCACAAGATAGAACGTGCCGTCACCTCCTATCGGAACGAACGGATGCTATCACAGGCGGAGGCGGTTCTCGAAGGGCTCGCGGATGCCGTCGTGACGATAGACGAATCGGGCGAGATTCGCTACGCCAACGAGGGATTCGAGCGGGTGCTCGGCTACGACCCGAAGGAGATAATCGGAACGTCGTTGACGCGGGTCATCCCGGACCGGTTGGCGCCGGTGCACGAGGAATCGCTGCAGCGGTACGTGGAAACGGGTGAACGACGACTCGATTGGGATTCCGTGGAAACGATAGCGCGGCATCGAGACGGACACGAGATTCCGGTCGCGCTGTCGTTTCGGAGCGAAGCCTGCAACGGCGACGAGTTGATAACCGGAACCATCCGCGACATTTCGGAGCGGCGGACGGTGGAGACGGAACTGGAAGCGTCGCGCGAACGCTATCGAAAGCTGGTCGCGGCGAGTCCGGAAGCCATCCTCGTCGCCGACACCGAAACGGGGGAAATCGTGGACGCGAACGCGGCGGCGGAGGAACTCCTCGACCGACCTCGAAACGAGATTTGCGGAATGTATCAGTGGGAGATACACCCCACGGAGCACCAGGAACACTATCGGAAAATCTTCGACGAGCACGCGAACGAGGGAGGAATATCCAGAAGCTCGGAGCACCTCTCGGTCGTTCGTTCGGACGGCGAGCGGGTTCCCATCGAAATCAGCGCGAATAGAACCCAACTCGGTGGTCGGGAAGTCATCCACGGCATCTTCAAGGACGTCTCGGAACGGGAAGCGCGCGAACGGACGCTCGAATCCTTGCGGTCGGCGACGCGGGAGCTCATGACGGCCGAGACGAAGACCGACATCTGTGAAATAGCGGTCGAAGCCGCGGGAGAAGAGTTGGGACTGTCGCTGTCGGGTATCTATCTCGTGAACAACGAGCGGGACGTCCTCCGACCGGTCGCCGTGACGGAAGCGACCGAGGGGATACCGGACGAAATTCCGCGCTCCGAGGACGGGAACGGACCCGCGTGGAGAGCGTTCGAGTCGGGTGAACTTGCGGTATGTGAGGACGGGACAGATGTGTACGGGGCGGACGGCCGGGCGGTGACGGCCGAACAGGAGATGGTGATTCCCTTGGCCGAGCACGGCGTCTTTCTGCTGGGGTCGCGTTCGATGGCGAAGCTGGACGAGTACGTCCGGGATTTCGCGGAGATATTGGCGACGAACGTCCAGTCGGCGCTCAACCGGGCGGAGCGCGAGGAGACGCTCTCGGCGCAACGCGCCGAGCTGGTGGAACTGAACCGAATAAACGAAGTCATCCGTGACGTGGACCGCGCGTTGGTGCAAGCGACGAACCGGGAGGAGATAGAGGAGACGGTCGTGGATAGATTGGCGTCGGCGGGACCGTACGAGTTCGCGTGGGTCGGCGAGTGCGAGATGGGCGTCGAAACCATCCGCGCGGTAGCGAACGGGGGCGACGACACGTATTTGGAGTCGGCGGAAACGACCGAGACCGAATGCGACTGTCCGGTCGCCGAAGCGCGAGCGACGGGACGGGCCGTCGTCATTGATGACGTGACGACCCGTCCGGAGTTCGAGTCGTGGACGGCGGAGTCGCTCGATGGCGGGACGCACTCGATGGCCGCCATCCCGATTCGGTACGACGAAACCTGCTACGGGATTCTCGCCGTGCATACGGACCGGATAGGAGCGTTCGACGACCGAGAGCGGGAAGTGCTGGTCGAACTCGGGGAAACGATGGGGATGGCGATTGCCGCCATAGAGAGCAGGAAGGCGCTGGTGTCCGACTGCGTGGTCGAAGTGGAGATGGAGATAGAGAGCGCCGAGCATTACTTCATCCGCGTCCCACAGGAACTCGACTGTACGTTCACCCTCTTGGGGACGACGATGGCACCGACGGGAGAGATTCACTGTTTCATCACCGCGTCCGGCGTGTCATCGGACGTCGTCCTCGAACGAACCGCGCGAGCGGCGGGGATAGCGGACACGCGACTCATCCGCGAACGCAACGACGAGTGCGTCTTCGAGGTGACCTACGAGGGACCGTCGTTCGTCAAGGCGCTCGTTGACCGGGGGGCGGCAATCGGATACGTCGAAGCCGACGAAAACCGCACCCGTGGAACGGTCGAACTTCCGATGGACGCGAGCATCAGAGGGGTGGTCGAGGCGGTGAAGAACATCGCGCCGGGCGCTCGCGTCGTCGCCCAGCGCGAACGGGAGAAACCCGAGCCGACGGCGACGGAGTTCCGCATGCAGCTCTCGGAGTCGCTGACCGACCGGCAGCGGACGGCGCTGGAAACCGCCTATCTCGCCGGGTTCTTCGAGTGGCCGCGGGACAGCACGGGCGAGGAGGTCGCCGAGTTGCTCGACGTGTCGGCACCGACGTTCCACCAGCATCTCCGACACGCGCAGGCGAAACTGCTGAAGACGTTTTTCGACCGGTGAGCGACCCGCTCCGGCCGGAGGGGTTTTTATCCCCTAGTCGGTTGGTCCGGGCATGCGTCTCATTCAGGTTCTCGTTCCGGACGACTGCCGGAGCGAGGTTCTTGCCGTGCTCGACGACGAGCACATCGATTACGTGCTCACCCGCGAGGACAGCGACGGGGACGAGGCGGCGGTCGTTCAGTTTCCGGTCCCGACGCAAGCGGTGGACGCCGTTCTCACGGCCCTTCGAGACGCGGGGTTGGACGAGGACGGCTACACCGTCGTCGGGAGTCTGGAGACGGCCCGGACGCCGAACATCGCGGAGTTAGAAGATAGGTTCGTCAAGGGAGGCGACGAGGACGACAGCATCGCAACGGAGGAGATTCGGACGAAGGCGCTCGGGATGAACCCGAGTCCGGTGACGTACTACGCCATGACCGTGCTGTCCGCTATCGTCGCAACCGCCGGGTTGTTGCTCGATTCGCCCGCGCTCGTCGTGGGGTCGATGGTCATCGCCCCGCAAGTGGGGTCGGCGATGACGACGAGCGTCGGACTCGTGTTGAACGACCGCGACATGATACGCGACGGGTTGTGGTCGCAAGTGCTCGGACTCGCGGTCGCCATCGTCAGCGCGACGATTTTCGGATGGGCGCTCAAGTCTGCTCAGTTCATTCCGCCCGCGCTCAACGTGGCGACGGTGAACCAAATAAGCCAACGCACCTCGCCCGGGTTCCTCTCGCTCGCGGTCGGCCTCTGTGCGGGTGCGGCGGGGGCGTTGGGACTCGCGACCGCCCTTCCGGTGTCGCTGGTCGGCGTCATGATCGCGGCGGCGCTCATCCCCGCGGCCGCCGCGGTCGGCGTCGGCTTGGCGTGGGGACCGCCGGTGCTCGCGTTCGGCGCGTTCGTCCTGCTCGTGGTGAACGTCGTCTCCATCAACGCCGCCGGAAGCGGCGTCCTCTGGGGGCTCGGCTACCGGCCGAAAGACAGGACGACCCTCCGGAAGGCCGCACCGACGGTCGTCGCCGTCGCCGTCCTGCTCGTCTCGTTCGCCGGGGCGGGGGCGCTGATGGCCCAGCAGGTCCACACCGAAAACACGGCGAATAGGCAGGTGCAGAAGCTCTTGGAGGGAGGGCAGTACAAATCGCTGGACCTCGTGAAGGTGAACGTCGAATTCGACGATATGGGACTCGTGGACGACAGACAGCACGTGACGGTGCTCGTGACACGCCCGTCCGGAAAACGGTATCCCGGATTGGCGAAGGAAATTGCGGCGCGGATTTCCGACGAACTCGGCGGCCGGACCGTCGTCGAACTGGAGTTCACGGAGCGCCAGCGGTCGGCGGCGAGAACGTGAACCCGTGGTTGGCCGTAATTCGGTAGGCGGCGGTCCCCCAGATGTAATCCTCGCCGGGCCACCACGTGCGGGCGTTGTTCATCCCGGCGACGAGGAGGCCGTCGTCCGGGCGCTCGAGGTCGGGATGGTAACTGACGCTCCCGCTGTCGCCGTCGGTGAACGAGGATTGGGACCCCCACTTCAGTTGGCCGTGTTTGCAGACGGTGCCGTACGCGCAAGTCATCCCGTCGATGGCCTGAATCGCGCCGGACGTGAAGCCCGAGACGACCGCCCTCTTCTTCAGTTTCGACCCGCGTGCTTTGACCCGCGCGAGACCAGCGCGCGTGAACTGTCCCACGACGGCGGACGGCGAACTGCCGTCAATAGCGCTCGCCGGAACCGCACCGTTCACGGGGTCGATACGGACGAAATCGTCCAACGCGTAGCCGCGTCGCACCTCACCGACCGTTCGCCAGCCGTCGCGGCGCTTGACGTAGAACGGTTCGCCGCGATGCTGCTCGCCGTCGTCGCCGTAGAGGTGATTCGACGTGGTGAAAAACGGCGTCTCACCGTCGTACATCGCCGGAGAGAGCGTCGCGGCCGCGTTCCTGCTTCCGCACTCGACGCTCCCCGGAATTCGGTTTCCGTCGAACGACGTATCGACGGATTTGGCGCGCTGTTCGTTCGCGGTGGATTCGACGCGGTTCACTTCGACGGCGACGTCGCCGACGCGCTCGGGCACTGAACCGGTCGCTTCGTCGTCGGTCACGTCCACCGCGAGGGCGGCGTTTCGGCCGCCGAACTCCCCGGGGACGACGGCGCTACCGACGACGCCGGGCCGGGATAGCAGGTCGAGACGGTCGTGCGCGTCGAACGCGGCGCGGAGGTCGGCGAACCAGTCCGCCGGAACCGTCGTCGTGAGCGGTTCGAAATCGCGGCCGTGGCCGTACACGAGTGGTACTTCGTCCCGTCCGGCCGCGCGCACGTCGTCCGGCGTGAGCAGGGTGGCCATCGAACCCAATCCGGCACCCGCGAGCGTCGTGATGAACCGCCGTCTCCCCATCGTTCCGAGTCGTCTGTCGGACAGAGACCGCAGTGCTGGTCGCTGTCCGATGTCATCTTGTTCCCCCATCGTATCGTTTCCCCATTCTCGAATCGGAGTACGCCGGGGGCGTACTTGAAACTGAACCGTCAGGTTCCGCGTTCGGAGCGAAAATTTATCGGCGGACGACCGACGGTGTTTTAGGCGGGCCGAAAAAGGGGAAGGTTTACGTGTGTTTAGGTCAGCCTAAAGAATGGCGCGGGAGCGAGCGAACCGAGACGATATTCGGTCGGATACGCGGATTTCCGTCGGGTTCGCGGCCGCTCCCGCGACTCGAAGCGGCGGGTTCGAAGCGCGGACCCGACCGATAGATGGACGAGATACAACCGAAACGTGAACCGAAATACGAACCGCCCGACGAAGTAGGAAGTCAGTGCGACGCGGGTACGGTAGGCATCAACTGCCCGCGTCGTCCCATATCACCACGACTCGGCAACCGTGTCGAGAATCAAAGTCCTTATCTTGTTTTAGGTTAACCTAAAAATAGAACGGAGACGGCGAACCCGGTAACGCTCGCCGGACAGTGACATCAATGGAAAATCGAGAACGAGGGAACACGGATGATGGAGAACAGTGAAACGACGGTCGAAGAGCGATTCGACGGGTCGGTGGCGGCGCTCGTCCTCGCTTGTATCGCCGTCGTCGTGATTTCGGCGCTCGTGCAGGTCAGCTTCGGAGCGTACTCGACGACACTCGCGCAGGCGTGGAACGCCGTATTCGACCCGAAAGTCATCACGAATCCGGACGTGCTCGGGGCTCTCCTGCTCGGCTCCGAGATTCCGAAGAACGTGACGCTCGACAACACCACGACGGTTATCTGGAGCCTCCGACTGCCGCGCGTCTTCGTCGGCATCTTCGTCGGCGCGAATCTCGCCGTCTCGGGCGCGATATTTCAGGCCGTCACGCGCAACGAACTGGCGAGTCCCTACATCCTCGGCGTCAGCCACGGGGCCGGGTTGGCGGTGCTCCTCACCCTCGTCGTCTTCAGCGGCCTGTCGGTCTTCCTGCCCGTCTTCGCCGCGCTCGGCGGTATCGCGGCGTTCGTCGTCGTCTACGCCATCGCGTGGAAGGGCGGGACGAGTCCCGTCCGCCTCGTTCTCGCCGGGGTCATCGTCGGCACCATCTGCTCCTCGCTCCAGCGCGGCCTCTTCTTCTTCGCGCAGGACATCGGCGTGGTGCAGACGGCCCTCTCGTGGACCACGGGGTCGCTCACCGGTACCGGGTGGGAGCAGGTTCGAATCATCCTCGTTCCGACGCTGGTGATACTCCCCCTTTCGCTGCTGGCCTCCCGCCAACTGAACGTCCTCCTGCTCGGCGAACGAACCGCCCGCTCGCTGGGGATGTCCGTCGAACGCGTCCGGTTCGCGCTCTCGACGCTGGCGATTCTCGCCGCCAGCGCCGCGATTTCCGTCGCCGGAATCGTCGGCTTCGTCGGCCTCATCGTCCCGCACGTCGTCCGGAACGTCGTCGGGAGCGACTATCGAAAGCTCATCGTCGGGAGCCTGTTCGCCGGACCGGCGCTGGTCGTCGCCGCGGACGTGGGCGCTCGACTCGCGCTCAACCCGATACAGGTACCGGTCGGCATCGTCACCGGCCTGCTCGGCGGGCCGTACTTCCTCTATCTCATGCGGAAGCGCCAGAAGGTAGGTGAACTCTGATGCCGCGGGATGTGGCCATCGTCGGCGGCGGCGCGTCCGGCCTCTCGGCGGCCGTGTTCGTCGCCCGCTACGGTCTCGATACGGTCGTCCTCGACGGCGGCGTCTCGGCGATTCGCCAGTGCGTGCATCTGGAGAACTTCCTCGGCTTCCCCGGCGGAGTTTCTCCCGACACCTTCCTCGAACTGGGGCGCGAGCAGGCGGCGTTGGAGGGGTGTACGGTGCGCGACTCGATGGTCCTCGACGTCGAGCGAACCGACGACGGGTTCCGAATCGACGCGCAAGGCGAGGAGGAACCGGTGGAAGCGACCCGGGTTATCGCCGCCTCGCTGTACGACGACAACTATCTGTCCGACTTCGAGGACGAACTGACCGACGTGGACCGGGACGGACGAACGCCGGTCGAAGGGCTGTACGTAACCGGCTGTCTGGGTGACGAGTCGGAACATCAGGCCATCGTCAACGCGGGCGACGGGGCGCGAACCGCGCTGTCACTCATCCGCGACGTTCGCCGCGAGGACGAGGGGCTGTGGGACGGAATCGCGGACCACTACTACGATTGGACGGTCGAACCCGGCCGCTACAGCGGCGCGAAGTGGGAAGAGAGCATGGACTCGCTCGTGGCGGAGAGCGCACCCGAGAACGCGACCGACGCGGAGTTGGCCGACGTGAAAGAGCGGCTCAAGCGGGAGTATCGGGCGCTCGAACTGGACGAAGAGGAGCGGGCGGCGCGCGCCGAGCGGGGACGCGAACTGCTTCGAACGCACCTGCTGGAGGAAACGCGATGAACGGGCAACCGGACGCTGGAATGCAAGAAAAAGCGAACGACGAACCGAAACCCGAAGCCAGCGAGCTGTTCGGCGAGGAACTCGAAATCGGCTACCCGAACTCGAGTATCATCGTCGAGTGTGACTCCATCGTCCTCCCGGAGGGCGAAATTACCGCGCTCGTCGGACCGAACGGGAGCGGGAAGAGCACGCTGCTCAAGGCGCTCTCGCGAGAACTCGAACCCGAGAGCGGCGCGGTCCAACTCGACGGTGAGGACATCCAGTCGTTAGGAACGAAGGCGTTGGCGCGGAAACTCGGTCTCCTCTCACAGCAGAACGAAGCCCCCAGCGGGTTGACCGTCGAGGAACTCGCGTACCACGGACGCTATCCGCACCGCGGGTTCTTCGAGTCGAAGACGATGAAAGACCACGAGGCGGTCGAAACAGCCCTCGAACGCGCCGGGGTCACCCACCTCCGGGACGAGGCGATGAACAGCCTCAGTGGTGGACAACGACAGTTGGCGTGGATCGCCATGGTGCTGGCACAGGAAACCGACGTGCTCCTGCTGGACGAACCGACGACGTACCTCGATTTGCGCCACCAGTTGCGCGTGCTCGAAGTCGTGCAAACGCTCGCGCACGAGGAGGATTTGACCATCGGCATCGTCCTCCACGACATCTCGCAAGCCGCGCGCTACGCCGACAACCTCGTCGCCTTGCGCGACGGCGAACCGTACGACTGGGGACCGCCGAGCGAAGTCGTCACCGAGGAACTGCTCGCCGACGTGTTCGGCGTCGAGGCGACGGTCGGACTCGGCCCCGACGGGCCGATAGTGAACCCACAGCAACCGCTCTGAATGCGACGTGGATGAGTTCGGGCAACGAGACGAAAAGCGGAGAGGCGGAGTCGTCGGCGGGCGACCGATCGGTTGACGCACATTTTTAACCGGAGGAGGAGTACCGGTAGATAACGGAACGGCACGAAATCATGAACGCGGTGAAATATGCGGACCGACTCGCGGACCATCCCTTCGGCCGTTTAGCGATACTCGTCGTCGGAATCGCCGTCCTCGTCGGAGGGATGGTGCTCTATCCACCGTTCGGGACCGTGGTCTGGTGGGCGTTTCCGACCATGTTCGTTCTCTTCGGCGTCAAGGAACTGTACTTCCACGGGACAGACAGCACCCTCTCGTTAGTGGCCGGTTCCCTGTTCGTACTCGGCGGTATCAGTCGCGCGCTGTACCAACTCGTCCCGATGGACGAGTTCGCCGGGACGGTGGCGAACCTCGTTCCGGTCTTCGGAGTGTTCGCCATGATGTACGCACAGCACTACCGCGAAAACGAGTGAACAACCGCGGCGAAACTCGATTCCTCAGAGCGCCTGCCACGTCCGCGGCGAGTCGTTCAGGCGCTCACAACCGTCCTCCGTGACGACGACCAAATCCTCGATTCGGACGCCGAACTCGCCGGGGAGGTAGATGCCGGGTTCGACGCTGAACACCATGCCGGGTTCGAGTTCCAACTCGTTGCCCTCAACGATGTACGGCCCTTCGTGGACGTCCAAGCCGACGCCGTGTCCGGTCCGGTGGATGAACTCCTCGCCGTAGCCGTACGACTCGATGACCTCGCGGGCCGCGCGGTCCACCGACTCGGCAGTGGCGCCGGGTTCGACGGCCTCGACGCCCGCCTGCTCGGCTTCGAGGACGGCCCGATGAACCCGTTCGTACTCCTCCGGCGGGTCACCGGCGAACACGACGGTTCGAGTCTGGTCGCCGGGGTAGCCGCCGACGAACGCGCCGAAGTCGAGGACCACGGGGTCGCCGTACTCTATTTTCCGGTCGCCGTGACCGTGGTGGGGTTTCGCGCCGTTCGGGCCGGACCCGACGATGGTGCCGAAGGCGGGGTCGTCGCCGCCCGTGTCCGCGAGTCTGGATTCGATTTCGGCCGCGAGTTCGGTTTCGGTCATGCCGATGGCCTCCTCGCCGAGTTCCCGGATTTCGACGCTGGCGCGGTCCGCGACCTCGCCAGCCGTCCGCAACGCCTCGATTTCGGCGTCGTCCTTGCGCATGCGGAGCGGTTCGAGCACCTCGCTCGCCAGTCCGAAGGTCGCGTCGGGGAGCGCGCGGCGGAGGTCTTGGGTGAACAGCGCCCACATCGTGTCGTCCACGAGGATGCGGCCGCCGCGGAGGTCGAAGTCATCGGCGATGTCTTTCACGATGGAGAGCGGGTCGTCGCCGTCGCTCCACGTCCGTACGTCGGAGACCCACGACTCCTCGGCTATCTGCTCGCCATACATATCGGGGACGACGAAGGCGGGGTCGCCGTCCTTCGGGACGAACAGGAAGAGGTGTCGTTCGGCGGGGTGTTCCTCGAATCCGGAGACGTAGAACAGGTTCGTGCTGGGAAAGAGGACGAGTGCGTCCGCATCGGCCGTCTCCAATCGCTGTTGACTCCGGCGAGTTCGTTCCGCGAAAGCGTTCGGCATGGTTGGACAGACGTAGCAGACGGGGTAAAAGTTCACCCCCTCGGCAACCTCGTCGGTATCGGACGACGGACCGAAAAACGAGACGGACGACGAACGGCGGAGAGCGGGCGCGGTTGCACGGTCGAAAAACGGTTCCTCGGAACGAAGACCGGGCTACACCGCGTCCGGGCCGCGTTTTCCGGTTCGGACCTGACAGGCGTCGCTGACGGGGAGGACGAATATCTTCCCGTCGCCGGGTTCGCCGGTGCAGGCGGCCTCGCGGATGGCTTCCACGACGTCCTCGGCGGGGGTGTCGGCGACGACGCACTCTATTTTGACCTTCTGGTGGAGGTCCACGACGTACTCCTCGCCGCGCCACTGGCTCTTCGTCGCCGGTTGACTGCCCCGTCCCGAGACGTTCGTGACGGTCAGACTCGGCGCACCGGCTTCGACCAGCGCCCGCTTGACGTTCTCCAGTCGAGCGGGGCGAATGATGGCCACGACCATCTCGATTCCGGAGTCGGCGCTCATTTGTTCTCACCCCCGTCCGCCAGCGCGGGGCCGTCCGCCGTCCCAGTCGGGGAACCGCCGCCGGTTTCGTCGAACGATTCGACGAATTCGGGGTAGGCGACGATGCCGTGTTCGGAGCTGTCGAGACCGGTGTGTTCTTCCTTCTCGTCGACGCGCAGGCCGACGGTCACGTCGGCGAGCTTGAAGATGAGGTAGGTCGTGACCAGCGTCCAGACGGTGATGACCGCGATACCGAGGGTCTGCATGGTGAACTGGGCGAGCGAGAAGCCCGAGACGGCGAAGACGGGTATGAGCCACGTCCCGATGGCACCCGCGCTCCCGTGGACACAGAAGACGCCGCACACGTCGTCGACTTTGAGCGTGTCGACGACCCAACGGTAGACGAGCGGCACCTGCACGCCCGCGATGAGACCGAGGGCGATGCCGCCGAACCACGTGACGTGCGGAACCGCGCCGGTAACGGCGACGAGGCCAGCGAGCAGGCCGTTTGCCGTGAACAGCGGGTCGGGCTTGCCTTCGAGGTACGTCGTCGTCAGCGCGGCGGCGACCGCGCCCGCACCCATTCCGAGGGTGGTGTTGAGCGCGACGCGGCCGAGCGTGGCGCCCGCGAACTGGAGGGCACCGTTCTCGACGGAGAGAACGCTCGCCTGCGTCCCGACGTTGAAGCCGTACCAGCCGAAGGCGAGGATGAACGTGCCGAGCATCACGAGCGTCAGCGAGTGGCCCGGAATCGGCACGCTGTTGCCGTCCTTGTCGAAGCGACCGCGACGGGGACCGACCATGTACGCGCCCACGAGTCCGGCGATGCCGCCGAGCATGTGAACCACGGTCGCACCCGCGAAGTCCATGTACCCGACGCCACCCGCGACGCCGAAGGCGGAGCCGACCGCCTGCCCGAGGTAGCCGCCCGCGGAGAGCAGGCCGCCGCCCCACGCGAAGCCCTGAACGACGGGGTAGATGACCGCCGTCAGCGCGATGGAGTAGAACAGGTACGCCTTGAATTTCAGCCGTTCCGCGACCGCGCCGCTGACGATGGTGGCGGCGGTCATGGCGAAGACGGCACCGAACAGCCAGTTGACCCAATCGTCGGGGTTGTTGACGTAGGCGAACGCCGACGCCAACAACCCCGACGAGAAGCCCCCGGACGAGGTGAGTCCACCGGCGATGAATGCGATTCCGGAGCCGACGAGGAAGTAGATGAGGACGCCGAGACACCAGTCCATCATGTTCTTCATCAGCACGTTGGCGACGTTCTTCGCACGAACCTGTCCGGCCTCCAGCATGGCGAAACCCGGTTGCATGAAGAAGATGAGGAACGAGACGGTGAGCACCCACACGCTGTTGACGCCCGACGCGATGGCGTTCAAATCGACCATCAGTGCCCACGCTCCTCGGTCAGCCCTGAACGGACCACAACCGAATTGTTTACCTTTTCACCCATTTCCGCCGCATTTGTAATCCAAGTCACGGTATAGAATCGTGATTCAGAAGAATATAAACCTAAGCGTTTACGAATGTTCGATTATACTGATAGTTGTTGACATTCGGTCAGTTTACAATCATATATATTCTGTTTAAGGTCGTAAAGCGTCCAGAAGTGAGCGTTTGAAAACCGAATAACCGGACGTTCGTCAATAAACTCAAGCATAATAAATTTGTCACTGTCTGAGAGGGTGCGCCTCGACGTGCACAGTGATTTTGAGTCGTGGATGGGGCTGTCATTAAACACCTAAAACACAATTCAAAAGTATGAATTTACACACGAGAAGCGTTTTATAGTGCCATAATGTTTCGATTAGTCGTGAATACGAACACAAACGTTTCCAAAATCCGCCCTGAAAACCAATATTCCTTCATCGTATCGGTTCGGCGTGGACGGGCGGGGGGGTGTCCGTGCTGCCACGAGGTGAAAACGTGACGACATCGACCCTCCCACCGACCGAACTGCTGACCGACGAGGAGAACGTGGCGGCGACGTACCGGCAACTCACCCTGTTCATCGAGGAGTACGTCGAGCGGTCGGACGCGAACGGCGTCGTCGTCGGGATGAGCGGCGGCGTCGATTCCACGCTGGCGGCGTCCCTCGCGGTGGACGCGCTCGGACCCGACCGCGTGTTCGGGTTGTTGCTTCCCTGCAACCTGACCGCCGAGGCGGGGAGTCACGACGCGCTGACCGTGGCCGAAGCGCTCGGCATCGACTATCGGGAGGTCCACCTCCAGCCGCTCGTCCGCTGTTTCGAGGACCTCCTCGTCGGCGACGGGGACCGTAACGAGCGGGTTCGCGCGCTCGGCAACGCCACCGCGCGACTGCGCATGACCTGTCTCTACTACGCGGCGAACACGCGGTCGAAACTCGTCCTCGGAACCGGCAACCGGTCGGAGCGACTGCTCGGCTACTTCACGAAACACGGTGACGGCGGGTGTGACCTGCTTCCGTTGGCGAACCTCTACAAGACGGAGGTTCGGGCGCTCGCACGTCACGTCGGGCTTCCTTGCCGTATCGTCGAAAAACCCTCGACTGCGGGGCTGTGGGCCGAGCAAACCGACGAGGGCGAACTCGGAGCGTCCTACGACCGCATCGACGCGGTGCTACACTACGTGGTGGACCGCCGATATCGCGCCGAGACGGTCGCCGAGGAACTGGACATCCCGATAGAAACGGTCTGGGAAATCGTCAACGGCCACGTCGAAACCCACCACAAACGGCGGCTCCCGGCGACGCCCGGACGGGAACGGACCGAGTGAAGGAGACGGGTCAGTCCCGTTGACGGATGCGCGCCACGCTCGTCTCGCCCGTCACCGGGTCCACGTGGACGTTGAACGTCTCACCCTCCGCCGACGCTCGAACTATCCAGGTGTTGGCCGCCCGGTAGGGTTGCTCCGTGACGGATACGTCGTCGTACCCCTCGGCCGCGAGGGCGTCGCCAGCGACGGTGGTCGCCTGCTCGGCGGACTCGACCGTTCTCACACCGGCGGACCGGACCAGCAGGACGGGAACGTCCGAGTGGCGCGCGACGCGCTCGGCGACGCTGCCGAGGAGCACCCTGCCGACGCCGGTTCGGCCGTGCGTCCCCATCACGATGAGGTCGGCGTTCCGTTCGTCGGCGTAGCCGAGGATGCGGTCGGACGGACGACCGTCGGTGACGTCGGCGACGACATCGACGCCGTGTTCGGTCGCGCGCTCGACGATTTCATCGGTGACCTGTTCGCCCGCCGCCTCGAGTTCCTCCGCGTCGCCGACCAACTGTTCGCTGACGACGTGAAGGACGTACATCGTCGCCTCGTATTTGTCGGCGATGTCGAGCGCGTGGCTCACCGCCTCCCGCGATTCGCTTCCCCCGTCGACCGGAACCAGAATCCGTTCGTACATCGGTGGCAGTACGACCTGCCCGAATAAAAGTCGGGGTGGTCTTTCAGGGACCCCGACCGATATAGCGTCGGCCCGCGTACGGACGGTAATGGGTGGGGACCCGACGATACGATGGATGAAAATCTAACGCTACTGCAAGGGCGGTCGCGTCTCGCGTGGTGGGTGGTCGGCCTCGTTCTCGGCGTCGTCGTCCTGTTCGTATTCTACTCGTTCGAAGGGACGTTCGTGCTCGGCCTGTTCATGTACTACGCGACGCGGCCGATATACGACCGCTTGGAGCACCGACTCGGCCATCCGGGGGTGACGGCGGCCGCGGCGCTGGTGACGGTCGCGCTTCCCGTCGTGCTCCTCGTCACCTACGCGGTCGCCGTGAGCGCGGTCGAGGTCGCCGAAATCGCCGGTGAGTCGTTACAGGGGTACGAGGGCGTTCTCCGGCCGTATTTCGACCTGTCGTCGCTGACGGTCCATCCCCAGCGAATCCTCGAACTGGCCCAGCAGAGTCAGGGGGAGTTCGTGCGCTTTGGCGGTCCGGAACTGCTCACAACCGCCGCGAACGTGGTGGCGGCGTTCGGGACCGGACTCCTGCAGTTGTTCGTCGCGCTCGCGTTCGCCTTCTACCTGCTTCGGGACGACGACAAACTGGTTCGCTGGTTCGTCAGCGATATCGGCGGCGAGCGGAGCACGGCGTACACCTACGTCGAAGCGGTTGACCGGAGCCTGCAGACGGTGTATTTCGGCAACATCCTCAACGCATTCGTCGTCGGACTCGCCGCCGCGGTGGTGTACAACCTCGCCAACGTCTTCGCGCCGTCCGGGATTTCGATCCCGCTACCGACCCTACTGGGGTTGTTGACCGGCGTCGCCAGCCTCGTTCCCGTCGTCGGGACGAAACTGGTCTACGTTCCCATCGCGGCGTACCTCGTCGTTCGGTCGTTCGACATCGGGCCGCGGACCCTCTGGTTCCCCGTGGCGTTCGTCGCGCTGTTCGTCATCGTCATCGACCTCGTGGCCGAGGTCATCATCCGCCCGTACATCACGGGACGCGAACTGCACGTCGGGCTGATGCTGTTCGCGTACATCTTCGGCCCCCTCCTGTTCGGATGGTACGGACTCTTTCTCGGTCCGCTGTTGCTCGTGCTACTCGTCCAGTTCAACCGCGTCGTCCTTCCCGACCTGATGCAGGGGAACCCGATACAGGCGAGTGAAGTGACGAGCGCGACGGGCGATGAAACGGGCGAAACCGAAGCGACGAAAGACGCGACAGGAGACGCGACGGGAAGCGAGGACGCGGCGCAGGAGACGGACAAGGAGACGGCAAGCGAACCGGCGAACGACGGGACGGAACCGGCGACGGAGACGCCGGACGAAACGGACGCGAAGCCGGAACCGGAAGCGGCCGAAGAAGGCACAGAAACGGGCGAAGAAGACACGGACGAAAGTGAAAGTCGCCACGACGATGGAAACGATACGTACCCGACGTGAACTGGAAGAATCCATCGACACAATACTGATAAAATGAAATGTAAACAACAAATATTATGGTCACGAAGTATGAACATTCAGTGAAGAATGTCGTTCGTTCGGAACCGATACCGAGACGATGGAGAACGCGATTTCGAGGCCACGTTGCGGGAACTGAAACAGCAGGGCTGTGTCCTCCTGATAACCGGTGCGGTGACGCGGAGCGTCACGCTACAGGCGATACGTCGGCTTTCGGGCGACCCGTGTTGCGACCGGAAACACGTCCTCGTTGCGACCCGGACGACAGCCGTCGACATCGACGACGGGCTCCCGCCGGGGGTGGGACGTGAAGACCCCAACGTCCGCGTCATCACTCCGACCGACGTCGGGACGGACGCCTCGGTCGAACGTGACGAGGGCCGAACCGAACTCGAATACATCCGCGCGGAACTCCTTCGAGCGGTCGGCTATTTCGACCACAGCGCGTCGGGGCTTTCGCCCGCCGAACTCCGGGTCAGCATCGATTCGCTGAAACGACTGCTCGAAACGAACGACCGCGCCGCAGTGACGCGATTTCTCCGCACGGTGATGGCGCTCATCCGCGGCGTCAAGAGTATCGGACACGTCCATCTACCCGTCCCGGACGACTCGCGCGAGGTCGCCCGATTGTCGCCGCTGTTCGACGCACGGATCGAACTCCGGCGGCGCGACCCGTTGGTCGCAGAACAGCGCTGGCACTTGCCGATGGGCAACACCGATACGAGATGGACAAAGCTGTAACCGGTCAGTACTGCTCTCTCTCGATATCCTCCAGATGGCGCTCGATTCGGTCGAACTTCGACACGTCCACGAACGCGTACTCCGCGCCGCCGAAGAACGAGTCCGGGACTTCGGAACTGGAGAGGTGCAACTCGGGGTCGGCATCGACGTGGTTCACCTTCTGGAAGGGGATGACGCGGACGAGCCCCGGGTCAGCGTTAAGACAGACGACTGCGTTCTCTTGGACGAGCACCGCGTCGTACTCCTGTGCTTCGTATTCGTCCACCGCGAAGACTGTCGGCATGGGTGGAAAAACGCGGAGGGCGCTATTAAAATGAACCCGACCGAACTCGACCGACGATTGCGCGAACGGTTCGACGCACCCGAGGGTGCGCGGAGAGTCGTCGTTCGGGAAGCCCGAGACCTATCCGATTCCGGGCGGTACCGAAAGCACTCGGGCATGGACCTCACCGCGGGGGCCATCGTCGGCCACCTGGACGACGCGCCGGACGACATGTCGCTTCCCGAGCGGTGGAACTGGTGGGTCGGGTCGCTCGAAATCGCGTACGGCGGCTACACCGAGTTCCTCATCGTGCGCTGGCAAGGACAGGAGTAGCGGCTTACGACGGCAACTGTCCCGTCACCATCAGATACGCCAGCGCGAACTGTAGCGCGTTGAACGCGCCGTGAATCAGCGCCGAGACGACGAGGTTGCCGGTGTACTCGTAGGCCGCCCCGAGGACGGGCGAGAGGACGAACAGGATGGCGAGGTAGACGATTTTTCCCGCTCCCTGGAGCGAGAAGAAGTGAACGAACGCGAAGATGAGGCTCGCCAACGCGATGGCGGGCCAGCGCCCGAACGATTCGCGGAGTCGTTCCTGTACGACGCCGCGATACAGCAGTTCCTCGCCGGGACCGATGAGCAGAAACGAGAGCGGAATCAACAGGAGAAACACCCGCGGGTCCTGCTCGCCGATGCTGGCGAGTTCGTTCTGCGCCGACTGTATCCCGAACGTCGTGAGCACGAGCGACACGACGATGAGGCCGCCGTAGAAGACGACGAACCCGCCGACTGTCCACCCGAGGTCCGAAAGCGTCGGGAAGCGAACCCCGACGTACGACCGTCCGCGTCCGGTGTAGCGGAGGTACGCCAGCGCGAACAGGCCGAAAGAGACGCCTTGGCCCATCACTATCGAAACGGCGACCAACAGGGTCGGACGGGAGAGGAGGTCGATTCCGCCGACCGAAAGCACGAGCGCCGTGAAGAGCACCACGACGACCGCGAAGGCGTACCCGCCGAACCCCAACCCGGCGGCGACGAACACCGCACGGGACCGCTCGTTCCACAACGCCGTCATTCGTTCACCTCTCGAAGATACGCGACAGTCACTGTCGTACTGATATGTCCCACCCCAATCCACTCCGCATCGGGGTTCGACGCGAGGGGTACTGACTATTGTGTAGACATTCTGTCTCGTTCGGCGTGGCAAGAAAGGCACGACGGCGACGTGTTCGACCGACGAGCGAAAAACGAATTCCGGTGATCGAAAAAGAAACGAGGGCGAACGGTAGTTGAAGCGAATCGAAACCCGTATTTTCGTCGATGGGAGCGATCGTACTCGGTAGGCACCGCCTACTCGGGCGATTCGCGGCGACGAGCGTCCTACACGTGTTCGTCGAGGAAGGCGGCGATACGCTCGAACTCCTCCACGAGGTTTTCGCGCGAGGTGGTGTGATGGCCCTCGTCCTCGAAGATACAGGTTTCGACGGGGACGCCGCGCTCGCGGACTTTCTCGGCTATCTGCTTCGCTTCGCCGACCGGGACGCGCGGGTCGTTCGCGCCGTGTTGGATGAACAGCGGGCAGGAGATCCGATCCGCCTCGTGAATCGGGCTGATGTTCCGAAGCAGGTCGCGGTTTTCGAGCGACCCGTACTCCTGCTCGCGGTGACTCCGCCGCCACTCGCCCGTGTTTTCGAGGAACGTCTCGAAGTCGGCGATGCCGACGAAATCCACGGCGGCGGCCCACAGGTCGGGGTACTCCGTGATGGCCGCGAGAACCATGAAACCGCCGTAGGAGCGCCCGTAGGCGACGATTCGGTCGGCGTCCACGGCGTCCCGTTCGTGGAGCCATTCGACCGCCGCCTCGATGTCCGCGACCGAATCCATCCGCTTGTCCGTGTCGTCCAGATGCGTGTACGCCGTGCCGTAGCCCGACGAACCGCGAACGTTGGGTTCGAGAACGGCGTACCCCTGCTGAAGGAAATACTGTTTCATCGGGTAGAACCACGGCTGACGCTGGTGCTCCGGACCGCCGTGGATATCCACGATGACGGGGGTTTCGCCCGGTTGGGCGTTCGGCGGAAGCGTCCAGTACGCCGGGATTTCCCGCCCATCGAACGACTCGTACCGCACGATTTCGGGGTCGAGGAACGCCTCGCGGGGGATGCCGAGCGTGCCGAAGTTCGTCCATCGCTCGGCGGTCCCGGTGTCCGGGTCGAGGACGAAGACGTTCTTCGGGTCGTCGCTCCGACTCATCGAGATGGCACAGTCGCCGTCGGGACCGAACCCCGCGGCGAAGACGACACCATCGGGGAGGTCGGGAGTCGAAAGGGGTTCGATGTCGTCCTCGGCCGTGAGTCGTCCGGCGTGAACCTCGGAGTAGCCGTCGACGTTTCGCACCCACACCACCCGGCCCGTTCCGCCGTGAAGCGAAAGGTGGGAGACGTTCCACTCCCCAGCCCCCTCGACGACCGTCGGCGTGCCGTCGCCGAGGTCGAGACGGGCAACGTACGCGGTGTCCGCGCCGTGGTTCGTCACGCAGTAGAGGTCGTCGTCGGGACCGAACGTCACGTCGCGATACCGGGCATCGGTGTCGTCGGTGAGTTTCCGATAGTCGCCCGACTCGGGGTCGAGCAGGAACAGGTTCTGGTCGAAACTGGCGTTGGCTTTCGAGCAGACGATTCCCGGTTTGCCCCACGCTTCGATACTCAGGAAGCCGCCCGACCCTTCGTGAACGAGCGTCGCCTCCGCGTCGTCCCTCCCCTGCACGTACACGTCGAACGTCGACCCCTCGCGGCGGTTCGCGGTGAAGGCGATTCGGTCGCCGTCGGGACGCCACGCACCCCACAGGTGGATGGCCTCGGGGGTCGCGGTCAGCGCCGTCTCCGTTCCGCCGTCGAGGTCGTAGCGGTACAGTTGGTCGTGTTCGTCGCTTCCCGTGTCCATGCCGAAGACGACTTCCGAACGGGTCGGCGACGCCGAAACGAACGACACTCGTTCGTCGTGAGCGGTCAGGCGGGACGGAAACGCCCCCGGTTCGTCTAACGACCAGACCTGCGGCGTCCCCGTCGTATCGGCGAGGAAGACGAGCGACCCGTCGACGGTCATCGTCGGCGACCCGGCCGAGTCGATACCGAGATAGCGCGTGAGTGGATAGCGAGCATCCGACATATCCCAGTCTGTGCGCGGGGGTGGCAAAAGAATTCGGCTCGGGGGCATTCGTGGCCGGTTCTTTCCTCCGGCGTCGGTGCATGCAGTTCCGTTTCGAACGGGTGTCAAGGACGACGCAACGGTCGGCAACCGTCTCGAAGCTGACCCGGAACGTCGCCCGTGAGAGGTCCGTTTTTCGAGAATGCGACGATTCGGCGTATCGTTTACGAGAGGTGACGGAGCAGCGCTTCAGTCACTTCTTCGCGCTCATGATGGACCCAATGTGACGTTTTCGGGAACATCCGTAGCCGACCATTTTCGCAGTAGTCGGCGCTCTGTTCGGCCATCGAGGGGAGGAGCGCGATGTCGTCTTCACCCCAACAGATCAGCGTCGGCTGGGTAACGGTGTCGCGTGGCGGACTTTCGGAGCGGCGGAACCCGCGATACCAGTTCACCCGTGGACCGACGCCGGTGTGCCGCCAGGCCGCCCGGTAGCGGTCGATCGTTTCCTCGTCGAACGTTCCGGGATTGGAGGTTATCTCGAGAGAGGCGACCATATTGTCCATATCGTTCCGACTCAACAGCCACTCGGGGAGCGTCGGTACCTGATAGAACCACACGTACCAGCTCCGGACGACCTGTTGGGGGCTAGAACGCAAGACGGTTCGATACACCGTCGGATGTGGGACGTTGAAGATTCCGAGATGGTCGACGATGGACGGCCGACGGAGTGCGACGTTCCAGGCGACGAACCCGCCGAAGTCGTGCCCGACTACGTGGGCCGATTCTCGGCCCTCGCTGTGAATCAATTCGCGAACGTCAGCCGACAGTTCCAATTGCCGATAGGCATCGATTCCGTCGGGAGCGTCACTCAGATTGCAGCCCCGCTGGTCCGGAACGACCACACGGAAGCCGGTCTCGACGAGTGGAATGATTTGGTCGCGCCAGCCGTACCAGAAGTCGGGATGACCGTGCAGTAAGACGACCAGCGGTGCGTCGGGGTCGCCCGCGGTCGCGACGTGTAACCGGACGCCATTGACAGTGCGATAGTCGGATTCAACACGGTCATCATCGAGTAGCGATGCATCAGTGGTCGGGTGTGTTTTTGCGTCTGTCATCGGTATTGGCTCGGAAGTTCAACCGGATTCAGCATTCGTGACGCGTACATGGAACGTCGAATCGAGTAAGTGAAAACAAACGACGTAACTGGATACCGTTACTGCCCCAGTCGTAGGGGTATTTTTAAACCGACAGTTCGACCCGAATCCCGTCGAGTGAGCAGCATCAGCGAACGATTTCGTTGAACACGCGCTCTTCGACCTTTCGAAGGTGCTCGCTCACCGTCGGAGGGGTGATTCCGACGACCTCGGCGATGTCCTCGAGCGTCGCTTGGCGAGGGACGCTGTAATATCCCCGCTCGACTGCCGCCTCCAGCACTTCCTCCTGTCGAGCCGTGAACAGCCTGCTGAACGATGATTCGTCGGGGTCGTACTCTCCCATCTCGAGAATTTCGAGCGCGATGGACGCACCCTCGTCAGCGTCTTCAAACAACGTCGCAAACGTCTCGTCGGTCCCTAAGCACGTCACCTCGAGCGACCCATCGGAAGTGAAGTGAATCGGCGTCTCGATTACCAACTGTGATTCTCGTTGGAGTTCCAGCGAGCGGCGAACCCGTTCTGTCGGCTCGAATTGACTGATGGCCATCCAACGGTCCTCCCCGGACACGAGAAAATCGATGACGTGAGGCGAGTCCTCCATTATTTGCTCATAGCGGTCCTGATTGCCGCTCGCCTCGGCAAATAACAGTACGGTATCGTCGGCGAGAAGCTCGACGCGATGGATGGCCCGCCGCTCGATAGACGGTTCGTTCGTCAGCTGACCGCCGAGTGGATGGAAGGCACCGCCACCATCCGGTTCGATACGAACCGTGAGGTATCGCATACACTGACGTGGAGTGCGTTACCGTAAAAAGTCGAGGATGAGCGACGTCTCGAATCGACCATCCCGTCCGCCCGTCTCCCGATTGTAAAGGCTCCCAGTATCGAGCGGAGAAGCGTAGTTTTTCGACGATTCACACGGCGAAAGGACGTTACACAACGAAATCATCGTCCGAAATCGCGACCGAGTGCGCGTCGGAGCAAGAACTATCGTGATTCATGACGTTCACATGACGCGAGTAGTCGCGGTTCGACGGCGAGTCGAACCGGCTGAACTTCGACCAATGTCCTCGAACCTCCTGCTCGTGTCGGCGTCGATAATCGCTCTCGGAGCCGTGTCGAAACTTCTCGCCGACAGGTACGGGATTCCGAACGTGGTGTTCCTGCTGGGCTTCGGCATCCTGTTCGGTCCGGAGGGTGTCGGTCTGGTCGACCCGCAACTGTTCGACGACTCGCTTTCGGCCCTCGTCTCGCTGGCGGTCGCCATCATCATCTTCGAGGGAGCCTTTACGCTGGGTGCGTCGGACATACGCGAGACGCCGAAATCGACGCTTCGACTCGTGACGGTCGGCGCGGGGGTGACGTTCTTCGCCCTCGGCGGACTGATTCACGTCTTTCTATCCCTCGATTGGAACCTCTCGTTTCTCATCTCGGCGTTGCTCGTGGCGACCGGGCCGACGGTCATCACGCCGGTACTGGACCAGATAGAGGTTCGTGAAGGCGTACGGACGCTCTTGGAGACGGAGGGCGTCGTCAACGACGTCACCGCCTCCGTGCTGGGAGCGGTCATCTTCAGCGTCGCGGTGCTGGACATCGACCCCGACCCGGTCAAGGGACGCGTCGGACTGGACGTCATCCTCGTCTTCGTCGCGAGAATCGGCACCGGCGTCCTCATCGGCATCGTGACGGCGCTGGTGGCGGCCTACGTGCTCCGGTACTTGAGCCGGTCCCCACAGGATTCGCGCATCACGGTCATCGGCACGGCGCTGATTTCGTTCGCCATCGCGGACGCGTTCGTCGACGAGGCGGGCGTCGTGACGGTGGCCGTCGCGGGACTCATTCTGGGAAGCGTGGACATCCCCTACGACGAGGAAATAGCGGGGTTCAGCGGCGACATCACGTCGATAGTGTTGAGCGTGGTGTACATCATCCTCGCCTCGCTGTTGGAATTGGACCACCTCCTGACGCTCGGACCGGGCGGCCTCGCCATCGTCGTCCTGACGATGCTCGTCGTTCGCCCGCTCTCGGTCCTCATCTCGACGACGAACACGCAGTTCACGCGAAACGAACGGCTGTTCGTCGCCACCGTCGGTCCGCGCGGTATCATCCCCGCCTCCACGGCGACGCTGTTTTCCCTCCAACTGGCGAACGCGGGGGTTCCGAACGCGACGAGCGTCGTCCACGTCGTCTTCCTCGTCATCCTCGTGACCGTCGTCGTGGAGGCGGGCGGCGCGCCGCTAGCGGCCAAAGCACTCGACATCATACCCATGACCGTACTCATCATCGGCGGCAGCCGAACCGGACGGCTGCTGGCCGACAGACTCGAAGAGCGCGGCGAAAATCCCATCATCGTCGAACGCGACGACGCGACCGTCACCGAATTACGAGCGGCGGGCTACTCCGTCGTTCCCGGCAACGGGACGAACGCCGCCGTGCTCGAAGGAGCGGGCGCGGAGCGCGCGAAGATGGTCGTCGCGGCGACGAGCGACGACGACCAGAACATCCTCGCCTGCCAGACGGCGCGGACGACGTTCGGAATCCAGCGGCTCATCGCGCAGGTGAACAAACCCGAGAACGCGGACGCGTTCTCGGACCTCGGCGTGCGACCGGTGACGCCGGTCACGGCGACCGTGGACATGATGGACGACCTGATACTCCGACCGAACTTCTACGACTGGCTCACCGGGGTCGGCGACGAGAACGACATCGCCGAGGTGGTGGTCGAATCGACGTCGGCCGCCGGACAGCAGGTGCAGGACATCGAACTGCGTGACGATGCCGTCATCGCGCTCGTCCGACGGGACGACGAGTTTATCGTTCCGAATCCGAACGTCGTCGTCCAAGAAGGGGATTTAGTGACGCTCATCGGGAACCGGGAGGCGGTCGAACGGAGCGTTGCGATGTTGGAATAACCGGTTTCGCGGCGTCGGTTCGCCGCACCTCGTGTTTTTGGTGTCGCCGCGAGACGTCCACGGCAACGAACGATGGACGAGTCATCTCACCGACCCTCCGCCGAGCGACTCGCCGAACTGCTCGATTCGGGGGAACACGACGACGCTATCGCGTGTCTGGAGCGGTTCGAAACGGCACCGACGGAGGAGCGCAAAGCCGCCCTCGACGTTCTTCGGCGCGTCGAATCGGAGTCGCCGGGAGTCGTGGGACCGCTGCTTCCGGCCCTGTCGCCGTTCGTGACCGACGGAGAGCGCTCGATTCGATTGACGACGGCGAAACTGTTCGTCGCCGTCGCCGAACGCGACCCCGACGCCGTGGTTCCGGTCCTCCCCATTCTGACCGACCGCCTCGCGGACGACGACGAACTCTACTTCGTTCGCGCTCGCGCGGCCGAGGCGCTGGGGAACGTCGCTCTCGACCACCCGGATGCGGTCGCGTCGCCGGAAGTCGTCGCGGAGTTACAGATCGGACTGTCGTTCGACGAACCGGAGGTGAAAGAGAAGTTGGCGAAAGCGCTGGCCGACATCGCGCTGGGCGACCCGGACCGTCTCGACCACCGCGTACCGAACCTCGCGGAGCATCTCGACGACGGGGACGAACTCGTCCGCTACTATCTCTGTACGGCGGTCGCTGCCGTCGGGTGCGTGTCACCGAGGGCACTCGGAGCGGAGGCCGACGCGCTCGCGGCGCGGTTGAACGACGAAAACGACCACGTTCGGGGACGGGCGGCCGAGGCCGTCGGTCTCCTCGTCCGCGTCGACGAGGGTAGTTCGGTGCCAGCGGAAGCGATGGAGCGGCTACGTGAGAGGCGCGAGGACGAATCGTCGTTCGTCCGCGACAGGGCGCGGTTCGCGCTCGACGCAATCGGCGGGGGCGAACGGGAATCGGGGGACGACGGCGGAGAAGGAACGCTCTCCGGACTCCGTGCGACGACGGACGAGGCCGTCGAGGAGATGACGGCCGAGGACGGGACCGGCGTGTGTCCGAGTTGCGGGCATTCGCTTCCGGACGTCGGGCCGCCGATGTGTCCGCGTTGCGGGTCGCCGTATTAAATACGGCATGGATTAGGCAGACCTAAAAATTCGAAAACGTTTTATAATTTTAGGTGAGCCTAAAACACATGTCGAAAGAACGTACGACAGACTCGGGACGAACACGGCGGGACTACGTTAAGTACGGCGGCGCGATACTCGGCGGAAGTCTGCTCGCCGGATGTGCCGGAGATTCGGAATCGAAAACGACATCGACGACAACGGCGGACACGACCAGTTCGTCCGATGGGACCACGAAGACCGAGGACGACTCCTATTCGGTCACGATGGCACCGACCGGAAGCGTCACGTTCGAATCCGTTCCCGGTCGGTGGGTCGCGTACGGCGGCGGCTACGCCGACATGGGCGTCGCGCTCGGCAAAGCCGACGGGATGACGGGAATCGGCGGCGCGGACCGCTACTACACGGGCTTCTACGACGAGTTGCCCGGGGTGAGCGTGGACCGAACGAAGCTCGAAAACAACGATATCGGCAAGGCGGGGATGGGGAAAGAGCTGTTCTACGAACTCGACAACGACGTGCACGTCATGGACCCCCGAATGCTCGTCAACTGGTTCGACTGGAGCGAGAAGGACGTCGAGGAAATCGCGTCGAACGTCGGCCCGTTCGTGGGGAACCTGATATTCCGCCGCGAGGACGAGTGGCACGACTACCGATACTACACGCTCTACGAGGCGTTCGAAAAGATAGCCGAACTATTCCGGGAGCGGGAGCGATACGAGGCGTTCAAAGAACTGCACGACGAGTTCGTCGCAAAAATCCAGACCAAGCTCCCACCGGCCGACGAGCGGCCGAACGTGTTGCTCGTGTACGAGGGGAGCAACGAACCGGTGAAGTTCTCGCCGTATCGGCTCAACGACAAGGGAACCAGCAAGAAGCAGTGGCGCGACCTCGGCGTCAGCGACGCGCTGGCGAGCAGCGGCATCGACGGCATCAGCACCACCGACCGCGGGCGAATCGACTACGAGACGATGCTCGAAATCGACCCCGACGCGATACTGCTTCGCGCACACGAGCGCCAGTCCGCGACCGAATTCCGGGACACCGTGCTCGAATTCATGCGCGGCCACCCCGTCGCCAGCAAGCTGACCGCCGTGAAAAACGGGCGCGTCTACCGCGGCGGCTACCTCTACCAAGGGCCGATTCACAACCTCTTTTTGACCGAGCGGGGGGCCAAACAGCTGTATCCCGACATCTTCGGCGAGGTGACGGGCGACGATGAACTGTTCGACCGCGAGCGCGTCGCAAACATCGTCAAGGGAGCGTTCTGAACATGACGAACGAACGCACGAACCGAGCGGCACCGACACGAAGAACGTACCTCAAATACGGCGGCGCGGTGGTCGGCGGCGGTCTGCTGGCCGGGTGTACGAGCGATTCGAAGTCGAGCGGCGAGGAAACCCCGACGAACACGGACGCCGAAGCGACGTCCTCGGACGCGACGGCGACCGAATCGGGCGGAGGGGATTCCGAGCCGTACTCGGTCACGATGTCACCGATGGGAACCGTCAAGTTCGAAAGCGTCCCGGCAAACGTGATGGTGTACAGCCTGCTGTACGCCGATATGGCGGTCGCCTACGGACACGGCGACGCGGTGAACTCGCTGGGATTCGACTCGGAAGCGGGCGGTAACACGCTGGACGCGTACTACGAACGACTGGACGGCGTTTCGTTCGACCGGGAGGGTCTGACCCAACTCAACACCGGTTCCGGTGGCGTGAACATCGACAAGGAACTGTTCTACGAGTTGGATTCCGACCTCCACATGGTCGACCCCGCGCTCGTGCTGTCGTTCGACGGGTGGTCGAAATCCGACGTCGACGAAATCGCCGGGACGGTCGCCCCGTGGTTCGGCAACACGTACAGCCGTCAGCACAGCCGACCGCCGAAACCGTACCGTGACAGCTACGAGTACTACACGCTCTGGGAAATCGCGGAGAAGGTCGCCGCCGTGTTCCGGGAGCGGGAACGATACGAGGCGCTCGCGTCGGTGCACGACGACCTCCTCGGACGCATCCGGTCGAACCTCCCGCCGGAGGACGAGCGACCGACCGTCGCGTCGGTCATCTTCATGCAGGGGACGTTCTACCCCTCGAAGATAAACACGGATGGATTCGCCAACGCCCACGTTCGACCGCTCGGGGCGACCGACGCGTTCGCCGAGGGCGACGTGACGTATCAGACGACGTACGACTACGAGACGATGCTGAAAGTCGATCCCGACGTCATCCTCCACAAGTTCGGCGTCGCCTCGTACTACGACGTCGCGCAAATCAGCGAGACGATCGCGGACCACCCCGTCGGAAACAAGCTGACCGCCGTGGCAAACGACGCCGTGTACCCGTCCGGAAACCCGGTTCAAGGACCGATAATGAACCTGTTCCAGTTGGAGATGACAGCGAAACAGCTGTATCCCGAGCAGTTCGGCGAGTGGCCGGAGTACACCGATGGCAGTCCCTACCCCGAGATACCGGAGGAAGAGCGGCTGTTCGACAGAACCCGCGTGGCGAACATCGTCGCCGGGAACGACTGACGAATCGGAGGACGGAAACCACTCCCTTCTCGGCGGTAGGCACCCTTTATAACGGGGTTCGCGCCGCATAACAAAGTGAGAAACGGTCGCCTAACGAGTCGAGGAAACCCATGGTTCGAGTTCACGATTCCGTCCGGCCAAGCGACGTCCAGTTCGACCGACACGCGGTCCGTGGAGGTATCTGAAATGGCGGCCGAAGACGAAGAGCTGTCGTCGGAAGCGAACACGCCATCGGAGGCGGACGCGCCGTCAGATTCGGAGTACGAAATGCTGTTCTGTGATAACGGATGGGTCGAGATTCGAAACCCCGACGACGCGGACGACCAGTGGTTGATGGCGAACACGAGCGCGGAAATCCGTCAGTAGCACGCGGGGTAATATCCCGAGATAGGCCCGTGGTGTGTGATCAGATATTTTGGTTCGTCAGCGATAGAATTTCGGAAGGTAAGGCCAGAACCGTCCCGAAGTAATCGAAGTGGGATTCGGAGGGGGAACAACCCCGAAAAATCCGATATCTCCGGCACTGAATTCCGGAATCCGTGAATTCGCGCCGGGCGCGCGTGGATTTGCGCTATTAGCCGCAACCGTAGAAAAGCCCGCGACCGTACTAGCGGATATGAGCATCGCGGGGAGTCTGACCGACGCGGCCACGTTCTTCGGCGAGATGACGTGGAAGACGTGGTGGGCGCTGGTCCTCGGGTTCACGATTTCGGGGGCGGTACAGGCGTTCGTGAGCGAAGAGCGGATGACGAATCTGCTCGGCGGTCGCGGACTACGAGAAATCGGCATCGGGAGTTTCTTCGGGTTCCTCTCGTCAAGTTGCTCGTTCGGGGCCGTAGCGACCACGAAATCGCTGTTCAAGAAGGGTGCATCGCCCGAAGCCTCCTTCGCCGGGTTCCAGTTCGCCAGCACGAACCTCGTCATCGAAATCGGTCTCGTGATGTGGATTCTGCTGGGATGGCAGTTCGTTGCCGCGGACATCTTCGGCGGAATCCTGATGATTCTTGTGCTCGCGGCCATCACGAAGTACGTCGTCCCGGACACGTGGTTCGAGGCCGCCCGCGACCACGTTCGGTCGGGCGACGAGGAGAACGGCACCGTCCGCGACCCGGTGTGCGGCATGGAAGTGGACCCGAACGACGACGACACGCTCAGCGTCGAAACGGACGGAGGAACGGAATACTTCTGCTCGCAGTCCTGCAAGGAGACGTTCGTCAATCAACGGGAGGACGCGACGTGGAAGGACAAGCTCCTCACCGTGTCCGGGTGGAAAAACGCCTTCCGCAACGCCATCGGCGAGTGGGAGATGCTGTGGGACGACCTCATCGTCGGGTTCATCGTGGCCTCGCTGTTGGCCGCCTTCGTCCCGCGGTCGTGGTGGGCGCAACTGTTCACGCTGGCCCCGGAGGGAACCGTCGCGTGGGTCGTCCTCGGGGCGGCCATCGGCGTGATGGTCGGCGTCGTCACCTTCGTCTGCTCGGTGGCCAACGTCCCCTTCGCGCTCGTGCTGTGGAACGCCGGCATCCCGTTCGGGGGCGTCATGTCGTTCATCTACGCCGACCTCATCGTCCCGCACATCGTGGACATGTACCGGAAATACTACGGCAAGCGGTTGGCGGCGGTGCTGTTCGTCTCCATCTTCGGCGTGGCGACGTTCGCGGGTATCGTCACCCACTACGCGTGGCTCGCGGGGGGACTGATTCCGAAGCACAACGCGACGGGCGGGTCGGTTCCGCACGCCTACACGACGGTGCTCGACGTGATATTCACTGTCGTCTTCCTCGCGCAGGTGTACGTGACCTACTTCGAATCGAGCGGTGAACAGGAAGAAGTGGCCGCGCACGCCGACTGATTTCGACTTCCGTTTTCGTTCGATTTCCACGTTCGATTTGGGGGCGTTCAGTCCTCCGAAACCGAATTCCGTTCGGCGGGGTTCGGGCGGTCGTACTCGCCCAGCGTCGGGTGCGTTTCCCGCATCATCGTGAGAACGACGACGCCCGATGCGACCATCACACCCGCTGTCGCGTAGAACGCGGCTTCGATGGTAGCGACGTCGGCGAGCAGACCGACGACGACCGCGCCGACCGCGTATCCGGCGTCGCGCCACATCCGATACACGCCGAGTCCGGTCGCCCGCCACGAGGGGCGGGCCGCGTCCCCGACGACGGTGATGAGGTTCGGGTACAACAGCGCCATGCCGAGCCCCGTCACGGCCGCCGTGACGAGCCACGCGGAGAACCCGGAGACGAGGACGGTCGCCAGCACCCCCAGACCGGCGACGAACATGCCCGCGATGACCGGCGGGCGGCGGCCGATTTCGTCCGCGAGGCGGCCGGTTCCGAGTTGCAGGACGCCCCAGACGCCGCCGTAGACGCCGACGACGAGGCCGATTTGGGAGACGGACAGTCCGGATTTGCTCAGATAGAGGGGGAACGCTATCCAGACGAGCACGTCCACGAACTTCTCCACGTGCCCCGCCTGTGCCGCCGCGAACAGCGTCCGGTCGCCGTAGGTCGCCCGCTTGACGACTTCCGAAAAGGACAACTCCTCGTCGTCCTCCCCGTCCGCCTCCGTCTGCGCGTACGGAAGCGTCTCCTCGACGAAGAGCAGGGAGACGAGCGTGGCGAGAACGACGACGCCGAGCAGGACGTAAAACGGCTCCGGCCGAAGCCCGTACTGGGCGGCGATGACGCCGGTCACCCACGACCCGACCGCGACGCCGCCGTACCCGAACGCCTCGTCCAGTCCGACGGCGAGACCGCGGGCGTCGCTCCCCGCGAGGTCGATTTTCGCGTTGACGCTCATGCTCCAGGCGAGTCCTTGGTTCACGCCGAGGAGCACGTTCGCGCCGGTAATCCACCACCAGTTCGGCGCGTAGATGAGGACGAACGGAATCGGCAGCGCGACCAGCCAGCCGACGATGAGCACGCGCCGCCGACCGAACTCCTCGGCCCACTTTCCGCCGTAGAGGTTCAACAGCGCCTTGACGACGCCGAAGCTGACGACGAACGACCCGATGACGAGGATGGACTCGACGCCGAGCACGTCGCGGCCGAGGACCGGCACGACGGTTCGCTCGGAACCGATGGTGAGACCGACGGCGAAGACGACGAACAGTTGGAGCGCGAACTGCTGCCAGTTTCGTCGAATGCCTTGAACGTGGCTCATCGTGAGTGGGGTGTGATGTTCAGTTCGATGCGCAGTTGTTGGGGCCGAGTTCGAGCGTCTCGGCTTCCGCGGTGGCCTGTTCCTTGCCCGTGTTCACGCGCTTGATACGGTTGTAGTTCGCGGGCGTGTCGGGGAGGTCTTCGAGGATGGTGTCCACGAACTCGGACTTCGTGTCCACGCCGAAGAGACCGTTGTTCGCTTCGAGTTCGCCGATGGTCGCAGCGAGCGGGCGCATCTCCTCGTCGCTGAAGTGGCCGGGGAGGGCGACCGTCCCGTCGGGGAGGTCGGCGAGGCGGTCCAGACTGTCGAACAGGAGCGTCGCGCCCTCGCGGGCGACGTCGCTGCCGCCTTCGAGGTCCGGTCGGCCGACGCTTCGAACGAACAGCGTGTCGCCGGTTAGGGCGGCGTCGCCGACGCGGAAGGAGATGCTACCGCGGGTATGACCCGGCGTGAACAACACGTCCACGTCGCGCTCCCCGACGGCGATTTCGTCGCCGTCTTCGACGGCGGTGTAGCGGTCGAGTTCGCGGGCGTCCTTCTCGTGGAGGTAGTACGGAACGTCCTCCGCCGCCGCGAGGTCACGGCCGCCGCTGATGTGGTCCGCGTGGGCGTGCGTGTCGGCGACGGCGACGATTTCGAGGTCGCGCGATTCGGCGAGATTCTGGTACACTTGGACGTGCTGACCTGGGTCGACGACGAGCGCCTCGTCCCCGTCTTGGACGACGTAGGAGAGACAGCCTGTTCCGGGTCGGACGATTTGCGTGACGCCATCGACGTCCGGAACGTCGTAGGCCTGATACACCATCGCCCAGCCGCGCATGCCGCCTCGCATCGACTTCGCGTCGTAGCCGTTGTTGCGAAGCACCTGTGCGGCCCGCTGGGAGACGACGCCAGCCACGCAGACGGTGGCGACTTCGGCGTCCTCCGGAACGTCGTCGAGCGAATGTTCGAGTCCGAGGGTGTTGCCGCCGGACAACTGGTCATAAACGGGAACGTTGTGGCTTCCGTCGATGTTCCACTCCTCGTACTCGTCCTCGTTGCGAACGTCGAGGACGTAGAGGTCTTCATCACCGTCCCGCAACCGCGCGGCTACTTCCGTCGGGCTGATGTCTGTATTGCTCGACATACACAATACTATGAAAGAGAGTCGTGATAAACCTGTGGATTCCCGATTTCGTCGTCCGTAGCGTATGACGGTCCAAAAATCAGCCGTTCCGTGTCCGTCGGCTCAGTCGTCCGTTCGGGACGCGGAGCCAACCGCGTCCTGAATCTTTCGTCCGACCCGTTTCACGAGCCAGACGTACTCCTCGACCGGGGAGGTGCGACAGCTCGGCCCGTCGTCCACGTCGCACGCCTCGCCGGACTCGTTCCGTTCGGCCATCGTGCGTTCCGGCGTCGTTCGGTCGGTCATGGTTCGAACACCGTTCGACGGACATCGCCGAAATACTGCGACGCGATTCGGCGATGACGGTCGTACCAGTAAGTAGGTGCCGCAGCCACTTGTATTGTTTGCCAGCCACAATACAGACTGGGCGAAACCTCAACCATTAACATCCTTCGCGGCGAACCGTCAGCCGATGACCTACTACGACAAACGGCACGTGGAGGGCGAGTTCGATGCGGTCGTGGAGCGAACGACCGAGGCGCTCGGAGACGAAGGGTTCGGCGTCCTCTCCGACATCGACGTGAGCGACGCGTTCGCCAAAAAGCTCGACATCGAGGACTACCCGAACTACCGGATTCTCGGGGCCTGTAACCCGCCGCTCGCGAAGCAGGGACTCGACGCGGAGGAGAACCTCGGCGTCCTGCTCCCCTGCAACGTCGCCGTCTACGAAACCGACGAGGGCGTCGTCGTCAGTATGGTGGACCCCGAGGCGATGCTCTCGGTCGTGGATAACGCCGAAATGGACGACATCGCGGACGAGGTGCAAGCGCGCTTCGACCGAGTGTTGGAATCGCTCGGCGAGTAGTCACGTCAGCGACTCCGCGAAGTCGGCCGTGAACCCCTCGACTTCGTTCCAGTCGGTGTATTCGTAATCGTGAGCGGTGTCCGTATCGCCGCCCATCCGCTTTGCTATCTGTTTCATCACGAACCGCTTGAGCGTCCCGTACTGGCTGTATTTGAGCGCGCCGGGGACGACGGCCGTCTCGTCCGGGTTCCACCCGGTTTCGGAGAGAAACTCGGAAACGTACTCGCGGGCATGCTCCCACCCCTCCTCGGACCCCTCGGCGGCGGCGAGGCTCACAGAGAAGAAGGCCGACGGAAGCCGATTCAACTCGTCGGCGTGCGCTTTGACGTACTTTCGCACGTACTTCTGGTGTTTGCCCATGTGTACCGACGCGCCGACGACGACGGCGTCGTAGTCCATCAGGTCGAACGATTCCGGTCGATGTCTGATGTGGACGACGGCCGGGTCGTGGCCCGACGTTTCGAGCACCTCGGCGACCCGTTCGGCCACCGTCGCGGCCTGCCCCTCGGTCGAACCGTAGAGCACGAGTACCCGCGCCATCAGTTTCCGCCCCCGTTCGAATACGTACGTTCGTCACTCGAAATGGATTGCACTGTCTGTCCCCCGCACGTCCGTTCGACGGCATCGCCTAAAATTGTATTCCGAGGCGGTCGGTATCCGAGGGGGCCGAAAGTAGTTCACTGATAGCCCAGCGCTTTCAACCGGTCCGTGACGGCGGACGGCGGCGCTTCACCTTCGTTCTCGTCGTTCTCGTCGGTTTCGACGCTCGAGGACGCCATCGCGTCGATTCGCTTCTCCACCGCTTCGTGGAGGTAGTCGGGAACGCGGATGTCGTCGCCAGCGCCGTCCAGCAGATTTTCGGTTTCCGACGGGTCTGCGGTTCGGTCGTACAGTTCACGCGCTTCCGATTCGGTGTGATAGATGTACGACCACTCGCGCGTTCTGGCGCTGACGAGGAGTTCCCCGTCGTCCAATCGGCGCGGAATCGGTTGATAGGTGACGCTCGGTCCGCGCACCGCGACGGACGTGACGGGCGACGGGTCGGGAGTTCCGTCGAGCAGGCTCTCGCCGTCGAACTCGTGTTCGACGCCCATCGCGTCGCAAACGGTCGGCGGAATCGCGTCGAGGCCGACGGCCCGCTCGACGGTTTCCGCGTCCCCGTCGGGATTCGAGACGACGAGTGGGACGTGTGTCAACTCCTCGTAAAGTTTCGGGTAATGCGCGAGGTGACCGTGTTCCATGAACTCCTCGCCGTGGTCGCCCGCGAAGAGGAGGCAGGCGTCGTCCCGGAATCCCTCCCCGGACAGCGCGGAGATGACGCGGCCGACGCTCTCGTCCACCTGCCGAATCGTGGCGCGGTAGAGCGACCGGAGGTTGTCGAGCGTGTCGCTCCCGACTTCCTTGCCGAGACCCGCTTGGGCGTGCGCCCTGAGCATCTTCAGCGTCCCGACGTTGGCACCCGTCTCGTCGCGGACGAACTTCGGCGCGGGGACGTAGGGCGTGTGAACGTCCATGTAGTGCACCCAGAGGAAGAAGGGCGGCTCCGCCCGTTCGATGAAGTCGATGGCGTGTTCCTCCACGTCCTTCATTCGGGAGACGTTCCGCGCGCCGCCGTCGCGGCCGAGGAGACGGCGAAACGGCGACGCTGCGACCTGCAGCCACGCTTGGACGGTCGGGTGGGCGGTGAGATACTTGCTGTAGAACGCGTCATTCGTGCTCGACGTGAACGTCTCGAACGTCTCGAATCCGCGGTCGTACCCCCAGTGGTCGGTCAGAAATCCGTTCGCGCCGTTGAATCCCGCCGTGGTGATTCCGGCGTCGCGGAGCGTTTCGGCGAGCGTCGGGCGGTCTGGCAGACCGATGTCCCGCGAATCGGTGAAGACGTCTCCCCCGCCGAGAATCGACGGGAAGGAAAAGGGCGTCCAGTTGCCGTGCGCGAAGGCGTTCTCGAAGGACGTTCCGTGCGTTGCGAGGTCGGCAATCGTGCCGTCGTCGGGCAGTGCGTCCGCTCGGAGCGAATCGACGGTGAACAGGACCGTTATCGGTGTGGCGTTCGTGCTCATTCTGTCGGGGGGGGGTGCTGGTTCGCTAGTTGAGAGTTCGCCACGGAGCTAAAATACCTTGCTAGAGCGTAGCCCGGAAGGACATATAGCACTCAATAGTTCTCCGTAGATGTTTCGTTGACACGACGACCAGTCGAACGGTTCGAAAGCGGCAAAAAACCGTCGCCTCGCCGCTACTCGACGGGTTCGAGTTTCGCGCTGAAGTGGCGAAGCTCCTCCATCGGCGGTTCCCAGACGATTTCGAGGCCGGAGAGTTCGTCGCGCCGTTCACCGACTTTCTCGAATGTTTCCGCGATGTGCTCCAGATGCTCGCGGAAGTAGGTTCGGCGGGGCAGACAGAGCCGAACGAGTTGCGGGCGGTCCTCGCCGGGGAACGCGAACTCGCCGAGTTCGACGGCGCGGACGCCGCCCTCGCGGTAGAGTTCGCCGACCAGCACTTGGCCGGGGAACTGCTCGCGGGGGATGTTCGGCAGGAACTCCTCCGCCTTCACGTACACCGCGTGGCCGCCGGTCGGCGCGTAAATCGGGACGTCGGCGTCGAGGAGGAGGTCGCCCAGTTCCGACACCTGTTCGACGCGGGATTCGATGTAGGGTTGCGTGACCGCCTCGCGGAGGCCGACCGCCATGGCCTCCAAGTCGCGCCCGGAGAGGCCGCCGTACGTCGAAAAGCCTTCGTAGAGGATACCGCGCTGTTTGGCGTGTTCGAACAATTCGTCGTCGCGCACGCCGACGAAGCCGCCGATGTTGGAGAGCGCGTCCTTCTTCCCGCTCATGACGATGGCGTCGGCGTAGGAGAGTTCCTCGCGGGCGATGGCGGCGACGCTCGACCCTTCGAACTCCGCTTCGCGCTGTTGGACGAAGTAGGCGTTCTCGGCGAACCGGCAGGCGTCGATGACGAACGTGGCGTCGATTTCGTCGGCCACCTCGCGCGCCTCGCGGAGGTTCTGAACGCTCACGGGTTGGCCCGCCATCGAGTTGTTCGTGATGGTGACGACGAGCGCGGGGATGTTCTCGGCACCCACCTCGTCCGCCAGTTCGCGGACCTTTTCGGGGTCGAGGTTGCCCTGAAACGGGTCGTCCGGCGCGGCATCGATAGGGCAATCGACGGGTTGTCCGCCGTTGTTGACGACGTGCGCCCGCGTCGTGTCGAAGTGGGTGTTGTTCGGAACGTAGTCGCCTTCGGAGACGAGGACGCCGTAGAGGACGTTCTCCGCACCGCGGCCCTGATGGGCGGGAACGACGTTCTCGAAGCCCATCACGTCGGCGACGCTCTCCTGCAGACGTTTGAAACTGTCACTGCCAGCGTAGGCTTCGTCGCCGCGCATCATCGCGGCCCACTGTTCGTCGCTCATCGTGCCCGTCCCGCTGTCGGTCAGCAGGTCGATGAACACGTCCTCGGAGTCGAGATTGAAGACGTTGTAACCGGCTTCTTCGATGTTGGTTTCGCGCTCGTCGCGGTCGGGGAGGTGAATCGGTTCGACGACTTTGGCCCGGTAGGCTCGCATAGTCAGAATGGGGACGGTCGAGGACTTAACCCTGCTGTGAAAGCATCGGAGGAAAACGAGCGTTTCCGGGGGTCAGCGACCGAATTTGCTCATCGGTCGTACGGGTAGTCCATCTGTGTCTCTATGGTTTCTCGAGTCCCCGAATCAGTCAGGTCTTCGACCGATTTTGGCCCGGGGTCGATGCCCGACGTGAGTACGGCGGAAGGGTTACGTCGTCACCGCAAATTCGAATGGATTTTGATGAGGTCACCTCGCGGGGGACGTCCTCCGCGAGTCTTCATCGCAAAATTTTCGCTAAAAGCATCTCCGTCGTGAGAACGGTGCTCGGACGCTGACGAACTGACGACGAGAGTCGGAACCGGAGCGTCACGTCGGAACCGACGGGGACGTACTACGGGAACCAATTCTACGTTTCCGGCGACGGCTATCCGTACGGGTTCGGAGTTCACTCGTAACGAAGCGCGTCGATGGGGTCCACCCGCGCGGCGTTCCACGCGGGGTAGAGGCCCGTCACCACGCCGACGAGGAGGCCGACGCCGATGGCGACGGGGACCACCTCGTACGCGAAGACGAGGGGAAGCCCGACGTACCGGGTGGCGGCGTATCCGCCGAGGGCGCCGAGCGCGACGCCGAAGACGGACCCGATGACGCCGAGCAGGACCGCCTGCATCAAAAACAACTGGAGGACGTCGGTGTTCTGCGCACCGACGGCTTTCATGATGCCGATTTCGCGGGTCCGCTCGGTCACGCTCACCAGCATGATGTTGGCGATGCCGATGGCCGCGACGACGAGCGAGATGACCGCGATGCTCGTGATGAACGTCGTCAGCGTCGTGAGCACGTCTTTCACGCGATTCACGAGGTCCCGGTCGGTTCGCACCCGGATGGCGTACTCGTCGGGCGTGAGTCGGGCCGCGTCGGAGTTCGAACGGAGGTAGGCTTTCACCGCCCGCTTGCTCTCCGGAATCGTCCCGTGGTTTTCGGCAACGACCGTGACCAGCGGATAGACGCGCTGGGTGGACCCTTGCGTCGGACTCTCGACCGTCGAGCCGTAGAACGGGTCCGTCGGGACGTACACCTGCGGGAGCGACCCGCCGCTGTCGAACTGGCCGTTTCCGCTCGACCGCTTGAGAACTCCGGCGACGCGTGCGGTTTCGGTGCCCCCGTCCGCCGTTCGAATACCGATGCGGTCGCCGACCGAGAGTCGGTCGTCGAATAGGCGGGCCGCCGCCGGGTTCAGGACGACTTCACGTTTTCCCTGCTCGAACGACTCGCCGCGGGCGAACGTCCGGGTTCGAAACTGGTCGGGCGTGGTGGCGACGATGCCGTTCTGGCTCACCGTCTGCCCGCCGTGAGTGAGTGCGATGACGGGGAGCACGCCGCGCGGGACGACGGTCGCCACGCCGTCGATACCGCGGAGTCGGGCGATGTCGTGTGCGGTGAACACCGGTTGCGCGCCGAACCCGGGTTGGCCGCCGGGCGGACCGGCCCAGACGTACATGTTCGGCGCGTGGCCGCCGGTGAACTCCCGGAGGATATCGACGCGGAGGCTGGTTCCGAGCGTGACGAGCGTGATGACGGCGGCGACGCCGATGACGACGCCGACCGTCGACAGCGAGGAGCGAACGCGGTGGCTCCGAATCGCCCTGAGGCTCATCCGAAGCGTTTCGCTGAACTCCACGGCCCACCTCCGCTATCGCCGTCCCTCGACCCGACGCTGTGAGTCGATTTTCTCGACGCGCTCGACGGTCCCGTCGAGGATGTGAACGACGCGCTCCGCGTGTTCCGCGATGTGGCGCTCGTGGGTCACCATCAACACGGTGTTGCCCTCGTCGTTGAGTTCCTCGAACAGTCCCATGATCTGGTCGCCGGTCTCGGTGTCGAGGTTGCCGGTCGGTTCGTCGGCGAGGATGATGGCGGGGTCGTTCGCCAACGCGCGGGCGATGGCCACGCGCTGGCGTTGCCCGCCCGAGAGCTCGTTCGGTCGGTGGTCCTCCCGACCCCGGAGGCCGACGCGATAGAGGAGCTCGTCGGCGCGCTCCCGTCGGTCGGCACGCGAAACCCCCTGAAAGACGAGCGGGAGCGCGACGTTCTCGCGGGCGGTCAGGCGCGGCATCAAATTGAAGGTCTGGAAGACGAAGCCTATCTCCTGTCCGCGAACCCTCGTTCGCTCCGTATTGGACAGGTCGGTGACGTCACGACCGTTGATGTGAATCGTCCCCTCTGTCGGCGTGTCGAGACAGCCGATGAGGTTGAGCAGGGTGCTCTTTCCCGACCCACTCGGTCCCATCACCGCCGTGTACGACCCCCGTGGAATCGACAGGTTCACCCCGTCGAGCGCGTGAACCGGCTCGCCGAGGAAGTACGTTTTGCGAACGTCGGTCAGTGTCACCGCGTCTCTCGGCCCCTCGTCGGAACCCGTCCCCGAGTGGCTTGCTGCCATAGGAAGCGTTAGCATCCCGACAGTCTAAACCCTACTCCATACCACGAACGGCGGGGAACGGAAAAATAACGCCGGTCCGGGGTTACACTCATGATTCCCGATTCGGAACGGGGTCGGTCGGAGCAAAAGCAGACGGCCGGAGCAACCGGTCGGTCGAGGCGAGACCGGACGGACGAGGGGAAAGCGGACAGAGCGTATTCGGTCATCGGGGACGACTATCCCCTCGGTGTATGTTCCATGACCGAACTCTCCGGCGTCTGGTCGAAAGACGAAATCGTCGCGTTCTTCGACCGGACGACCGTTCCGCTTCGACTCGCCTGCAACACGCCGTCGGGACGCCTCTGGGTGGTGTCGCTGTGGTACGTCTTCGAGGACGATACCCTGCGCTGTGCCACCGGTGCGAACGCCGATATCGTCGGCCTGCTCCGGAACGATTCGACCGTCGCGTTCGAAATATCGACGAACGACCCGCCGTACAGCGGGGTGCGCGGCAACGGCACCACGAGCGTGGAACCGGACCCCGAAAAGGACCTGCTCCGGGAGTTGCTGCGTCGGTATCTCGGCGGGACCGACTCCCGACTGGCCCGGCGATTGTTGTCCGACGACCGGACGGAGGTGACCATCCGAATCGAACCGGACCGCCTCCACAGTTGGGATTTCACGCAGCGAATGGCGGACGCATCGTAGAATGGCGCGGCGGAGGTTCGGGGATTGCGGCAGGCCGTACCGACCACCCCCACATTCTTCCCTCCCGTCGCCGACAGCGAACCCATGGAGATAGACAGGGAGCGATTGCGGACCGATATCGAGACGACCGGTGAGTTCGGCGCGCTGGAAGACGAAGAGCACGGTCGAACCGTCCTCACGGGGACGGAAGCGAACAGACGGGCACGCGAGTACTTCGTGGAGCGACTGGAAGACGCCGGATTGGACGTTCGCGTGGATGCGGTCGGCAACATCGCGGGACGGTGGACGCCCGAGAGCGCGGACCCTGACGCGGCCGCGGTCGCCGCCGGGAGCCACCTCGATTCGGTCCCGGAGGGCGGCATCTTCGACGGGCCGCTCGGCGTCTACTCCGCGCTGGAAGCGGTTCGGGCGATGCAGGACGTCGGTATCGAGCCGAACCGACCGGTCGAAGTCGTCTCGTTCACCGAGGAGGAGGGCCAGCGGTTCGCAAGCGGCCTGCTCGGGTCCTCCGTCGCGGTCGGGGAGCGGTCGGTGGCGGACGCGCTCGCGCTGACGGACGGCCGAACGACCTTGGCGGACGCGCTCGAATCCATGGGATTCCGGGGCGAGGGGCGACTCGACGCGAGCGAGTGGGATTCGTGGCTGGAACTGCACGTCGAACAGAGCAGACGCCTCGAACGGGCCGACATTCCGGTCGGTCTCGTCACGACGATTACGGGAATCACGCACTGCGACGTGACGGTTCGCGGCGAAGCGAACCACGCGGGAGCCACGCCGATGGACGAGCGGACCGACGCGCTGGCCGCGGCGAGCGAGTTCGTTCGGGACGTGGAGCGGGGAGCCACGGAAATCGGTGAGACGACGGTCGGTACCGTCGGCAAACTCGACGTGCGGCCGAACGCGACGAACGTCGTCCCCGGCACGGTCGAGATGAGCGTCGATATCCGCGACGTGAGCTACGACGCGATGAACGAACTCGTCTCACGGGCGGAGGAATCGCTGTCGCGGCTCGAAGCCGAACGAGGCGTGGAGACGACCCTTTCGCGCGGGTTCGACCTCGAGCCGACGGAAATGAGCGAGCGCTGTCGGCGAGCGGTGAACGAGGCGGGCGAAAACGCGGGTATCGAGACGCTCGACCTGCACTCGGGCGCGGCCCACGACACGATGTACATCGCGGGGGTGACCGACGCCGCGATGCTGTTCGCGCCGTCCCGCGACGGAATCTCACACAATCCCGGCGAGTGGACGGCGTGGGAGGACTGTGCGACGGCGACGCGGGCGCTCGCCGAGGGGCTCGCGTCGCTGGCGCGCTGAGTGGGGGGAGTCAGAACGGGAACGGAGCAGGGATCGGGGACGAGGACGAAAAGGAGTAGCGCGGGAGAGCGACTCAGTTCTGATATCGAAGCACGTCTTGGCCGGTCAGCTTTCGGAGTTGGTCCTCGCTGAGACCGCCGGTGTCGGAATCCATCTCGTCGAGACCGACGCCGCTGGTGACGATGGCGCGGAACGCCACTTCGAGCGGAACGTCGATGTCCACGAGGTCGTCCGACGGAACGTTGACCACGAAGCCGCCCATGACCGGGTTCGGAGCCATCGGAAGGAAGACGGTCGTCATGTCCGTCTCGCCGACCGCGTTCGTGACCTCCTCGGGCGTCTCCGCCGTCACGAACGCGAACGTATAGGTGTCGTCGGTCGGGAATTCGAGCAGCTTCACGTCGCGGAAGTGGTCCTCGTCGCTCTCTATCATCGCGTCGCCCATCCGACGGAAGCTCCGATAGATGGTTCCGAATCCGGGAATTTGGCTGATGGCGTAATCGAAGTTATCGATGGCGTGCTCGCCGAACGGGGAGTGGGCGACGAACCCGACCAGCAGAACCAGCAGGAAAACGCCCCCCGTAGCGATGCCGCCGAGGACGAGTACCGAATCGACCGGAACGAACGAGAGGAGCGGCAACAGCATATTTCTGACAAATTTGAGTAAGACGACGACGACGTACAACGTGATGAGGAGGGGAACGACGACGGTGACGCCCGTGAGCGTCGTCTCGCGGAGCTTCCCTACGACCGACAGATCGTCCGTGGAATTCATCGTTCAGCACACGAGAGCGGGAGATAAAGAGCGTACCGGCCGCATACGCAAGCAATCGAACTGCTTGCACAGGCCGCCAGCAGAGTAATCCATTGGAAGCCCCTAGCCTCACCCCATGAGTACCATCGCCGTCGTGCGGGTACCCGCTTCGGAGTTCGCACTGGAGGCGACGCTCGAAAGGGTTCCGGGGGTTTCCTTCGAAGTCGAGCGCGTCGTCGCGCCCGAATCGGAGCGGGTGATGCCGTACATTTGGGCGACGGCCGACCCGGACCAGTTCGACGCCCTCCAAGCCGCGCTCGAAGACGACCCGACCACGGAGGACGTGGAACTGCTCGTCGATTTGGACGAGGAGTGGCTGTTCCGCATGACGTGGATAGGGAAAACCCAGTTCGTCATCCACGTTCTCGTGGACGAAAGCGGAACGATCATCGACGCGACGGGGACGGACGACGAGTGGCAACTCCGAATCCTGTTCCCCTCCCGCGACGCGCTCGGGGCGACGTACGAATACTGCGAGGAGCACGGCATTCCGCTCACGATCGAACATATATACCAACTCGACCAGTCGCCCAAGCGAGGGAAGTACGGACTCACCGAGGAGCAGTACGAGACGCTCATCACGGCGTTGGAGGGGGGTTATTACGACATCCCGCGCGACATCTCGGGGACGGAACTGGCCGCGGACCTCGGCATCTCGCACCAAGCGCTGTCCGAACGGCTCCGGCGCGCGTACGCGAACCTGCTCTCAAACGCGCTCGTCGTCGGGGAGAACGAACTGGGCGAGTAGACGTCTCGTCGCCATCCGAGGCGCATTCCGCTTTCGACCGTCACTCCGAGCGGTCGTCGGCCGGAGTCGGGTCGGCGTCGGAGCGGTCGTCGTGGGGGACGTCGTCGGTTTCGACCGGGTTCCGACCGAGCAGACCGGGGAACACGACCCAGAGGAACTGCACCGTGACGACCATGATGAACGGCCCGAGGAAGATGCCGTACCAGCCGAACACCGGCGGACCGAGCAGGTAGGCGAACATGATGAGGCCGGTGGGAAACAGCCGACCGGAGAGTATCGGACGAATGTAGGTTCGGACGGCGTTATCGAACGCTAACTCCATGATGGCGAGGAACAGGACCGGAAACCACAGCAAAACGGGGTCGGTCCGAAGCGCGACGAAAGCGAGGTAGAACACCACCACGAAGTAGACGATGGACCGACCGACGAGCGGGACGATGGTGGCGAGCCCCGTCGCGATGGCCACGAGCATCGTCTGTGGAATCGCCATGCCCGGCGGCGCGACGATGTTCAACAGGGTGTAGATGACGGCGGAGAGGACGATGATGACGAAGATGGTCAGCGTGTAGCCGAAGAAGACGGAGTTCAGCCCGCGGTCCACCGCGTACAGGTACTCGCCCGTCCGCGTTTCCTCGTCCGCGACGGTCCGCCGGAACCAGCCCGCGATTTTCCGCTCGTCGCGGACGAGGAAGAAGACGAAGATGAGCGTGAGAAACAGGTTGTACGATTGGGTCGCGAACGCCCCGACGAGGCCGCGAAACTGGAAGAGAAACGAGCGGATAGAGGGGTTTCGAAGCAGCTTCGTGACCGAATCGTACAATCGCTCGGGCGTCGTCGGAATCGCTCGGAAATCGAAGCCGGGAAAGAGCGTCCGAACGAGGCGCTCGACGTCGGCGACTCGAACCGTCGAGAGTTGCCCGAACGCGATGACCGCGACGGTACCCAGAAGCGCGATGAACGGGAGGACGATGACCGCCAGCGTGACCGACGCCGCGATGCCCGGCGGGAGCCCGAAGCCCACCAGCCGTCTGGCGATGGGACGGGCGACGTAGTAGAGGAAGACGCCGAACACGAGCCAGCCGAGATACGTATCGAGCGACGTGACGAGGACGAGGGCGAGAGAGGCCGCGAACAGCCACCAGCCGAGTTCGTTCCTACTCGGGCCGTCGTCGCGTCCGAATTTCATAGCATTTCCCGTGATTGGGACGAGATACATCAAGTAGCGTGATAATTTGATGGGGTCAGTCCGACCCGTCGTCGGTGGCGAGTATCGGAAGCAGAAGGCTGCCTCCCACCGCGAACAGACCGATGAGAAGGCCACCGAGGGCGAATGTCTGAGAGTTACCCGTGGGAAGCGTGAGCCAGATAGCAAACAGCACGAGCAAGATGGAAAAGAGGAGCATATCGGTCGTTCCGCTCATAGGGATTCTTTCCGTTAATTCGCCATATCTATTTCGAAATATCACGTCGGGACGGCGATTACCGCTCTCGCTTCCACTCTTCTATGACGGTCACGACGCGTTCGTTGAGGGGCATGTCGTCGAACGGCCCCGCCGCGGCGGCGGCGGTGAGAACGTCCCGGACCGCGCCGTCGGCCTCGGCCAATCGGGAGTCGATGCCGCGTTCGTCGAGGTCCTCGGCCAGCGAGGCGAGCATGTCGGCGGCGGTGAGGTCGATGGTGGGCGAGGACCGCATGTCGAAGACGACGAGGGAGACGGGCGTCTCGCGGTCGTCCACGGCGTCGATGACCTCCGCGCGGATGGTCGGCGCGTTGGCGAAGAACAGCTCGGCGTCGACGCGGTAGACGAGCACCCCGGGAACGCGCTCGCTTTCGGGGTGGCGCGACAGGTCGCCGAACTCGTCGGACCCCGGAAGGCGACCTAACGTGGCCGTGTTGGGGTACGTCGCCCGCGCCACGACGACCAGGAGCGAGACGAACACGCCGATGAACACGCCCGCGAGCATCCCGAAGAAGAGGACGCCGAGAAAGGCGGACGCCGCCGTCACGAACTCCAGTTTGTCGAGGCGGTAGATGCGGCGGAGTTCGGGCACGTCGACGAGGCCCGCGACGGCGACGATGACCACCGCCGCCAACACCGTTTCGGGTAGCGTCGTGAACAGGTCGGTGAAAAAGACGAGGACGAGCGCGAGGACGACGGCGGAGACGCCGCTCACGAGTTGCGTTTCGCCCCCGATTTCGTCGTTGAGGGCGCTTCTGGACATGCTGCCGCCGACCACGAAGCCGTGACCGAGACCCGCCGCGATGTTCGTGAGGCCGTCGGCGAGCAGTTCCTGGTCGGCATCGACCCGCTGGTCGTGTCGCCGGGCGAACGTCTCGACGGCACCCATTCCCTCGACGTAGGAGAGCAAGAAGAGCGCGAACGCGACCGGAACGAGGTCCGGAAGCGTGCCGGGCGGCGGCGTCGGTAGCGAAATCGGCGGCAGTCCGCTCGGAATCCGTCCGACGACCGTGACCCCGCGCCGCTGGAGGTCGGTCACGGCGATTAGTCCGGTGGCGAGGAGCACGACGAGGAGGGCGGTGGGAACGCGCTTCGCGTAGCGTTCGCCGAGGGCGAGCAGAACGAGCGCGCCCAGTCCGATACCGAGCGTCGGGAGATTGGTCGCGCCGAGGTGGGTCAGGACGAAGCCGACGCGCTCGAAAAAGGTGCCGCTGGCACCCGAAATCCCGAACAGTTTGTCGAGTTGCGTGGCGGTGATGTACAGCGCCGCGCCCGCCGAAAAGCCGGTCAGAACGGACTCGGAGATGAAGTTCACGACGAATCCGAGCCGGAACAGCCACGCGAGAACCGAGATGACTCCGACGAGCACCGTCGTCGCCCCGATGAGCGTCGCGTATTCGGTCGGCGACCCGCCGACGGCCACGGACCCGACCCCCGTCGCGACCAGCACGGCGAGCGCGGAGGTGGGGCCGTAGATGACCTGCTGGGAGGTGCCGACGAACACGTAGACGACGAGGGCGAGCAATCCCGCGTACAGACCGGTTTCGGGCGGGAGTCCGGCCAGCGACGCGTAGGCCATCCCCTCGGGCAGGACCGCGGCGGCGACGGTGATGCCCGCGAGAACGTCGGCAGGGAGCCACGACCGGTCGTATCGGGGGAGCCAGTCCGCGATGGGAAGGACGGTTTTGACGGGACCGTTTCGACCGTCGTCCGTGGGGTCCGATTCCATTCGGTCACTCACCGATTACGACGGGGTTCGCTCCGGGTGCTCCGTCGCCTCCCGATACTTGTGCCGATAGGCCGCTATTTTCCGGTAGAGCAGTGCGAGGAAGAACCCGTCGTACACGACGACGAAGGCGATGAACGCCACCCCGGAGAGCGGCAGATACGTCACCAGCGCGTCGTAAGTCGCGTGGATGAGAACGGCGATGAGGAGGCCCTTCACCACGATGGGACCGCGGTTTTCTGGATTCCCCTTCGCCAAGCCGAGGTAGTAACCCGCAAACGAGGCGTAGATGACGTGCCCCGGTCCGACGAACGACCGCTGTGCGGCGGTGCCGACGGCGATGCTGGCGAGCCTCGACATCGGGAGTCGTCCCGCCGTGAACAGCGCGTTCGTGATGTACGTGAAGTTCTCGATGGTGGCGAAGCCGAGTCCGGCGAACGCGCCGAACACCGCGCCGTCGATGGCCGCACCGAGGTACGGCGTCCGATAGGCGTACAGTCGGGAGGCGAGCCATTTCGAGGTCTCCTCGACCGGGCCGACCACGACGTAGAAGAAGGCGACCGTTCCGACGACCGGAATCAGTTGGAAGACGGGTTGCAAGGTCGTATTGAGCAGGGCGGCGAACCCGGCGAACAGCACGCCCAGAAGGAACGTCACCGCCAGCGGCGCAAGGGGTTCGCGCTGCACGTCGTCGCCGTACCAGATGAGCGCGGCGAGCACGAACGCCGGGATGACCGACAGGAACGTCAACACGCCAAGCGCCGGTTGCAGGAAGAGGATGAATCCGGTCGCGGCGAGTTGCGCGACGAACAGCAACACCGCGAGCGCGACGAACACCCGCCGCCAGTTGTCCGTGAGGCCGCGGTAGATGGCCACCGCCGCCCGGTCGGTTCGCGTGCGTTCCTCCCACGTCGTCACGTCGTAGAGGTCCTCCTCCCCAAGCGACGTTTCTATCACGTCGTCCTCGCTCCCACCCATACTCCGTACACGTGACGGTTCGTCATAACGATTGGTGGCGAAACGGGTCCGCACGGACGAGCGAGCCCACCAGGTTTATTCTCGCGCTCGTCGTCCCACGTTGCCATGGCACTCCTCTCGACCGAAGAAGCCGACGTGCCGACGCAACCGTCCGAAACCGGACGGGAGGGCGTGAAGACGGTCGCGCTGTGGATACTGCTCGTCGTCGTGTTTTTCATCCTCACGAGAGGGAGACGCGGGCGTCGGCCGTAAGTCATCAAACGGACTGGTCGGTGGAAAACAATTATTTCCGTTCCAAACGTCGCGTACCGTATGCGCCCTCCAGCGCGGAACGAACGTCCCGGTCGTACCGGCGGTGGTCACGCGTGAGTTTCGGCGACTACCTCTCGAACGGATTCGACCGCCTCAAAACGCTGTTACCGCTGGCGCTCGTCCCGCTGTGTGCGACGTTTCTCCACCTCGACAACGTCCGAAGGGCGACGGGTTTCACCGGCTATCACTTGGGGGCGACCTTCCGCTTTCCGACGGCGATTCCGACGTTCTGGACGTTCGTGAGCCTCCCGAATCAGGGGGTCGGCGTCTACGTCTCGCCGACGGTGTACTTCGCGCCGGTCACCATCGTCGTCGAGAGCGTCCTCGCGGCGGGCTATCTGGGGAGCGTCCGCGACGCCATCGAAACCGGACGCTACGACTTCGCCCGGAACGCGAAGGAGTACTTCGTCCCCATGCTCGGCTACACGCTCCTCGTGTGGGCCGTCCTGCTGTTGGCGTTCGGCGTGGGAGTGGCGTTCGCGCCGCTGCTCTTCGTCGCGCTTCCCGTGATGTTGATACTCAGCTACCTGTTCTACGGCACGCCGTTCCTCGTCGTCGTGGACGACTGCTCGCTGGGGGAGGCGCTCCGGCGGAGCAACGACCTCGCCGTCGGCGGTTCGGACGCCGACACGACCTACGGTTCGTTCGGCGTCGGCTACCTCGTTTTCGTGTTCGTGGCGTCACTGGTCGGAACGCTGTTTATCAATCTAGGGGTTCTCGGCATCGTCACCGGCGCGGTTCTCTCGGCACCCGTCGCGCTCGCGCTGACGGCGACGACCGTCGAATTCTTCGTCGACCTCCGGGGGCCGAACCGCGAACCCACCGACGACCCACCCACCGACCGCCCGCCGACCGAGCGGTTCGATTACTGACCACTTCGTCGGCGAGTCTCGGCCCTTATCACCGTCGCTACCGAACGGGCGGGCATGAACGATGCAGTCGGAAACGACCGGCGTCCCTCAGACCGGAGGTCGGTGACGGATGAGAAGTAGCGAACCGGCCGACCTCGCCGAGGTCGTGACCGAGCGGTTCGGCGGCGACGGGGCGGACGTGACGGTGGCGTCGGCCCCCGGCCGGGTCAACCTCATCGGCGGGCACACGGATTACAACGACGGCTTCGTCCTCCCCGTCGCCATCGACCGCCGGACCGCGGTCGCCGCCAGACCCCGCACCGACCGCACCGTCCAGGTGTTTTCGACGAACGTCGGCGAGACGCGAACGTTCTCGCTCGACTCGCCCGCGACCGAGGAATCGTCGTGGGTCGGCTACGTCGAAGGAGTCGCTCGGTCGCTGGCCGACGAAGCGCCGTCCCCCGTTTCTGGCCTCGACCTCGCGGTACGCGGCGACGTGCCGATGGGGGGCGGGCTATCCTCGTCCGCGTCGCTCGAACTGGCGGCCGCGACCGCGCTGAACGAAACGTGGACGCTCGGCCACGACCGGACGGAGCTCGCGGACCGCTGTTGGCGGGTCGAACGCGAGTTCGTCGGCGTCGAGTGCGGCATCATGGACCAGTTCGTGGTCGCGCTCGGAGAACCGGACCGGGCGCTGTTTCTCGACTGCCGGACGCGGGAGTACGAACGGTATCCCCTCGACGAGGACGTTCGGGTCGTCGTGACGAACACGAACGTCGAACACGAGTTGGTCGATTCGGCGTACAACGAGCGAGTCGCGCAGTGTCGGGAGGGCGTCGAACTGCTCGCCGAGTCGCCGTCGAACGACGTGAACGCGCTCCGGGACGTGTCCGTGGCCGAGTTCGAAGAGAGAGCGGAAACGCTCCCGGAAACGGTGCGAGACCGCTGTGAACACGTCGTCCGCGAGAACGAACGAGTGAAGACGGCCGCGAACGCCCTCGAAACCGGCGACATGGAGCGCATCGGGGCGTTGATGGGAGCGTCCCACCGAAGCCTCCGCGATTCGTACGAAGTCAGTTGCGAGGAGCTTGATTTCGTGGTCGAAACCGCCGAATCGGTCGACGCCGAACTCGGGTCGCGCATGACCGGGGCCGGATTCGGCGGTTGTGTCGTGAGCCTCGTCCGGGCGGATTCGGTCGAATCGTTCGCGGAGACGGTTCGAGCGGCGTACGCCGCGGAGACCGGCATCGAACCCGACATCTTCCCGTGTGCGGTTGGTGACGGCGCGGGGGTCGAGAACAGGCCGTCGGAGTGACGGGTGTCGGACGATTGGCGATAGCCGACGACGGCGGCGACGAGTGACGGGCGGCAGATGGCGGATGGCAGATTGCGGTTTGACTCGTCGTCCGTGCCCATGAGAACTATCTTCCCGCCGAGCGTAGCCGGGAACATGACGGAGATACTGCCGGACGAGACGAAGCGCTTCCTTCGTGCCGCAATCGCCGACCCCGACGAGACGCTACAAGAGATGGAAGAGCGCGGCGAGGACTTCCCGACCGTCGGGCGCGACGTGGGGCAGTTCCTGCGGTTGCTCGCGTACGCCGTGGACGCGGAGCGAATCTTCGAGTTCGGGTCCGGGTTCGGCTACTCCGCCTACTGGTTCGCCGAGGCGCTTCCCGAGGACGGCGAAATCGTCCTCACGGAGTTCGACGACGACGAACTCCGCGAGGCGCGCGACTACCTCGAACGCGGCGGGTTCGCGGACCGCGCCGTCTTCGAGAACGGCGACGCGAACGAAATCGTCGAGCGTCACGACGGTCCCTTCGACGTGGTGCTCATCGACCACAATAAGGACGGCTACCCCGAAGCGTGGGAGTCGATTCGTGAAAAAGTCGCACCCGGCGGCGTCGTCATCGCCGACAACGCGATGGTCAGCGGGATACAGGACTTCGACGCGATTCTCGCGGCCATCGAAGGCGAGGACCCCGAGATGGACGCCGAAACCCGCGGAATCGCGGAGTACCTGCTGGCGGTGCGCGACGACCGGGATTTCGAAACCTCGGTCGTCCCGCTCGGCGAGGGTATCGCGGTGAGCTATCGGCGCTGAAACGCGAGCGGTTCGGGTTCGGCGCGTTCCTACGTGTCGGTCGCCGAAACCTCGTTCGCCTTCGCTCTCGCGCGTTCGACGACCGACGGACGCCCGCGTATCGTCGCCGAGACGGTTCCGTCCGCGTAATCGACGCGCTCGACCGTCACGCGGTCGTGGAGCCACGACACGACGGACATCGCGTCGGAACAGTTCGGCATCGTCAGGTCCGCCGTGGCGGTCGGGAGACGTTCGTACAGCACGTCGGTCAGTTGGTCCACGTTCGTGCCGTCCGTGACGCTGATGGGAATCGGCATGGGAGCCAGCTCGGAAACCGCTTCGAGGCGCTCTTCTCGCTCGTCCTCGTCGAGCAGGTCGATTTTGTTGAGCGCCACGATGACGGACTCGGATTCGACGCCTTGGGACGACAGGACGTCGAGCGAGACGCGGAGTTTCGACCGAAGGTCCGAAAGGGGGTCGCTCCCGTCCGCGACGAGGACGACGATATCGGCGGCCGCCGCCTCGGAGAGGGTGTCGCTGAACGATTTCACGAGCCAGTGTGGGAGTTCCTGCACGAAGCCGACCGTATCGGTCACGAGGACCGGCCGACCGTCGATTGTCGTCCGCCGCGTCGTGGTTTCGAGCGTCTTGAACAGGCGGTCCTCTATCGCCGCCGTCGCGTTCTTATCCGAGTGGTTCGGCTCGGCGCTCGACAGGTCGAGTTCGTCCGCGAGACGATGCAGCAGGGTCGATTTCCCGGCGTTCGTGTACCCCGCGATGGTCACGAGGTCGAAACCCTGCTCCCGACGCCGCTCGCGGAATCGTTCCGCCGGACTCGGCAGTTCGTCGAGTTTCCGTTCGAGTTCCCGAATGCGTTTTTCGGCGTCGTGGACGCGCGTTCCCGTCTCCAGCATGATGTTCATGCGTTGCGGGTCGGACTCGGCCTCGATACGCGGGAGTTCGTACTTCAGACGCGCGAGTTCGACCTGCAACTGCGCCGGTTTGGTGCTCGCCTGCTCGCCGAAGATTTCGAGGATGAGGCGGTATCGGTCGTAGAGTCGCGTTTCGTCGGGAAGGGCGTCCCGGAGTTGCTTCGTCTGTCCGGGCGTGAGTTCGTCGTCGACGACGACGAGGCGAGCGCCGGTGTCGGCCGCGGCGTCCGTGAGTTCCTCGACTTTCCCGGTTCCGAGATACGTTCCGGGGTCTTCCGCGCGGGTTTGCGTCACTTCGCCGACGACCTCGTACCCCGCCGCGGAGACGAGGGCGGTGATTTCGTCGGTTTCGACCGGCGCGCTGTCGGCGCGTTTGGCGACGAGTGCTGGTGGTGTTGAACTATCTGTCATGTCGTGGGATGGCTGCTACAGGTTGGGTGGCGATACCGACCGCTCACGAGTCCGAGCGCCGTTCGAGCGACACGCGAACTCGAAATTCGACGGAAGCCGCGCTCACGGAGGTCCGTCGGGACCTCGGGAACCGAGCGCCGACTCAGAAGAGGAAAAGGGTCTCCATGTCGTGTTCTACACTGCATCCGCTCGGAATAAAAAGGTTAGTGCAAAATGATATCATTTATCATGGTCCGACGCCGCGAGCACACAGTGCGCGGGGCTTCGCGACTGAACGATGGTTACTGATATATATTATTATCTACTAATTAATACTGAATTCTACTATTTGTCATCGAAAAATACTGAACAGTGTCTGTCAGCGACTGTAGTCAACTATCGACTATCGCCGACTGCCGGGTTGCGGGTCCACGTGCGGTTTCGCCATCAGGTCTGAGAACCGCGCGTCGTCGAGCCAATCGAGCAGTTGAACCAACTGCTCCGTCGCCGCCTCGAAGATTTCTTCGCCCTTTTCGGGTGTCGCGTCGGTCTGGTCGCCGAAGACGCCGTTTTCGCTGTTGTCGATGGCGTCGTAGTAGTTCCGCGCGCCATGAATCGTGGGGGTACCATCGCGCATGTCGCGGAGGCCGCCGTCGCGGGCCGCTTCCAGTTTGTCCTCGCGCACGAGTTCCGGCGCGATATGCATGATCATCGCCGTCTCCTTCGGGCCGCCGTGCGGGCCGTTGTGTTCGAAGATGCTGCTGACGAGGTCGGGAATCGACTCGTCCCACATCCACTCGACGGCGAAGGCCGCCTCGTCCTCGCGCAAGCGGCGACCGACTTCGCGGAGGTGTTGCATGTTGCCGCCGTGGGCGTTGACGTAGACGATGCGGTCGATGCCGTGGTACGTGAGGTTGCGCGAAAAACTCTCGACGTAATCGCGGAACTGCGGCGGGTCCACCGACATCGTTCCGTGAAACTGCATGTGGTGCGTGCTGACGCCGACGTTGATGGTCGGCGTGCAGAGGTAGCCCGCGCGGTCCGCCGCCTCGCGGGCCAGCGCCTCCGCGATGAGGTGGTCGGTCGCGAGCGGCAGGTGCGGGCCGTGCTGTTCGGTCGAACCGAGCGGAACGACGGCGACGGACTCTTCGGCCACGTAATCCCCGAGTTCGGGCCACGTCTGGTCGGCGAGGTACATGCGTGTGGGAGGGTGCCGCGGGAGCATAAATTTCAGCCCCGCGGAAAATACGTGGTCAATCCAGACAGTGACCGGCGAGCGAGAATCCGCACGATTCGAACGCGTACACGATGTCGGAATTGGCGGTGACGACCGCGAGGCCGTCCGAGAGCGCGACAGATGACCGGAGACCCATCCCGCTTTCGATGCCGCCGAACGCCAGTTCCTCGCCGGTCTCCGGGTCCAAAACGGCGATTCCGTCGTTCGACCGATTCGTCACGACGCCCGCGTAAATCGCCTCGTCCGTGATGGCGGGCGTCGATCGCTCGACCCCCGACGGGTAGCTGCGTCGCCACAGTTCATCGCCCGTCGCCGCGTCCAACGCGACGAAGTTCCGGAGGTTTTCGCTGAAATACACTCTCCCGCCCGCAACCCCCAGTCGGCGGCCGAGTCGCGTTCCGCGGCCGGAAACCCGCCACTGCTCGTCGCCCGTCTCCGCGTCCAGCGCGACGACGAACGCCCCCTCGCCGTCGTCAGATTCCGCCGAAACGTAGACGCGACCGTCGGCGAACACGGGGGGACCGTTGGCCGCTAGCTCTTTCTTCCACAGCATATGTCCCGATTTTCCGTTCAGCGCGACGACGCCGTAGTCCAGCGCGGCGAGGTAGACGACGCCCCTCGCGTACGCTGGCGGGAAGGTCCACCCCCGTCCGTCGGTTTGCGGAACGTGTTTCCAGACGACCTTCCCGGACGAGTCGTCGATGGCGTACAGCGCCTCCGTCGCCTTCGGGCCGTCGGAATCGGCCGTGACGCTCGCCGTCGGCGCGTAGACGAATCCGTCGGTAACGACCGGATGGGCCGACCGCAAACCGCCGTTGGTGGGTCCGCCGTGCATCGGGACGTGCCAGCGCTCCTCCCCGTCGGTGGGCAGACTGTGGAGGCCGTCGAAACACTGGAGGTAGAGGTTTCCGTTCGCGTAGACGACGGAATCGCGGTACACATCGTTGACCGTATCGAGCGTTCCCTTCCCGGTTGCGACCGTGAAATCGTCTTTCGTCTCTCCGGTATCGATATCGAGGACGCGGATACCGACGTTCGTGGGACCGTCCGAATACTCGTCGTTGCCGTAGCCGACGTACACCGAATCGTCCGCGAGGACGGGCGAGGAGACGTTGTAGGTTTCGGGAATGCGGGCCGACCACTTCACCACGGGGTTCGACTTCGGCCCGCGATGCCGCGGGGCGTCGCCGCTGTTTCGCACGTCGTAGCCAGCGCGGGGCCAGTCGCCTCGAATCGAATCGTCGCCGGTACACCCGGCGAGGAGACCGACCGAACCGGTGCCGACGGCGGCGAGCACGTCACGTCTGGAGGGCATTTGACGGAAGACGCGGGACGGGTCGCATAAGTTTTCTTATCGGCAGGAGGGGCGAACCGACGTATCGCCGTTTCCGTGTCCGAAGGGCGACGAGGAGGTCCTCGACCACTCCGGACTCGTGGACGCCAAAGAGGTTGAGTCCGACGAAGCCAACGATGACGAGAAACGAAAGGACCGGGCGCGACGGAAGGCCGAGGAACGGGAGTCGGACGACGTCGAAGATGGCACCGAAATACGCGCCGAACGCGTAGGCGTACATCGCCATCGTGCCGACGTAGCCGACCGCAGCGTCCAGCCGACCATTCCGGCCAGCGTCGGCCGGTGAAGGAAGGTCTCGATGAAGGCGACCGCACCGCCGGACGCTTCGGTCGCCGAAGCCAGGTCGTCGAGTTTGACGTACGAATAGCCGGTCGCCATGACGACGATACCGGCGACGAGACAGACGACCCACGCGGTCGGCCCCGAAACCCGTGCCACGACGCCCGGTGCGGCGAAGATTCCCCCGCCGATGATTCCGCCGAGGGCGAACGAGACCGCTTCCGTGAGGCCCAGCCGTTCCGTCACGATTCGTCGGAGGAGGTAACGCTACTCACCGGATTCCTCCCGTCGTCGCGTTCGATAGAGCGTGTAAATAACGTACGCCGCGATGAGCGTGACGAGGGCGCCAGCGATGCCGTCGCTCCAGAGAACGGCGTCCGAGACGAGGGTGGAGACGAGCGAGATGCCGAGGACGACGAACCCTAACAGGGCGATCATCCACTCGCTGACGAACGAGAGCGCCCGGTTTCGCAACAGTCCGACGACGTACAATCCCGCAAACAGGACGATAGCAACTCCCAGCAACGCGTGGTCCGGGACGCGAAACTCCGAACTGAGCGTAAGCGGCGAGAACGTAATCCACACGCCGAGGAGAACGAGAACGCCGTGCAACCAGATGAGTCTCCGGCGTTCGGATTTTTCGAGTTGCGGAGTTACTGATGCAACACCCATCGTGGTCCCCCGTTTCCAGAGTATGGCGACGGCGGCGAGCACAATAAGCGTACACCACGGTCCGAGACGGAATCCGGTTTCGAACGATAGCCGAGAAACGGACGATTTCGAGCGGGATTACAACCGTTTCGTCATTCGGTGGCGTTTCGTCACGTAGTCGTCGCGGCGGTAGAGCGATTGGGCGACGTGGTTGTCGGCGTGCACGTCGAGCGAGACGAACTCGCACCCCAATCGCCGCGCCCACGCCTCGGCGCGCTCGAGCAGGGCGCTCGCAATACCCTCCCGACGACGACCGCGACGGACGAACAGGCCATCGATGTAGCCCCGCGGACCGCGGGCGAACACCGGCGGCGAGGCCCGCTTTTCGACGGAGACGTAGCCGATCAACCCGTCGTCCTCGGCGACGAAGGTGGCGATGTCCGCATCCGAGAAGCGGTCTTTCACGTACGAAAGGACGTTCACCCTGACGCCGCTGTCCGCGAGCGTGTCGAAATCGTCCATCGTCGCCATCTCGCGGGCGAACGGGAGCCACAGTTCGTCCACGAACTGGACGAGTTCGGTCCCCCGGAGTCGCCGGATTCGCATCAGGTCCCCACCTCGAACCCGGCGTTCGCGGACTCGCGTTCCGCGAGATACTGCTCGACTTCCGGCCGCGCCGCCTCGCGTTTCTCGTGGTGTTCGCGCAGGAACGCGTCGAGGCGGTCTTTCGCAATCTGTTTCAGTTCGCCCGAGAGCATCGCACCGGACTCGTACTCCCGGCGGATGCGTTCGAGTTCGTCGTCGTCCCGGACGAGGTGGACGGCGAGGAGTTCGAACACCATGTCCTCCTCGACGACGCCGCCCTTCTCGCGGTGTTCCGCGACGCTGGTCCGGCCGCCGGTCTTGGCCGCGTCGATCTTTCGTTTCGCCTCGGAAACCTCGTCCGTGAGCGCGATGTGGCTCCTCGGGTCGGACGAACTCATTTTCCCGCCCTGCAATCCGCGCATGAACCGATGGTACGTGCTGGCCGGTTTTAGGTACGCGGTCTCGCGGTAGCGGTTCGCGACGTCCCGCGTCAGCCGAACGTGCGGGTCTTGGTCGATGCCGACCGGCACGACGGTGGGTTTCGGGCCGCCGTTTTCGGGCGCTTGCGGCCGAAGGATGTCGGCGTACTGGGTCAGCGCCGAGGCGAGTTTTCCGGGGTCGGCGGTGCCGTACGTCGCCTCGAACTCGTTTTGCGTGACGTACCGCGAGAACAGTTTGCTCCGGACGAGGTGGTCGTTGCCCGCCTCCGACTGGAAGTAGAAGTCGGTCGCGTCGAGGTCGAGTCCCAGCGCGACGTAGTTCAGCAGGTACTCCTCGACGACGAGTTCGCGGGCGTCTTCGATGGGGATGTCCCGGGTCGCGTAGGCCTCGATGTCCGCCGCACAGAGGGTGACCTCGGCACCCATCTCCTGAAACATGCGCACCTGTTCGAGCACCGCGAGGTGGCCGAAGTGGAAGACCCCGGAGGGCATCAGACCGGTCATGACCGCGAACGGGTCGCCCCTGTCGCGGGCGTCGAGGACGGTTTCGAGGCCGCGCTGGCCGAACACGATACCGCGGCGAACGAGGCGGTTGTCCGGCAGTCTGTCCGCGACCGATTCGATGGGTTCGATACCGAACTGCGCCATCGTCGCGGCGTAATCGGCGACCTCGACGTCGCCCCACGGGTCGATGTCAGTCATCGGCCACCTCCTCGAAGTGAGCGGCGGCGCAACTGACGAGGGACGGACGATTGCGGGAGCGAAGCGGGAGAATCAGCGATCTATGCCGTGGGCGGCCAAAATCGACCACCGGTAGTCGTGGATGAACTCATACCGGTTTCCCCTCCGAGAGTTGCGGGGAAAAGGGTTTCGCGGGTATGTGACGCAGTCACTCGCTCGGCAACAGTGCGTACAGGCCGAGCGCCACCGCCGACAGCGCGCCGAGGATGACGAAGGCGAGGTCGAAGCGGTTCGCGTCGGCGAAAAAACCCACGAACGTCGAGCCGAGCGAACCGACGAGGAAGAAGCCGGTTCGGATGAATCCCCACGCGGAGCCTTCGATGTGGTCGGGGAGCGCGCCGACGATGTAGGCGTTCGTGACGGCGTTGACGGCCATTCGCGTGCCGAGGATGCCGACGACGACGACGAGCGCGATGGTCCCCGAGACGAGCGTGAGCGCGATGGGCGCGACGACGCCAACGGCGGTGACGACGAGGAGGACGGGTTTGATTCCCAGTCGGTCGGCGGCGCTGCCCGCGACGATTTGGGAGGCGGCACCCGTGACGAACATGAATCCGAACAGCAGCGCGGCCGTCCCCTGACTGAGACCCTTGGTCTGGAGGTACGACGGGAGGAAGGCCGTGATTCCCTGATAGACGAACAGCAGGATTGCGACCGAAAGGGTCGCCAGCAGGATGGAGCGGTCCGAGAGCGTCCCGAGGAGTTCGCGGAAATCCGGCACGGTTGCGGATTCGCCGCCGTCGGAAACGGCATCAGCGTCCGCGTTCGCATCCCCGTCGGCGCTCGACCCGTCGGCGGCGTTGGAGCGTTCGGGGACGACCCGCCACGCCAACGCCGCCATAACGAAGAACGGAACGGCCAATCCGGCGAGGATGGCCCGCCAGCCGACGGCGGCGACGACCGTCGCCGCGACGTTCGGGAGGAACGCGGAGCCGAGGCTGCCGATGGCCAGCGTGACGCCGAAAGCGGCACCGGCGTTCCGCGTGAACGTGCGCGAGAGGACGGTTCCGCGACTCGGGCCGTACAGCCCGGAGGCGAGGCCGTAGGCGGCGCTGCCGACGAAGAAGACGCCGAATATCGGCGCGACGCCGAGAACGAGCATGCTCACGCCCGACAGGCAGAGGCTCGCGGTCAACAGCGTCCGCTCGCCGAGTCGGTTGACCAACACCCCGGCGGGAAACTGCATCAGGGCGTACCCTATCCAGAGGGTCGTGATGGCGAGTCCGGCGAGCGCGTCGGAGATGTGAAACGTCGATTCGATTTGGGGCAACAACGTCGGAATGATGAACCGCATCCCGAGCGTGAACGCCCAGCCGATGGCGACGGCGACGAGAACCCACCCGCGACCGTCGCCGCGAAGCCCGCGCACCGTCTCCCGGAACTGCCGCGACAGCGAGCGATAGCGAGAGGACATCTGATTGTTCGACCATCGTTCTGCGGCGGGTTAAACGAGCGGATGGCAACCAATCTGTCCGGTTTTTCGAATCGAAATGGTGAAGGGTAGAGGCGAAGCGGCTCGGACAAATCGGGCAAATCGGGCAATAGGGTGCTCGGGCGAGTCGAACCCTGTCAGACCGTCAAATCGGTCCCTCGCAACCGCTGGGCGTTGACGGCGACGATGACCGTGCTGGCGGACATGAACACGGCACCGATGGCGGGCGAGAGGAGGATTCCGAACGGGGCGAGAACGCCCGCCGCGAGCGGGAGCGCGAAGACGTTGTAGCCCGTCGCCCACACGAGGTTTTCCTGCATCTTCCGGTAGCTCGCGCGGCTGAGCCGGACGAGTTTCACCACGTCGAGCGGGTCGTTCTCCACGAGGACGATATCGGCCGATTCGATGGCCACGTCGGTGCCGCTCCCGATGGCGATGCCGACGTCGGCGCGCGTCAGCGCCGGGGCGTCGTTCACGCCGTCGCCAATCATCGCCACGCGCTTGCCCTCGTTTCGGAGTTCGGTTATCCGCTCGTCCCTCTCGTCGGGAAGCACCTCGGCGACGTAGGTGTCGATGCCGAGGCGAACGGGCGAGACGGGGTGGTCGCCGAGCGCGTCACCCTCCTTTCGGTATCAATTCGGACACGTAACAGCGTGGACACCAACGAAAGCGGAAGAGATAATCAGACCGAATCGCATAGCCTTACCCTCAGAATGGCAGGCAACTCCTCCGACTCGTCGCTCAAATCGGTCTCCCGCGGTGCCTCCTTTTTCATGGCAGGGAAGGGGCTCGACAACGCCCTCCGTTTCCTGCTGAACTGGGTTCTCGTTCGCGGACTCGGTGGTGTGCTGTTCGGTGCCTACACGCTCGGATTGGTCATCCTGACCTTCGCGCAGGTGTTCACCAACCTCGGGACGAATCAGGCGATCATGAAGTTCGTCCCGATGTACGAGAACGACCCCGAGAAACGCCAGCGCATGCTGGGGTTATCCTATCTCACGTCGCTGGTCGCGGGGGTCGCCATCGGGATACTCATCTACCTCCTCGCCCCGTGGCTGACCGGATACGTGGAACCGGCGTATCGTCCGTACTTCACGGACATCGTTCGCCTGTTCGCGTTCTTACTCCCGCTCAACACGCTGATGAGTTGTTTCGAAAGCGTGTTCAAGAGCCTCGAAATCCCCGAATATCAGGTCGCCATTCGGAACGTCCTGATTCCGTTCGTCCGCGTCGTCTCCGTCGGCATCGCGCTTCTCCTCGGTGCCGCGCTGATCGGAACGGTCGCCGCGACGGTGGTCGCCATGTGCATCACCTTCTGTCTCGCCGTGTGGTTGGTGATGACGCGGGCGGACATCACGCCGACGTTCCGTGGTGCGTCGCGTTCGGAACTCGTCGAGTTCTACGATTTCTCGCTCCCACTGACGCTCAATCACGCCGGACAGGTCCTCGCGAACAAGGTGGACCTGCTGATGGTGGGATTTCTGGCGAGCGCCTATATCACCACGAAGGACGCCGTCGGGATTTACAAAATCGCCACGGTGCTCGGCGGCATCCTCCTCCTGCCGCTGAGCGGGTTCAACCAGTTGTTCCCGTCCATCGCGTCCCGGCTATACAACGACGATAAGATGGACGATTTGGAGGCGCTGTTCCGCCGCGTGACCCGGTGGACGTTCACGCTGGGGCTATTTCCGGCCATCGGGGCGGCCATCTACGCCCGCGAGTTGCTGGTCGTGTTCAGCGATTCGTTCGCCCAGCAGGGAGTGGGCGTCCTGTTGCTGTTCGTCGTGGCGCAACTCGCCAACGCGAGCGTCGGTCCCTCCGGGTACGTGCTGATGATGACCGACCACCACTACCTGACCGTCGCAAACCAGTGGTTACTCGGCATCTGTAACGTCGTCCTCAACTACCTGTTCATCCGAGAGTACGGCCTGATCGGGGCCGCGCTCGCCACCGCGACGGTCATCGTCGCCATCAACGTCCTTCGCGTCGTCGAGGTGTGGTACACCGTCGGCCTGTTTCCCTACTCACGAAAGTACGTCAAACCCCTCCTCGCGGGGGCCGCGACGGCGGTTGCGATGCTCGGCACGAAATCCGTCCTCACCGGCTACGTGACGGGAATCGGGTCGCCCACAATCGTCGCGCTGGTGCAGGGTGCCGTCGGCGGACTCGTCGGACTCGCGGTCTTCGGCGGCGCGCTCTACGTGCTCGGTATCGAGCAGGAAGACCGGGAGTTCATGACCGAAAACATCCCGACCTGAGCCGCTAGCCGCCGGTTTCGGTCCCCGACGTCGCGGTCGCCTCCTTCACCGCCGCTCGGCCGCCCATGGCCGTCGCTATCATCGAAAGGCCGCTCGTGAACAGGCCGATGCCGAACAGGAGTCCGACCGCCCACGCCGCGGAACTCGGGAACGAAAGCCAGACGAGGACGGCAACCAGCACCGACGCGACGCCGCTGACGGCGACCCACAACCAGCCGCGTTCGGGACGGAGACGAAACCCCATCGCCAGTTCGGTGAACCCCTCGACGAGGAAGAACGCGATGAGTAGAATCGTCAACGCGGTCAACCCCACGAGCGGGTTGAAGAGGAACGCGAGACCCCCGACGGCGAAGAGTATCGCCAGAATCAACTGGAAGACGAACCCCGTCCACCCCCGGCCCGAAAACGCGTGGACGAGGTGGGCGACCGCGCCGACGACGAGATACACGCCGAACAGGAAGGACAACGTGATACCGGTGAAAAACGGCGTCACGATGGCCAGCAGGCCGACGAGCGTCAGCACGACGCCGACGCCCATGAGAAGTCGCCACGTGTCCTGAATCGTGTTCGTTAGCTGTTCCCGCTCGGTGGCATCGACAGTGCTCATTGCTGGAAACCCCGAACGGATTACATCGGTATCCAGAATAAAGATGGTGCCCCGACAGGAATCGGTCGCGGAAAATTTTTCCAAATATCCGAGGAACGGTGGCCGGGAAGACCCGAGACGGGTCGAACAAAGCCATAAATGCGCTCGTTCAGTAGGACCCGTCATGACGAACCGGATAACGGTGTCGCTCGACGACGAGGCGCAAGTCGCCTTGGACGAGCTCGTGGGACAGGCCGAAAAGCCCCAGAGCGAACTCGTCAGGGAGGCGCTCGTCTTCTACGCCGCGAACTACGACGCCGCGACGGCGGAAGCGGGGCCGAACCTCGAAGCGTACCACCAGATGCTTTCGAGCGGGGAACACGTCCTGCTCGACGTGGATTTCCTCCACTGCTTCCTCGATTACGTCGAAGACGAAACCGGCACGCCCGACCCGGACTTCCTCGAACTGGCCGACCAAGTGTCGAGATACCACGCCCGCGAGTACGAGCATCGGTTCGAAACGCTCGGCGAACTGCTCGACTGGCTCTCGTTCTGCGGCTTTCTGACCGTCCGCGAAACGCACGGCGATACGTATCACGTCGTGTTTCCCACCGAATCGGTCAAGTGGTTCATGACGCGGTTCGTCGAGCGGAGCGCCACCAAACTGTCGTTCGAACTCGAACTGGAGGAGGGCGTCTCGAAAGTGCTCATGACCGAAGTTCGCTCCGAGGGATGAACCGGTCCTACTCGTTCATACGTTTTCATACGTCGTGAGAACTCGATGCACACCGTTCTTAGCTGGGTTTTAAGCCCCCTCTGTGGGTTGTGACGGCATAGCACGACGACAACCATGAAGATTATAGAACGACTACGATCCATCGGTCCCGGCGCGATGGTCGCGGCGGCGTTCATCGGTCCGGGAACGGTCACGACCGCCAGCGTGACGGGCGCGGAGTTCGGCTACGCGCTCGTCTGGACCATCGTGTTCTCGATAGTCGCCACCATCGTCCTGCAGGAGATGAGCGCCCGCCTCGGCGTCGTCTCCCGCCACGGACTCGGCGAAGCGCTGCGAGACCAGTTCGACAATCGAGTGCTGTCGGTTCTCAGCATCGCGCTCGTGGTGAGCGCCATCGGCATCGGGACGGCGGCCTACGAGACGGGGAACATCCTCGGCGGTGCCGCCGGACTGGAAGGCATCACCGGCATCAGCGCACACATCTGGGGGCCGGTCATGGGCCTCTGTGCGGCCGCGCTCCTCTGGACGGGTCGGTACAAACTCATCGAGAAAGCCCTCGTCGCGCTCGTCGGCATCATGGCGATATCGTTCCTCATCGACGCCATCGTCATCGGTCCCGACCTCGGCGCGCTCGCGATGGGATTCGTCCCCAGCGTTCCCGAGGGTTCGACGTTCCTCATCACGGGACTCATCGGAACGACCGTCGTCGGCTACAACCTGTTCCTGCACGCCGGAAGCGTCCAGGAGCGATGGGCGGGGCCGGACGAGTTGCCGGAGTCCCGCGCCGACACGATTCTCTCCATCGTCATCGGCGGGGCGATTACAATCGCCATCCTCGTCACCGCGGCGGCGGCGTTCCCCGTCGGAACGGAAATCGACAACGTGAGTCGGATGGCCGACCAGATAGAACCGCTCGCCGGACCCTACGCGACGGTGTTGTTCAGCATCGGCCTCTTCGCGGCCGGGTTCACCAGCGCGACCACCGCGCCGCTCGCGGGAGCGTACGCCACGGCGGGGGCGTTCGGGTGGGATACCGACCTCAAGTCCACGAAATTCCGCGCGGTGTGGGGAAGTATCCTCTCCATCGGCGTGGTGTTCTCCGCGTCGGGCTATAAACCGGTGCAGGCCATCGTCTTCGCGCAGGTCGCGAACGGAATCCTGTTGCCTATCGTCGCCCTCTTCCTCATCTACATCATGAACGACAGGAACATCCTCGGGGAGTACGTCAACGACACGACGCAGAACGTTCTCGGAATCGGCGTCACCCTCGTCGTCGTCTGGCTCGGCGTCCGCGCGCTCTACACCGTCGGGCAAAATCTGGGGGTGTTCTGAATGGCAGGGACGACGCGCGTCGGCGTGGACGTCGGCGGCACGTTCACGGACGTCGTTCTCCTCCTGCCGGACGACGAACTCGTGACAGCGAAGGTGCCGAGCACGGACGACCAGAGCGTCGGCGTCGTGCAGGGAATCGAAAAAGCCTGCGCGGATGCGGGCATCGACCCGACGGACGTGGACGCGTTCACCCACGCGATGACCGTTTCGGTGAACGCACTCCTCGAAGAGGACGGCGCGAAGACGGCGCTCGTGACGACGCAGGGCTTCCGTGACGTGCTCGAAATCGGGCGACAGGCCCGTCCCGACCTCTACGACGTGGACGTGGACAAACCCGCGCCGCTCGTCCCGCGACGACGACGGTTCGAAGTCGCGGAGCGGACGACGGTGGACGGCGTGCTGACCGAACCCGACGAGGACGAGGTGCGGGAGGTGGCCGAACGAATCCGCGACTGCGATGCCGAAAGCGTCGCGGTCAGTCTGCTCCACGCCTACCAGCATCCGGAAAACGAGCGGCGAGTCGCCGCCGTTCTCCGCGACGAACTGGACGTTCCCGTCTCCGCCTCCCACGAAGTGCTCGCGGAGTTCCGCGAGTACGAGCGCACCTCAACGACGGTCGTCGACGCCTACGTGACGCCCGCCATCGACGCCTACATCGGCCGCTTGGAGGAGCGCGCCGGGGAACGCGGCGTTCCCGAACCGCGAATCATGCAGGCCAACGGCGGCATCGCGTCGGCGAAGACCGTCCGCGAACACGCGGTCACGACCACGATGTCCGGCCCGGCGGCGGGCGTCGTCGGCGCGGCCGAAACCGCGGGAGGGGGCGACGTGGACGGCCTCGTCACCTTCGACATGGGCGGCACGTCGAGCGACGTGAGCCTCGTCCGGGACGGCGAAGTCGAGCGGACGACGGACGCCGAAATCAACGGGCGACCCATCAAGACGCCGATGGTGGACGTGAACACCGTCGGCGCGGGCGGCGGGTCGATAGCGTGGGTGGACGCCGGAAACGCCCTCCGCGTCGGGCCGCGCTCGGCCGGTGCGAACCCCGGTCCGGCCTGCTACGGACGCGGCGGGACGGAGCCGACGGTGACGGACGCGAACGTCGTCCTCGGCTACATCGGCGGGAGTTCGGCGCTCGGCGGCGAACTCGAACTCGACGTGGAAGCGGCCCACGACGCGCTCTCCAGATTGGCGGACGAAGCCGGTTTGGACGACGCCCTCGCGGCCGCTCAGGGCGTCTTCCGAGTTGCAAACGCGAACATGGCGCGGGCGATTCGCGCCGTCACGGTCGAACGGGGCCACGACCCGCGCGGGTTCGGACTCGTCGCCTTCGGCGGAGCGGGACCGATGCACGCCGCCGCCGTCGCCGAGAGCCTCGATATGGACACACTCGTGGTCCCGCACGCCTGCGGCGTGCTGTCGGCCTACGGTCTGCTCGCCGCCGACGAAAAACACGATTCGGTCCGCACCCTCAGGACTCCGCTCGCGGGCGCGTCGCTCGAGGATGTGGAATCGGCCTACGACGACCTCACGGACGGCGTGCTGTCGGACGTGGAACGGCCGGAGGAGGCGACGGTACAGCGGGCCGCCGACCTTCGATTCGTGGGACAGAGCTTCGAACTCACGGTTCCGGTGGACGAGGGGTTCGACGCCGAGACCGTCGCCGAGCGGTTCCGAGACGCCCACGAGAGCGCCTACGGCTACGTCATGGACGACCCCATCGAACTCGTGAACCTCAGGGCGACGGCGGTCCTCGGCCGCGAGTCGCCGTCGGTTGCGTATCGGACGGAGGGAAAAGCCGAGAAGGGACGCCGCGAGGCGTTCTTCGGCGACGGGTTCCACGAGACGCCCGTGTTCGACCGAATCGGCCTCGGCGCATCGGATTCCGTCAGCGGGCCGTGCATCCTCGAACAAAACGAGAGTACGGTCGTGGTTCCGCCGAGGTGGAGCGGGACAGTGAACGGTGACGGAACGCTGGTCCTCGGGAGGGACGAACAATGAGCCACGAGGATTCGAACTCGGACACGGACATCGACGCGGTAACGCTCGAAATCATGCGCAACCAGTTCGAGGGCGTCGCCGAGGAGATGGGACAGGTGCTCATCACCTCGTCGTACTCGCCGAACATCAAGGAGCGACGCGACTGTTCGACCGCCCTCTTCGACGCCGAGGGTCGCCTCGTCGCGCAAGCCGAACACATCCCGGTGCACCTCGGCGCGATGCCGGAGGCCGTGACCACCGTGCTCGACTATGACCCGGAACCCGGCGACGTGTTCGTCCTGAACGACCCCTTCGAAGGCGGGACGCACCTTCCGGACGTGACCATGGTGTCGCCGGTCACGGTCGACGGGGAGGTCCTCGGCTACGCCGTCTCCCGCGCTCACCACGCCGACGTGGGCGGAATGACGCCAGGAAGCATGCCCGCCGGGGCGCGCGAAATCTATCAGGAAGGAATTCGACTACCGCCGGTCCGTCTCGTGAAAGGCGGCGAGGTGAACGAGGACGTGATGGCCTTGCTCCTCGCCAACGTTCGAAATCCCGGCGAGCGCCGGGCGGACATCCGCGCGCAAATCGCGGCGAACGAGCGGGCGGAGGACCGACTCCGGGACCTCGTGAGCGAACACGGACGAAGCCGCGTCGTCGCCGCCTTCGACGCGGTGATATCGTACTCGCGCGACCGTCTGCTCGCCGAACTTTCCGAATTGCCGAACGGAACCTACAGCGCCCGCGACGTGCTAGAGGGGGACGGCGTGACCGACGACGAGATTCCCATCGAGGTCGCTGTGACGGTACGCGACGAGGGTATTTCGGTGGACTTCGCGGGAACCGCGCCGCAAGTGGCGGGCAACGTCAACGCGCCGCTCGCGGTCGCAAAGAGCGCCGTCTACTTCGTGATTCGGTGCGTAACCGACCCCGAGATACCGCCGAACGGCGGCTGTTACGACCCGATTTCCGTCTCTGTCCCCGATGGGTCGCTGTTGAATCCACGACCGCCCGCGGCGGTCGTGGGCGGCAACGTCGAAACCAGTCAGCGAGTCACGGACGTCGTGTTCGCCGCGCTGGCCCACGCGGTCCCGAACCGCGTGCCAGCGGGCGGACAGGGAACCATGAACAACCTCACCATCGGGAGCCGTGACGGCGGCGACGACGGCTTCACCTACTACGAAACCATCGCGGGCGGGTTCGGTGGGCGACCGACGAAGGACGGGATGGACGGCGTGCAGGTCGGGATGACCAACACGCTGAACACGCCGGTCGAATCGCTCGAAGCCGAGTATCCGCTGTTCGTCGAGGAGTACGCCCTCCGCGAGAACAGCGGCGGGCGCGGACGGTTTCGTGGCGGCCTCGGCGTCGTTCGCTCCGTCACCGTCGAAACCGACGCGACCGTCTCGCTCCTCACCGAACGGCGGCGAGTCGCACCTCGCGGGATCGCCGGCGGCGCGGACGGCACCACCGGACGCAACGAAATCGACGGCGAGAGCGTTCCGGCAAAGATGACCCGCGACGTGACGGCCGGGACGACCATCACCGTGCTGACGCCGGGCGGCGGCGGTCACGGCCCGGCGGCGGAGCGCGACCCGGATGCTATCGAAACAGACAGAAACGGCGGGAAAATGGAGTGGGACTAAGATAGCGGTTAGCACCGAAAACCTCACCTAAACGGTAAAATTTTCGATGTATCAGTATTTTTCGCGTGCCATCGTCAGGGAATAGATTGTTATCTCTCGAAATCGGATGGACGGTATGAGCAGACGAGTTGGTCGCCGTCAGTTCCTCTCCGGTATCGGTGCAAGCATCGGCTTCTCCAGCGTTGCGGGTGCCGGTAGCGTCCGAAAAGTCGGGCACAACGCACAAACCGAGCGGCAACGGGAGCTGAATCTCCCTCCGGAAACCGACGCCCCCGTGGACGTCCGCGGCGCGATTTACCTCCCCGCCCGCGCATTTAACCGCTATCAGATGTGGAACGAGTACGACCCGGACATCATCGAACGCGACTTCAACTACGCGGCGAGCCTCAACCTGAACGCCATCCGAACGTGGCTGAGCTACGAATACTGGCTCGTTGAACCCGAAGACCACATGGAATCGCTCGAACACATGTTGGACACCGCCGACAAATACGACATGCGCGTCCTCCTCGGCCTGTTCGACAGCGTTGGACTCGAACCAACCTTCGAAAACCTCGTCCACGACGACGTGAAAACCGCCGTCCAATCGTTCTCCCCGTCCACCCGTACGATGGGAACCAAATCCATGTGGGACAAACCGCGCGACTTCATCATCTCGGTCATGCGGGAGTATCGGGACGACGAGCGTCTCCTCGCCATCGAGCTGACGAACGAGCCCGGATGGAACCACAAGGACATCCGATTTTTCAAGCAGATAGTGAACACGATGACGCACTATCGCGGCGAAATCCCTCTCTCCGTCGGTTCCACCAGTCTGGCGAACAACGCCCAGTATCTCGACTGGGGCATGGACATCCTCCAATTCCACTACAACTTCGCCCGAAACCCCGCGCTCTACAACCGCGTGCTCCGGCAGGCGAACAACCTCCAAGAAAAACTCGGAAAACCGGTGTGGCTCTCGGAGTGGCAGCGGATTCGACCCGGTAAGTCCTTTTTCGCCGATGTCGACGGCAACGCCGCCGTCCCCGACTACTCTTCCCTCGCACCCACCATCCGAACGTCCGGCATCGGAAACTTCTTCTGGTCGCTCATGCTCAAGCCCGCGTTTTCGCTGTACATGCGACGAAACGGCGTCCTCAACGGCCTCTTCCACGAAGACGGTGCGGTGTGGAGTCTGGACGATGCTCGCGCCATCAAATCCATGTCCGGCGACCCGGAATACGACGGAACCGAACGCAAGGAGTACCCAGACTGGGCCGCCAGCATCAAAAAACGGAAGAAACGAGCACCGGGCGACGAACAGCCCGTTTAGCTCGACACCTGTCCGCGTCCCCGCGTGCTGTTCAACTGATTTTCGTAATAGTGGAGCGTCGAATAGTCCACATTCTCGCTCCGGTTATCGACGAGAATACCGAACAGGTTCCGCGCCGAGCGAGAGTGTTCGATACTCACGTTGGAACTGTTCCAAACCGTGATTCCCTCCGTGCTTCGAACCGCGCTCACGTTTCGAACCGTCACCGACGACGCGTTCGAGACGTGAATCGCACGATTCCAACGAACCACCCGGACCGAATGGATCGTCACGTCCGAGACGCCGCTCGCGTTATCGACGAGAACACCCGTCGTATCCGTAACGCCCCGTCCTTTAATCGTGTGACCGGAGCCGTTCACCGTCACGTGACTCGCGTTGATCACGAGACAACTCCCCGTCAGCCCAGTCGCACCGCCAAAATCGTCCGCCAAAACGTAGTTTCCCGGCTTCGAAATCTTCTGGCAATGCTTCACCGATTTCGAGGGCGTGGAGTTAGACTCATGGTTTCCGCCCAACGGAAGGTCCACGAAATTGATAGCGAGCGCAACCACAACCAACAGGACCAACGGAGCGACGATGAGAGCTTTCCGATTCGTAGAGTCGATGGAGACCATTCCTACTTCTACCCTTCTCGAGACAGATTATTAAAGGCCAATGGACCGCGAAATTGTCATTTTCGTCTCAGTGTCCACTTTTCGAAAGTATGCATGTCACGCATGGTAACGAATCATTACCGACGACATGTCACCGAGAATGGTTACAGAGAGACGAATCTTTTGGTCGGATAGAAATAGCAAAACCCCCGCACAGAGCAGCGGCTCCGTGCGGAGGTAATGAATGAGAGTATGAGTGGGAGGCGGCAAATCGGATTTCCCAGAGGCTCGCGCACTCCAGTACTGACCGAAACGCAGACAGGCTTAACTTCCGTGTTCGGGATGGGTACGGGTGTCGCCCTGTCGCTCTGGCCGCCTTAACGTCAACTCACGGAATCGAACCGTGACAGGGATACCAATCGTTGATGGTTCGAACGAACCGTAATGTACGTGCAATCCAGTATACGCCTGGACTCACACACGAGAGTGTGTGCGAAACCAGTATGCGGTATGATTGTGTGGCGTTGACCTGTTAGTACTCGCGGGCTGAACACCTCGTTGCCTCGGTGCGTACACCCCGAGCCTATCGAACTCGTCTTCTACGAGTGGTCTCGGTGATACTTCTTTTCCAAGTGGGTTTCGAGCTTAGATGCGTTCAGCTCTTACCCCGTGGTGCGTAGCTGCCCGGCACGCGCTCTTTCGAACGACCGGTACACCAGTGGCACCCATTCGTAGTTCCTCTCGTACTATACGAACGTTCTCGTCAAGTATCGTAACACCCCCAATAGATAGCAGCCGACCTGTCTCACGACGGTCTAAACCCAGCTCACGACCTCCTTTAATAGGCGAACAACCTCACCCTTGCCCGCTTCTGCACGGGCAGGATGGAGGGAACCGACATCGAGGTAGCAAGCCACCGGGTCGATATGTGCTCTTGCCGGTGACGACTCTGTTATCCCTAAGGTAGCTTTTCTGTCATCAATGGGCCGCAACAAGCAGCCTCATTGGTTCGCTAGACCACGCTTTCGCGTCAGCGTCCCTCGTTGTGTAGGACACTGTCAGACTTCCTTTTGCTCTTGCGCTCTTCCTCGGGTCTCCGACCCGAGTGAGGAAATCTTGGGGCGCGCTCGATATCTTTTCGAGCGCGTACCGCCCCAGTCAAACTGCCTGGCTACCGGTGTCCTCCGCCAGGAGTGAGGGTCGCAGTCACTACCGGGTAGTATTTCACTGATGCCTCGGTGATCCGCTAGCGCGGATACCTGTGTAGCGGCTCCTACCTATGTCTGCACAGTAGCGACCACGTCCCAGCGACAGCCTGCAGTAAAGCTCTATAGGGTCTTCGCTTCCCCTTGGGGGTCTCCAGACTCCGCACTGGAATGTACAGTTCACCGGGCCCAACGTTGGGACAGTGACGCTCTCATTGATCCATTCATGCAAGCCGCTACTGAAGCGGCAAGGTACTACGCTACCTTAAGAGGGTCATAGTTACCCCCGCCGTTAACGGGTCCTTCGTCCTATTGTACTAGGTGTTCAGATACCCGCACTGGGCAGGATTCAGTGACCGTACGAGTCCTTGCGGATTTGCGGTCACCTATGTTGTTACTAGACAGTTGGAGCGTCCGAGTCACTGCGGCCTGCTCTTATACAGAGCAGGCATCCCTTATCGCGAACTTACGGGACTAACTTGCCGAATTCCCTAACGTCGGTTGCTCCCGACAGACCTTGGCTTTCGCCGCCAGAGTACCTGTGTCGGATCTCGGTACGATTAACACGCTCGTCTTTTCACGGGCTCCGGGTACCACCAACTTTCGCTATCCCGCCGTTCATCCGCTTCCTGCCATTACGGCTTCCACGAATTTTGACGGTTCGACCGGGCGAAAGCCCGGCTTGATGTTTCCTGAAGCGTCGACTTTGAATGGTGTTAGCACTGGAATATTAACCAGTTTCCCTATTGTCCTATTCGAATTACGGTAGGACTTAGGATCGGCTAACCCTCAGCTGATCAGCATTGCTGAGGAACCCTTACTCATAAGGTCGTCGGGGGTCTAACCCGACTAACGCTGCTACTATGGCCAGGATTTTCGATACTGAACGGTCCACACGAACTCTCGCCCGTGCTTCCACCCATTCAGAATGCCAACCTACTAGATCGCTCGGTCAAGAGCGCTGCCAGGTCTCGGTGATGAACTTGAGCCCCGATCATTTTCGGCGCCGCAAACCTCGGCCGGTAAGCTGTTACGCTGTTCTTAGAGGGTAGCTGCTTCTAAGCTCACCTCCCGGCTGTTTAGGGCTTGCGACCACCTTCAATCGCACTTAGCTCATACTTTGGGACCTTAACCCGGCTCTGGGTTGTCTCCCTCACGGTACACAGGCTTACCCCGCGCACCGGATTCCTCACATCAACGGCGTCCGTAGGTTTGGAGTTTGACAGGGAGGCCGACTCCTCTCGGAGGCGGTTCTCCCAATCGGTCGCTCTACCCCACGAACTACCTTAGTGAAGGTCATGCTTCGACATGTTTCGGTTGGAACCAGCTGTTGCCGGATTCGATGGGCCTTTCACCCCTACACATAAGTCACGAGAGGGTATTGTAGGACACCAACTCTAACAGACCTCCACGTGGCTTTCGCCACGCTTCGTCTTGCTCATGCGTAGATCATCCGGTTTCGGGTCGTATCCAATTGACTCCCCGCCCTTGAAGACGGTGGCCCTCACGCAAAGCGCTGCGGCCGTATTGGTTTCCCTGTGCCTGCCTCGATACTCGAGTTAGGCTCGCCAATTAGATACACTCCCTGGCTCGTTTTTCAAAACGTACGACAGAACACCGGCTCCCACCGATTCCTACTGCGGGCTTGCGCCCGGGTCGTTTTTCGGTGGGCCTTGTATGCCCTGTCGCTCCATCGCCACCTGAGTTCAGGCCCTATTGCACCTCCCTTTTCGGGGTGCTTTTCAGCGTTCGTTCACACTACTTGTTCGCTATCGGTCTCGAGTCGTATTGAGTCTTCGCGGTCGTTGCCCGCGACATTCACAAGGGATTTCCGACCCCTGCTACTCGGGAGCTGACGCACGCCGTACTGATTCTCATTACGGGATTGTCACCCTGTTTCATGCTCCGTTCCAGGAGACTTCATGAGACGGTTCCGGCGATGAGTGTCAGTCCGTACACCACATTGCCCGTGAGGGCTTCGGTTTGGACTTTGTCGTGTTCACTCGCCGTTACTAGCGACATCGCGTTTGCTTTTTGTTCCTGCCGATACTGAGATGTTTCAGTTCTCGGCGTTCCCCATTGCGCGAGGCAATTGCGGGGGGATTCCCATTCGGAGATCTGTAGTTCTTGGCCTCCGTGCGGCTTCCTACAGCTTTTCGCAGCTTGGCACGTCCGTCGTCGGCGCTCGAGCCGAGCCATTCACCAGGTGGCACAGTAGCCACGTTGGAATAACTTGGTTTCACTGTTAACTCACGATGTGTGAGTCCAGTGGACGTCTGGATTGCACGTACATACGGTTGTCATTACACGACACGGTGGTCGCCGAGTGCGTGTATCGAACCCTTCCCAACCGCGTTTTCACGGGTTGGTGCATCGGTTTGTTGGGAGTAGTTCGTTTCGTCGCCCACTACTTAAGGGGCACGATTCGAACCGTCCCACGCTATGGACCCACAGGGATTCGAACCCTGGGCATCCTCCTTGCAAAGGAGGCACTCTACCACTGAGCTATGGGCCCGCCTCGCCACGAGGCGAGGGCTATGTTAACCCTGGCAGTTCAAAGGTGCCCGACCAGATACGTGGTCGAGGTCGTCGAGGATAATCCCAAAGTGAGTCAGGCACGTCGGCCTGATCTCGTTCGTTAGGAGGTGATCCAGCCGCAGATTCCCCTACGGCTACCTTGTTACGACTTAAGCCCCCTTGCGAAGCCCAGATTCGACCATCGCCTGATGGCCTCATCCGGACCTCACTCGGGTGCTTTGACGGGCGGTGTGTGCAAGGAGCAGGGACGTATTCACCGCGCTCTGCTGAAGCGCGATTACTACCGAATCCAGCTTCATGAGGACGAGTTTCAGTCCTCAATCCGAACTACGATCGAGTTTCGGAGATTAGCGCCCCCTTTCGGGGTTGCAACCCATTGTCTCGACCATTGTAGCCCGCGTGTAGCCCAGCACATTCGGGGCATGCTGACCTACCGTTGCCCGTTCCTTCCTCCGCTTTGGCAGCGGCAGTCCTCCTAATGTACCCAGCCACCACAAGGGTGCTGCTGGCAATTAGGAGTGCGGGTCTCGCTCGTTGCCTGACTTAACAGGACGCCTCACGGTACGAGCTGACGGCGGCCATGCACCTCCTCTCAAAAGCTCTAGTAAGCTCATCACACTGACTGTCACAGCTATTGTCGATGCTGGTGAGATGTCCGGCGTTGAGTCCAATTAAACCGCAGGCTCCTCCGGTTGTAGTGCTCCCCCGCCAATTCCTTTAAGTTTCATCCTTGCGGACGTACTTCCCAGGCGGCTCGCTTCTCGGCTTCCCTACGGCACAGCACAGGCTCGTAGCCTGTGCCACACCTAGCGAGCATCGTTTACAGCTAGGACTACCCGGGTATCTAATCCGGTTCGTGACCCTAGCTTTCGTCCCTCACCGTCGGATCCATCCTCTCGAGGTGCTTTCGCCATCGGCGGTCCGTCTAGGATTACAGGATTTCACTCCTACCCCAGACGTACCCCTCGAGTCTTCTGGTCCCAAGCCAGCGGGTTTCCGTCGGACGCCTGCTCGTTGAGCGAGCAGATTTCCCGACGGACCTGTCTGGCCGGCTACGGACGCTTTAGGCCCAATAAAATTGGCCATCACTCGGGCTGCCGGTATTACCGCGGCGGCTGGCACCGGTCTTGCCCAGCCCTTATTCGTGTACCACCTTACGATACACAAAAGCGAGGACGTTATGCCCTCGCACTTGGAGTTCCCTTATCGCACTGTCGTGCAGTGTAAAGTTTTCGCGCCTGCTGCGCCCCGTAGGGCCTGGATTCTTGTCTCAGAATCCATCTCCGGGCTCTTGCTCTCACAACCCGTACCGATTATCGGCACGGTGGGCCGTTACCCCACCGTCTACCTAATCGGCCGCAGTCACATCCTATAGCGCCGGAGCATTTCCGGCTCCCTGCAATTCCAGCAGGGGAGCGTTATCCAGGATTAGCCTCAGTTTCCCGAGGTTATCCTGGTCTATAGGGTAGTTTGACCACGTGTTACTGAGCTTTCCGCCACGAGTCTAAACTCGTGCAACTAGCATGGCTAAATCGAACTCCAATAGCAATGGCCTCCGGCAGGATCAACCGGAATGGTTGCCGAGCATAATGCTCGGTGGGTCTGGCGGAGACATGCTAATGCATGTATAGTGTCGCATATACGTTGGTCCGTCAGTTCGACGACCCCGAACCAAGTAACTGGACGGGTGTCACCGAACTGCCAGGGCTAACATCAGATTCCATCGTATACGGCTGACCGCAGGGGTGGAATCCTCATTTCCTTCGGACTTGAGTAGAGGCGAGGAAGGGTATTAAACCCTTCGAACCTCGTTTGTCCGAGATTGTGAGACGAGTTGAACGCCTCACAGATCGCGTCTGTGTGTCTTTCTTCGCGTTTGTATCCTGACGACCCTATCATATAAGGGCGTCGGATTTCGCCCGCCCTCGGCCGATTGTGGGCCGGGGGCGCTTCGTATTCAATCCGAGTGCCCTGTAGTACTTAAGGTCACCGGATTGGGTGTGTTCCGTTCGTCCCAAACCGCGGGACACCGTGTACATCACATCCGAGTGCCCCCATACACTTAAGGGCATTGGATTGGGTTTTCGTTCGCCCGAGCCCGGAATCGCATATGTAAATGCGCCGGATTCGGGCGGCCACCTCGCGGGGCAAACCACGAGGCGTCGTTCGCATTCTATCGAAATGCCCGGTAGAATTTAAGTACGTCGAATCGAGAGCGCATTGTGAAGTCCAGACACGTCCCACGCTACAATAACTCATTACTGTCCGGCAACCTCTCGATGCCGAATTATATAGTGTTGTTTCGTGTACGCGCGCAAAGAGATGGTGAAGCAAATATCTGACAGGACGTTGGGAGAGGAAATGACGAATCAGTGGGAGTTCACTCGGAATTCAGGGGACGAGACGAACCGTACGGACAGAAGTGGAAGTTCCGGCAGGGGTCGAGACGAGAGCGACCGGAGGAGCTGGGTGACTTGGGACAGTCGGTGTCGGGAACCAACGCGCTGTCAGACGTGAGACTGACGCGGTTTGAATATCGAGGCGGTTGAACGAACTCCTGATGGTGCGGCGTGCTCGTCGGGGGGGAGAATCGTTAGCGCAGTGTTACGGCCGAACGACTGTTTCGGCGACGATTGCCCGGAGAGTCGGGGTTGGAGGGATAAAAGAGACGTTCGTCGCTCGTTCGCCGGTTCACTTCAAGCGCGGAGATATGCGACGGGCGTACGGCTGGACGAGGACCATACTCACCGCGGCGGCGGTTGCGCTCGCGCTCGGGATGAGCCTCAGAGTGCTACTGACCGGGCTGTTCGTCGCGTTCATCACGTCGGAACTGCTTCCGGTTATCGTGTTCAACGTCTGTGTGAGTGTCCTGGTCGGACGGTGGTTCCTCAGAGAGGTTCTCGAATCCATCCACCGAAGCGTCGACAGGAATCGCGTAGGAGAAGCTATCGCCCGGGGTCGCTGAGTTCCTCCCGACCGACCAGATCGTCAGCCATCGACCGTCTTTGAGACCGTTTCTAACAGTTTGCACTCATGAGAGAGTCGAACGCGGCGGGGTCCTCCCAGAGTTCACTCAGCGTTGCGGCCGCGAGGTACCGGGTTGGGGCGGCGACCCACTCCGTGGTAATGCTGTCGTCGGGGGCCGGTGCCGTTGCCTCGAACCACCATGCGACGTACCGGCCGTCGTCGAGTTTTGCGGTGGGATACATCTGCCCGTTCACGGCGACGTCCACGCGGGAGTTCGCCTCCACTTCAGGTGCATCCTCCGGGCAGTCGGCGACTAAAATCTCGATTTGGACGGTCCGTTCGGTCACGCCGACGCACCCTCCTCTGTCGCGGCGAACTCGGCGACGCATGCGACAGTTGCGAATTCCATAGCAGACACATCGGCGTTCACGTACAAGAAGGTCAGTCAGGCGCGTGTCTGACGCGAACCTAATCATTCGAATCCCAGCGCACGGGATACGCTCTCCGAGAGGAGCGACCCACCTGTACTCACTGCCGCTTATACTGCCCACAGGAAGTAATTCCCTCAATACGCGGTGTGTCTGCACACACGACGTCGGCCCTGTCTTGCGTTCCATCTTGTTTAGATATTTAGTGTATCAAGTATAACCGGGCTTAATTGTCATAGAACAGTCAGCATATGGGCGTTAGTCTCTGGTGGCTCTGTTGAAATCCTTGGCTGGTGATCGTCTGTCGAAGCTCTGCTGAGCAGAGAGTGCGTATCGGGTACCAACCACCGGCCAACTGGTGAGGGATCTGTTCGACCCACTCAGAGCGTGCATATATCGTCTTACTCTTCGGCTTGTCCAGCGGGTGTCGCCGTCACATCGATGTCGGTATTCCCTCCTCGATGCGTGTGGTGCGCCTGAGTCGGTGGCGTCCCGGTTCGCTCGACGCGGACGACGAACCCCCGCAGGAACGCATCGTCCTGCATTGAGGGATTTTCCACGTAGCTGTACGAGTGAACTGCCCCGTCGGGAGTTTGTACGACATCGACGATGTCGATGCCCGTCGAATCCCCCGACGTGATAATTTGGGGGCCGAGAAGGAACGAAGTCGAGAAGTCGGTCTCTTTGAAGAATGCCTTGTCCTCAGCCGTTTGCCAGTCGGTTCGGAACTGACCGAGGCCAGCAGCATCTGTGACGAGCGCGAGTCCGGCGCTGAAGTCGCCCTTCAACAGGATTCCGTTGTCTACCCGACGGTGGACAGTGTACGAGAGACTCGTGGCATTGTCCGGCAGGTAGGGATAGCTCGAGAATCGGCGACGTAGGAAACTGTAACCAGCAATCCCGGAGGCTCCGAGGATACCAATTGACCCGAGGAAAGTACGGCGATTCATAGTTCATTATGTTTTGAGAACAACATAAGCTTCGTGGTGAGTCAAATAATTCTTTGACGTATCGAATAGTAATTTGGCGGTCAGCATTGGCAGTCAATATCCGTTTATAAAACATCCCGTTGGTGATTTTTCATCGTGAGATCTGCACCACGGACTGCGCTTAGTTTGATGTGGGGGTACCGGAGTTACTCCACTTCCGCTTATCAAATTAACCGGAAAATTCGGCTATATGCTGATTAGAGAGCGTACATTTTGCTCTCAATCGGATTAGCTATCAGCTATAAACTGGGCCACACCATCCCGGAACGACCAGTCCTCTTCACTATTCTCAGTGATGACGATCATCACATTTTCTGGGGCGATCCCCAGATCCTGTTCTAATAATTCCGTCACACGAGCGTAAAACGCCTGTTTATCTTCGCGAGCTTGGCCAGCACGCATTGTCAACTCAAGCACGGCTCGATCCCCGTCTCGATCTTGTAACTCGAGGTCCTGTGAAGGGAGTTCTCGAATGAGTTGATAGCGGTCACCTGGTGGGAAGTCAAGCGTATCGAGCACAGCCGTGTTGACCGCGTCAGCAACTGTATTTCGATACTCGTCGGACTTGCCTGCCAGCACTGAAATTGTAACTAACGGCATACGGAATCACTCTCCGTCCCGCTCGATCACTGCTTTTGCAAGCGTGTCTTTGTGACCCTCATTTGGACCGCCAGCTATCGTCAGGAGTTTCGCATCACGAAGGTAGCGCTCAACGTGATATTCGGTTGTGTATCCGAGACCCCCGTGGAGTTGAACCGCTCTGTTCGCATTGTCGACTGCGGCCTGCGTTGCGTTGATCTTCGCCATAGCAAACTCGCGGGTTACATCGTGGCCCCGATCAGCGCGGTCAGCTGCTCGAAGTGTGAGCAATCGAGCTGTGTCGACACGCTCTGCCATCTCGCCGATCTCCCATCGCACGCCCTGGAAGTCGCTGATATGCTGGCTGTATTGCTCTCTTGAACTCGTGTACGAAACTGTGTCTTCGAGCGCAGCACGGGCGATACCAACACCACGTGCAGGGACGTTCACACCAGTGTGAATTTCACCACGTTCGGTGTATCCCTCTCCTTGCTCGCCAACGAGGCGATCAGCAGGAACATGGACATCTGAAAGTGAAACGCGCGGCGATTTAACGCTGTTTGCGCCTAATGTGTCCCAATCCTTCTCTCGGTCGAACTCTTCGGTTGGCACGAGAAATGCGCTAATGTTGTATGGTGCGGCCTCATCGGGGCCGGTCTTTGCGTATGTGAGGACGTAATCCGCGTCATAGAAATTCGTCACCCATTGTTTGTGGCCATTGAGTACCCATTCGTTCCCCTGCTGTTCGGCCGTTGTTTCCATCTCTAATTTATTGCTGCCAGCGTTGGGTTCACTCTGCCCGAGCACACCGACGGTCTCAAACGTCGCCATCTCAGGGAGGAATGCGTCACGTTGCTCCTCGGAGCCGAAGCGCTCGATGACTGCTGCGACGCCGATGTGCAGTCCGAGAGCACTGGCTACAGACATACATGCAGCTGAAAGTTCTTCGATCATCAGCGCAAGTTCGACGAGACCTTCTCCGCGTCCGTTGTATTCCTCAGATAGCGTCAATCCCGCGAGCCGACGATTACCGAGTTTGTCGAGGATTTGGCTGGGATACTCGCCTTGTTGATCTAACCGTTTCACTTCGGGTCGAATTTCGGTTTCTGCAAACTCCCGAACATCGTCTCGAAGCGACCGTTGGGTCTCTGTTAGTTCGAATTCCATAGATGGGTACGGTACTGGCGAACCATTAAACCGGGAGCCGGACATAGCAGGTCTTCTGCGATTGCGACCGAGAGCCATACTTCCATCTGAAGTTAATCCGAACCTCGAAGAATAGCCCCTACGAGAGCCGTGTGAGTCCGTTTTGTCCCAACAACTTCGCTTCAACTTTATGGAGATGTTCGTGCAGGGTAGACGTAGAAATGTTCAGTTCCTCCGCTAGCTCGCGGGCCGATGTTTCTTTCGGGTGTTCGTAGTATCCCTTTTTGCGGGCGAGTTGCAGTACTTCGAGCTGGCGTTTCGTGAGGTGATCCAGAGGAAGCGCATTTGTCGCGGGCTGACGACTTCTTTGTTCCATGCTACGAATGTTGATCTCCGCATTCATCTCTTCACGGACTTGTTCAAATCTCGTCTGAACCGTCTCCCGGTCACGGTTTGTCGCAAGTGACCAATATTCTCGTCCGTCCCGGATATCGATCGGACCAGTACAGACGAACCCTCGAGACGTCAGGGGTTGGCTGATCTGCTTGCGTCCGTCGTGATTAACGAGGAGTTCCCGCACTACGTTCCCTGGTTTCGGCACGGTTGTTCGCTGGAAGCCAGGGGCCATCTCGGATACTGAGTGGACATGTTCTGATGCGTTCGTAGCTTCGATGCCCTCTGCAATTGTCTCCTGATCATCTGCGTAGATCGTAAAGAGTGTCGCAACATCATCCCCAGTCGAATATATTCCGTATCCAAGAAACCCAACCGGAACTTGCTTCGTAACCTCAATCTCCCAGCAGTCGGGATACCAGAGATCAATCGACACATGGAGTGTTTCCTCACCGTTCTCGGAACCAGTCATGGTAGGAGGTTATTCACGATGGCTAGTAGAGATTGTCATCAAGCAGTGGCCTTTCGAATTGGAACTTCGTCACCGAGAGATTTGCATCACCAACTGCGCACAGATCGATGTGGGGGTCCCGGGGTGTGTACACTTCCGCTTATGGCCCTAATGAGAAGTTAAAGGTGGACAATAGAAAGCCGGAAATTCGGCGGAGAAAACGAGGTGACACTACCGAATTCGAATTTATAAATCCCATAGTGCGATATAGAATAGGAGAGAGACCGAACAACCCTACTGACGACGCAAGTCCTATACGAGAAAGTCGCCGCGGAGACGAAGGGTCCTCCCCGTCTGAAAGGGAATATCACCGAGAGAGAAGCGAACCGCTCGCACGGCTGGATTAGAAATCGGGCTGTTCGACGTGTCGGGCCCAGAACGATTCGTCCAGATATTCCGGATAACTGGCCCGGTACCCGCGTGCGTTCGCCAGTGGCGCGAGGAGTGTCGCCAGCGGTTGCGTAATCGTCGGGGGTGGCGACGTAAACACGGTGTCGTCCGAGAGTCCGGCGGTCAACGCCATCCCCTGCAGGAATCCGGGTCGTCCGGCGTCGTTCAGCCTCCCCTCGTGGGCGAGACCGAACAGCGTCGTGATGACATCGTACGTCTGGGATGCGGGCCGTGCGGTGGTGATGGTCGCACCGACGGCATCCCCGACGTTACGGAATGTGTGGACGGCGTCGGCCGGAACGACGTGTTCTTCGCCCGTCGAGAGGCGGTGTTCCTCACCATCTTGTTCGATGACGAACTCTCCGTGGAGGACTTCGAACGCCTCCTCGTAGTCGACGTGGAAGTGTCTCGGCGGACCGTCGTTTCCGGGCGAAAAGATTCCCAACCCGACGGCGTACTCGCCGCCGGTTTCCTCGGCTTCGACCAGACTCGTGACCCATTCGCCCGTCACCGGATTCGAAACGAGCGGCGACGTTCGTTCGCGGAGTTTCTCGGCTATCGGCCCGTCGGCCTCGATTTCGATACCGGTTCCGGGAACGGGCCGACCGTTCCCGTCGAGCGTTCTCCCGGTGGTGATAGTCCCCATAGTCAACACGTCCGATTGTCGACAGTCGGCATAGCTGTTTCTATCGGAAGAACGGAGCAACGTCCGTTTTCGAGCTCGGTCCACAAAACCGGCTACCCGAGGAGGTTGTTGAGACTCATACCGACGAAGAGCAGGATGACGACCTCGCTGACGACCCACGAGTTATCGTTCATCCACTCCCGAGCCTTCGGTAGGAAGGCTTCGGCCCGTTCGCCGAATGCGAGCAGGACGAGCGAGGGAAGCGCCAAAATAACCAGGGTGACGGCGATGAACCCGAACGAGTCCGTCAGCGGGAGGCCGTTCGAGGCGAGATAGGACCCGACGGCGACCGAGGTGAAGATGTCGGTCGGAAAGAAGCCGAGCAACAGGAAACCGAGTCGGAACGAAAATCGCGGGCTCGCGGACGTCAACTTCCCCATCCATTTCGGAGGTTCCGACTCCTCCCGCGTCAGGTAGGTGTGCACCATTGCGGCGAGCAGGAGGACGAGAACGATGGCCGAGAGCGCGGTATTCGAACCCCGTTGGCGGTTCGCTCCGATGCCGAGGAAGTACGTGAGCGAGACGAGGAGAGTGATAGAGAGCGACGCACCGAAGACGAACGCGGCGGAGTTCCGCCGCCAGTTCTCGCTCGTGGCGAGGAAAATCGCACTGAGAAATTGGGGGCCAGCGATCATGACGAACGCCAGCGGGAGCACTTGGAGGAGGCTCACGGCCCAACCTCCCCGTTAAAATAGAGATACCGTATCGATACCGGGCGCTTACGTCGACATCCGTTCCCCCGCTCACCGTGTATCTTCGATCCAGTCATGTCGCTCCTTCTGAACCACGACCGCGTGTGATATCCGAGTCGTGTGCTTCAGGATACGTAGGTCACCTAACATGATAGCAGTTGTGGTGGCGCATTCCACGAGAAGAGGCCGCGACCGCACCGACGGCAGAGCTAACATCGTCCGAGATGTATGTTACAGTATGGCAGGGAGTGTGGGGGATTCGGAAGCGATGCGAGTTCGTATCGTACGGCCGGGGATGAAGTGGTGGGTCCTCGGCCTGATAGTGTTCGGCATCGTCGCCGCCGTGGCGTACGCGTTCCTCCCGTGGGTCGTGTTCGGTCTGTTCGTCTACTACGTCGCGCGGCCGATAAACCGGTATCTCGGTCGGCGAATCAAAGGGGGGAACCTCTCGGCGGCGTTGTCGTTGGTGCTCATCGTCGTCCCCGTGGTGCTCTTCTTGGGCGTCTTCTTCTCCATCGCCATCGGGCAGTTGGCCGCCTTCGCAAATACGGACGTGGCGGCGCGACTCCTCGGCGGGTTGCCAACGACCACGATACCCAACGACCCGAACCAGTTGCTCGACACGGCGACCGCGACGCTCCAGAAGCCGTCGGTGCAGTCGGCGCTCGCCGCCGCGCAAGCCTTCGTCGGGGGCATCGCGTCGAGTATCTTCATGCTGTTTCTCTCGCTGTTGCTGGGCTTTTTCCTCCTCGTGGAGGACGAACGCCTCGCTCGGTGGGGGAAAGAGCAACTGCTCGGGGACGACCGGGTGTTCACGGACTACCTCGAAGCGGTCGATGCGGGTCTGAACTCCATCTACTTCGGCTACACGCTGACCATCTTCGTCATCATGATTCTGACCGCGGTCATCTACAACCTCTTCAACCTGTTCGCGCCCGAAAACCTGCTCATCCCGGCGACGATACTCCTCGCGGTCATCACGGGCATCTTCACGCTCGTTCCGCTAGTGGGCCGGTCCGTCGTCTACCTCGCCATCGCGGCGTTCCTCGCGCTGGGGGCGATTCAACGCGACCCGAACGCCCTCTGGTACCCGTTCGTGTTCTTCCTGTTCATGACGCTCGCGTTCGACAACGTGGTTCGGACGTACATCCGACCGTACCTCTCGGGGAAGCTGTTTCACCTCTCGCTCGTCATGTTCGCGTACCTGCTCGGGCCGATACTGTTCGGCTGGTACGGCGTCTTCCTGGGACCGCTCCTGATGGTCATCGTCGTCCAGTTCTTCCAAGTCGCCGTTCCGCAGCTTCGCGGCGAGGAGCCGACCACCCCCCTCGACATCGGACCGACGACGGTGCGGGAGACGGACGAAGGGAGCGACGACGCGAGGCGCGGCGGCGAAGCGACCGACGGCGGCGAGGACACAGGGGGTCAGTCCTGAAAGCCCGGCGGCGATATCGGCTCGATGTCGAGCGTTTCGAGGTGGTCGTCGAAGAAATCCCGGCGGCGACGAAGCTGGTCGGGGGAGTGTGAGTCGGAGCCGACCGTGAACGGAACGTCGCACTCCCGAAGAATCGAGAAAAATTGCTCGTCGGGATGGACGATACCCGCGTCGGTCAGGGCGCGACCGGCGTTGATTTCGGGGACGGTTCGAGACGACGCGAACGTCCGGGCGAGCCGTCGATAGTGGTCGTCCGTCGCGCGGCCGCGGAGTCCGGGGGTTCGCTCTATCAGGTCGGGATGGGCGGCGATGTCGAACAACTCGGACTCGACGAGGGCGGAGAGGGTTTCGAAATAGCGGTCCACGATACCGTCCAACTCGTCGTCGGACGTGTCCTCGAAGTTCGAGGGGACCTGCACGTTCATCTCGGCGATGTCGTGGACGCTGCCGATGGTGTAATCGAAGTCGGCGCGCTCGAAGAAGTCGCGTATCGCGGCCTCGTCGCGGGGGTCGTAGTCCATCTCGACGGCATCGTAAATCTCGACGTCGGCGTCCTCGCGCAACGATTCGATGGCGCGCCGACGGCGTTCGTAGGTGACGTCCAGATTGAATCCCCTCGCCGCGCGGATGTCCTTCGTGTATTCGCGCGAGGAGACGGTGCAGTGGTCGGTGACCCCGATTCCGTCGAGGCCCGCCTCCTCGGCGGCGCGGACCATCCGGGAGAGAAACGTCCCGTCGGAGTAATTCGAGTGAGTGTGAAAATCTCGCATTCGATGAAAACGTGGACGAGGACGGATATAAAATCCGCTGGCGACGTCGGTGGAAGTGTCGCTGGGTCGATAGGTATCAGTTAATTTCAGTTATTATTAGTAGATTTTAGTGAATATCAGTGTATGAAACCGGGTGTCAGTGGTAGCAGTGGAAGTCAGTGGGTCGAAGTCGGGAGCATCATCCCGGAACCGGACGAGGTGAGCGCATGACGACGATCTACTTCGTCCGTCACGCTCACTCGCCGTGGGTCCCGAATCGCGAGGCGGAACGCCCGCTTTCCGAGCGTGGACGTCGAGATGCGGAGCGCGTCGCGGCGCTGCTCGGTGAGGAGGACATCGACGCCGTGGTTTCGAGTCCGTTCGCCCGCGCCCGGCAGACGGTCCGCCCGATAGCCGACCAACGGGGGCTCGCAATCGCCGAGGAGGCGGGGTTCCGCGAACGGCGGTTGACCGGCGGTCCCGTCGAAACGATCGGCGAGACGTTCGAGAGCGCCATCGAGCGGGTCTAGTCGGACTGGACGTTCTCGTTTCCCGACGGCAAGTCGAACGACGAGGCGCAGACCCGCGGCCTCGCGGCGGTCGAACGGACCGTGAACCGCCATGCAGACGAGTCTGTGGTCGTCGGCACGCACGGAAATATCCTCACGCTCGTCCTGAACGCGTACGACGAGCGGTTCGACGTCGATTTCTGGCGGGACGAGTTGACGACTCCCGACGTGTACGAGGTCGAGTTCGCGGACGAAAACCGGAGCGACCCGACGAATATCACCCGACGGTACGAGTGAGCGGCGACCCCGAGTGAGCGCGGGTGATGAGTGACCGCGGGTGAAAACTGATCCCCGGAGGGATTCATCAACCCGCCAACTAGTACGCGAGGCGAACGATGCGGACAGTTTTTCCGTTCTCCGTCGGTAGGTCCATCCAATGCGTACCCGAACGGTGGCGGTCGTCGCGGTCCTCCTCTTCTCCCTCGTCGGTGCCGGGGCGTACGCCGTCATGCAGCCGAATCAGCGGGGGCAACTGACGGAAAAGTGGGTCTCCGACACTTCGCGGAACACGGTCGGGAATCATCACGTTCCGGCGGTCGCCGAGATTAACGGGTCGAAGCGGATCGTCGTCTCGGTCAACGTCGAGCAGAACGACGGCACGTGCTCGCTCGTGGAGATGGACGCGAACGGGACGAAAGGGTGGCAGGAGGAGATGCCGACGGAGACCTGTAACATCCACGGCTACGGCGACCCCATCTTCGCGGACTACGACGGCGACGGCACCCAAGACGTACTGGTCGCGACGACCGAGGACAAAGTGCTCGGGTTCACCTCGGCGGGGAAACAGGAGTTCGCGGGGAACCTCTCGTGGTGGGGCTACACCAAACCCATCGTGACCGACTTCACGACGGACCCCGGCAAGGAAATCGTCGTCGCGGACCTGAACGGAACCGTCTTCGTCTACTCGGCGGACGGAAGCCTCGTCTGGCGGGAACACATCGAGAACTCGGCCACCGTCGTGGCCGCACCGGCCGTCGCGGATTTCGACGGGGACGGTGCGCCGGAACTCGCCGTCGGGGAGAAAAAGGTCACCGTGTTCGAACGGGACGGGAGCGTGAAGTGGCAGACGGGAACCGCCGGGAGCGTCAACTGGATGACGACCGCCCAAACCGACGGCGACCCCGCGGTCGAAATCGTCGCGGGAACGTTCGACGGTCACGTCACGGTCATCGACGGGAAGACGGGCGATAAACAGTGGTCGAAGTCGTTCGGGCGGATGGCCGCCGTGAAAGCCGTCGGCGACGGTGACGGCGACGGACAGGTGGAGGTGTACGCGTCCACGCTACAGGAGAAAGGGGACACCGACATCGGAAAGCTCAGGGCGCTCGACGCGAGCGACGGGAGCGTCGAGTGGACGACGACGCTGAGCACCGAGGACGTGCAGACGATGCCGCCGTCGATGCTCGGGGACCTGAACGGAGACGGAGATAAAGAACTGGTCGCGGTCACCGAAACCGGTAGCGTGTCGGTTATCGACCCGGACAACGGAGCCGTCCTCGCGAGCTACGAGCGCAACGTGCCCATCTGGACCCACGTCAAGTTGGCCGACATCGACGGTGACGGGAGCCAAGAGATACTGGCCGTCTACGGCGACGGACGAGTCGTCGCGATGGATTACAGCGAGAAGTAACGAACGAAGTAGTGAGAGAAGTAGCGAATCGACCGGGAGACGCTACGCCGACCGGTATCGCGGCACCGACAGCGCGTTTTTCAGCGGGAGATAGGCGTAGACGTGTTCGGTGCCCAACGAACCGACGCGGGGGAGTTTGCCGCCCTCTGGAGTGAGGCTGTGAGCCAGCGTGTAACAGAGCGCGTAGTTCAACCGGAAGCTATCCCGAACCATCGTCTCCGGGAACGCCGTCGTCAATCCGTCGAAGACGTCTCTGCCGCGGTCTTCGGCCGTCGCACAGCCGGGTTCGGGGAAGAACTTGCGTGAGAAGAAGGCGTAGGCGTGCGGGTCCTCGAAGAAGTCGGGGAGGATGTCCGTAATCGAGGCACCTCGGGCACCGATTCGGTCCTCACGGATGCACGAAAGCGCCTCGACGGACCGCACTTCCGGCGCTGGTGCCTCCGGGGAACGGTCCATGAACGCGTCGATACAGCACTCGGGGTAGCCGTGGAGGCCGCCCTGATAGCGTTCGAACTCGCGTTCGGTGTCCTCCACGACGCCGACGACGTTTCGGCGGATTATCTCCTCGGCGTCCGGCGCGTCGCCCTGGCGGAAGAAGTACGCCCGGAGGCCGAAGTCGATGCCGTCCCCGCCGGTTCGGACGAACTCGGGCACGGTGAGGCAGTCGCCGGGAAACGACGACCGAAGCCGCTTCGTTTCTGGCATCGACCGGTACGTTTCGTGGACGTTGTTCGCCGCGTGTTCGAGCGTCCCGACGGACAGCGAGTTCAGGTGTATCGAGGCGTTCTGAACGATTTCGTAGGATTCTTCGAGCGCCGCGATTCGGTCCGTGAAGGACGCGCTGTCGAGGTTTCGGAGCACGGAGAGCTGGTTTTCGAAGTAGAGGTCGCTCATCTGGATGCTCGCACCGTCCTTGCGTCCCACGAGGACGGGCGCGGTTTCGAGCGCGGCGAAGGCGGGAAGCGACGAGAGCGCCGTCGCGTCGAACGATGACGAAGACATGACTGTGGGTAACCGGCACGGCCGCAAATACATTCTGGGTCGCAAAGCCGCGCCGAGCGCGGTTCGGCGAGAACCGCGCGGCGAAGAACCGCAGTTGCTTTTCCCGTTCGGCTACTACGGGCGCACAATGAACGGTGGACTCGGGGGGTGTCGCGGAATCGGGCGACGGTTCCGAATCACACTCACAGCCCTTCTCGCGGTGGGACTGGTGTCGGGGGTGGCGAGCGCACACCAAGTCCCGAGCGAGAAGTTCGCCTCGCCGCTTCCGCTTTCGTTGCTGTTTCTCGGTGCGGGTGCGACCGTCGCGCTGACGGCGGGGTGGCTCGCGTTCACCGAGCGGACGCCCGCGGAGGGAACGCGTCGGACCCGCGTTCTCACCGTCCCGGCGTCGATTTCGACCCCGATTCGGGTCGGGGTTCGACTCGTCTTCTTCGCCGGATTCGTCGCCGCGCTGGGTCTCGGCGTCGTCGGACGACAGGTGCCGGTAGAGAACTTCGCGATCGTGTTCACGTGGCCGGTCTGGTTCCGCGGGGTCGCCCTCCTCTCGATTCTCCTCGGGACGGTGTGGGCCGTCCTCTCGCCGTGGCGAACCTTCTACGACGGACTCACGTGGCTCGAAGGCGATCGGGTGGCCGTCGCCGAATCCTATCCGAAATGGCTCGCCAGTTGGCCCGCGTTCGTGGGGTTCGTCCTCCTCCTGGGAATCTTCGAGAACCTGACCTACATTCCGAACAGCCCGCGGTTGACGACGGGCGTCCTCGCTGTGTACGCCATCCTGATGGTGCTCGGAAGCGTTCTGTACGGGGTCGAGTGGTTCCGCCGCGCCGACCCGCTCGCCGTCCTCTACCGCCTCTTTGGACGGGTCGCGTCGATAACTATCGAGCGGACGGACGAGGGCGGGACCGAAATCTCGCTCCGAGCGCCGTGGCGGGGAAGCGTCGCGCCGGTCCGGGACTTTTCGCTGGTCGCATTCGTCGTCACCGCCGTCTACACCGTGAGCTTCGACGGGTTCACCAACACGCGGACGTACCAAGACGTGCTGTTCGACGCGCGCGACCTGCTCGGGACGGGACCCGAGACGAGCGTCCTGCTGTACGCCGTCGGTCTCGTCGTGTTCGTCGTCTCGTTCGCGCTCGCCAGTTGGCTCGTCGAACGCCTCGGCGAGGGCGAGCAGGGGACGCGTACGGCGCGGACCACCGACGCGGAAACGGACGGCGGGCGGGTGTCCGCCGACGATGGCGCGCCGCGCCTGCCGGGGTGGCGCGGTGCCGCACGGGCCTTCGCGCCGACGGTGCTCCCCATCGCGGCGGCCTACGAGGTGGCCCACAACTACACCTACGTGTTCCGCAACCTCGGGCAACTCGTCGCCGTGGCGCTCCAACCCGTCGCGCCGGGCGTTCAAGCCGTGAACCCGCTCGGATGGCTCTCTCTCCCGGCGTTCTGGGGGTCGCAAGTCCTCCTCATCGTGCTGGGACACGTCATCGCGGTGGTCGCCGCCCACTACGTCGCGGTCGAGCGGTTCGAAACCGCGTCCGCCGCGCGACGGGGGCACCTCCCGCTGGTCGTCCTGATGGTCGGCTACACCGTGCTCTCGCTGTGGATAATATCGCAGCCGGTGGTCTCGTAACCGGGAAGCGAAACCGAGGTCAGGCAGGAGAGGGTGAGGGGGAATCAGTCGGTAGTGAGCCACGCCGTGGCGACGCCCAAGAACAGGAGTTCGACGGCTTTCGCCAGCACGCCCATCGGTTCGAGGAGTTCCTCGGCTTCGGTCGCGGGCAGGCCGACGGTGCCGCGGGCGACGTACAGTACGATGGCGATGGTCGCGACGGCGACGCCGAGCAACCATCCCCACCGGCGGTTCCGATAGATTCCGACGGCGGCGACCGCCGCGGCGACGAAGTTCACGGCGAAGAGTACGCCGAGGTAGGTCGTTTCCTCCAGATGTTCGGGTACCAACGCGAGGTGGATAACCCCCGTGAGGAGGATGAGTCCGGCACCGGCGATCACGAACAGGTGTCGTCTCGACTGGCGATTCGAGTCGGTGGCCGTCGTCTCGGCACGTGGTGTGGAAGTGTCCATAGTTGGTCAGTTTGAAACGGGGACGGGCGTCGGGCGAATCGGTCCGCCCCGTTGATTTCCGATAGGACGGGGGCGAAGATAGCAACTATGGTACACGCATCGAATCTAACGGAAAAAAGTGACAGGGATGGGAACGAACCGGAAGGGACGAACTGGAATACTACTCCCGAAGGGACCGCGGCGTAATCCGCGACAGTCGCATCGCGTTACCCGTGATGGCCGTCGTCATGCCCGCGTCGCCGACGAGGACGGCGGCCCAGATGGGGACCAGACCGAACGGCACCGCGATTGCGAGCGCGGCCTTCGCGGCGAGGCTTGTCCAGACGTTCTGGCGGATGACGCCGTTGGCGTCGTGTGCGAGATTGTAGAGGTACGGTAGTTTCGAGAGGTCGTCGGCCATCAGCGCGATGTCCGCCGTCTCCAGCGCGGTGTCCGTTCCGGCGGCACCCATGGCGACGCCGACCGTCGCGGTGGCGAGCGCCGGGGCATCGTTGATGCCGTCGCCGACCATCGCAACGCCGCCGAACGAAGTTCGGCCCGACCGGGGCCGTTGCTCGCGCGGTCCGTCGTACCGGTCGCGGAGTTCTTCGATGGCTTCGACCTTCTGCTCGGGAAGCAACCCGGCGCGGAACTCGTCCACGCCGACCTGTTCGGCGATGGCCTTCGCCGTCCGCTCGTTGTCGCCCGTGAGCATCACGAGGTGGTCGATGCCGAGGTCACGGAGGCGTTGGACGGCGGCTTTCGCATCCGCTCGTACCTCGTCCGCGACGGCGATTGCGCCTTCGAGTTCGTCCTCCGTCCCGACCAGAACGACCGTCTTCCCCTCGCGCTGGAGGGCCGGAACCGCGTCTTCGAGCAGGTCGAGGCAGTCGTTTCGCTCGCAGAGGTCGCGGGTCGCCGTCGCTTCGACGCCCCCGTCCGTCGCGTGAACGTGGTTCAGGTCGAATCCGAGGTCCTCGAACAGGTCGGGTTTGCCCGCGTAGTGGGTCGTGCCGCCGAGGTCGGCGCGGACGCCCTTGCCGGTGAGGCTCTCGAAGTCGTCGATATCGTGGTCGGCGACGCCCGCGCCGTCGGCCTCCGCGACGATGGCCTCGCCGATGGGGTGTTCGCTCCGCGCTTCGAGGCCGCGCGCACAGCGGAGGACGTCCTCCTCGGAGTTTCCGTTGAGCGGAACCACGTCGGTGACGGTCAACTCACCCTTCGTCAGCGTCCCCGTCTTGTCGAAGGCGACGGCTTCGACCTCGCCCATCGCTTCGAGGTGGTTGCCGCCCTTGATGAGGACGCCGTTTTTCGCGGCGCTGGTGATGCCCGAGACGACGGTGACGGGCGTGCTGATGACGAACGCGCAGGGGCACGAGAGGACGACGAGCGTCAGGCCGTAGACGAACCACGTCACCCACGGCGCGCCGAAGACGAGGGGCGGGACGGCCGCGACGAGCACCGCGAAGGCGAGCACGAGCGGGGTGTAGTAGTCCGCGAAGCGTTCCACGAACTGCTCGCGCTCGGTCTTGTTCCCCTGCGCGTCCTCGACCATCTCGACGATGCGCGAGAGGGTGTTGTCGCTCGCCTCGGAGGTGACTTCGATTTCGAGATAGCCGCCCTCGTTGATGGTCCCCGCGAACACCTCGTCGCCCGCCGTTTTGTCCACGGGGACGCTCTCGCCCGTGATGGGGGCTTGGTTGACCGCGCTCTCGCCGTCGGCGACCGTCCCGTCCATCGGGATTTTCTCGCCGGGGCGCACGAGCACCACGTCGCCGACGGACACGTCATCGACGGGTATCGTCTCCTCCTCGCCGTTCCGCTTGACCGTCGCCTCGTCGGGCGAGAGGTCCATCAACTCCTGCAGGGAGTTTCGGGCCTTGTCCATCGAGTAGCGTTCGAGGAGTTCCGCGACGCTGAACAGGAAGGCGAGCGTCGCCGCCTCCAAGTAGAGCGATTTGCCGAACCCGATGCTCACCGCGAGCGCGCCGAGGATGGCGGTGCTCATCAGCAGGTCGATATCGAGGTTCCGATTTCGAAGGGAGTAGTAGCCGTTCGTGACGATGGCCTGCCCGCCGACGAGGACGGCCAGCAGGAACGCCGCGTCCGCGACCGTGATTTCGACGCCGCCGAGCGCGACGGCACCGCCAGCGCCGACGAGGGTGGCGTTCGCCCCGGCGAGGAGGAACTCGAACAGCAACCCGAGCGCGACGAAAACGCCGCTGGTCCACGTCTTGACGGCCCGCGTGCTCGTCCAGACGCTCTCCGTATCGAGCGACGCGTCGTCCGAATCCGCGCTCGTCCCGGCGACGTCGTACCCGGCGTTTTCGATGGCCGCCGTCACGTCCGCCACGGACGCGGACTCGTCCGTGGAAACGGTGACGTTCCCCGTCGTGGGTCGCGTATCGTACGCTCGAACGCCGGAAACGCCGTCGAGGGCGTTCTCGATTTTGCCCGCACAGGAGGCACAGTCCATGTCGGGGACGGAGAACGTCGTCTCCGAGGCGTCGCGTTCGACCGCGTAGCCCGCCTTTTCGACGCGGGTTTCGACGGCCGCGACGTCCGTCGCCGTCGCGTCGTACTCGACGGTGAGCGTCCCGGTCGTGACTTGCGGGTCGATGGCGTCGATGCCGTCCAGTGTTCGAACGCTGCTTTCGACCTTCCCGGCGCAGGAGGGACAGTCCATGTCCGGGACGGACAACCGGACGACATCGGAGTCGCCAGCACCGTCGGTGACGACATCCCCGTCGGCCGATTCGTGGCCGTCGTCGTGATGACCGTAGTCGACGTCACAGCCGTCGTCGGCGGCGTCGCCACAGCCACACGAATCCGCGTCGGGGGGAATCGTCGAATCCGAACCCGTATCGTTCATGGTCGAACGTAGTTACTACTGAGTTATTAATCCAGCTGCTATAAAACGGCGTTCAGTTAGGAAGAGATTATTAAAGAACCAGACCTCAGTTATTATTCAGAGCTAGGAGGGGAGTTGCCCCGTCGCCATGAGGTACTGCAGTCCGAACAGCGTCGCGTTGTACGCGCCGTGGACGAGCATCGGAACCGCGAGGTTGTCGGTGTACTCGTACAGGCTACCGAGAACGAGTGCCAGCGTGAACACGGTGGCGATGTAGACGAGTTTACCGACGTTCCCGCCCAACAACGAGAAGAAGTGAATGGACGCGAATATCGCGCTCGCCAGGACGATGGCTCGGGCGGGATGGAACACCTTGCGGAGCATCCCCTGAATGAGTCCGCGGTACAGGAGTTCCTCGCCGGGGCCGATGAGCAGGAACGAGAGGGGAATCAACAGGAGGTAGATGTCGGGATTGCCGCTCGCCATATCGACGATGGAGTTCTGCGCGGACTGAACCCCGAGGGCCTGCGTCACTTGGGATATCAACTGGAGGAGTCCGAAAAGGGCGACGAATCCGGCGACTGCGGTACCGACGTCACGAAGCGACGGAACGCGAATGTGGATGAAGTCGAGTCCGAGATTTCGATAGGAGAGGTAGCCGAGCGCGATACCGCCGAACGTGACGCCTTGGAGCATAACGGCGCTGACGGCGAGGAGGAGCGCTGGTCGGTTCAGAATATCGATACCGACGGCCATGAAGGCGAGGACCGCGACCGCGGCGACGACTTGGCCGACGCCGTACGCCCCGACCGAGAGGAGGAGACCCACGCCGAACGACCGGAGCTGTGTTCCTGAATTACTCATCCGTAAGGAATACGAACGCACCCCTTCTGCGTCTTTCGGTTGCGGAACGAGAGCCGAAACGGAACTCGAAACCCGCCGTGCGTCGTTATCCGGGGTGAAAACGGTACGTACACGTCTCTTTCACGTTCCGCCGCCATTCATTTCATACGATAAATTAAAAGTTGTTTGTCACGCTCGGTCAAAACCGGTATATTTTCGGACGCAATAGAAGGGGGTAATGGTATCAAAGCGGATGCTTCGGCTCTTCTTTGCCGGACTGGTGATACTATCCGGGCTCGCGGTCGTGAACGCGTACGCCACGAACCCCGGAAGTTCCGCGGATTTCCGCGGCAAAACACAGTCCGAAATCAGGGCCGAAACGGGTCAAATGGTCCCCCCCCGTCAGAACATAACGGTGATCGCAACCGACTCCAACTCGTGGCTCGGCCGCGAGGCGAGCGGCCCGCGAGCGCGGGCGGAACTCGTCGCGTTCAACCCGAACGGGTCGATTCTGTACTACAACGACTCCCACACGCGATACTGGGACGTCGACCCAGTGAAGGGAACGAAGACGACGGTCGAGTACTCCTACGCGGAGCACCTGAAGAAAGCGGAGTGTCCGACGGACTGGAACCTCTCGCGGCGTAACGTGGATCAGGAGACGTGGAACACGTACATGGACGTCCACGGCGAGGTCGGTGCCTGTACGCGGAACGGTATCGAGCGCGTCAACCTGACGACCGGCGACGTCACCCCCATCTGGTCGGAGGTCACGCCGGGGAAGGAAGCCACCCGGTATCACGACGTCGACCGCCTGAACGAGACGCACTTCGTCGTCGCGGACATCTTCCTCGACCGCGTGTTCATCGTCAACGCGACGAGCGGGACGGTCGGGTGGACGTGGAACGCGAGCGACGCGTTATCGACCAGCAAAACCGGCGGTCCGTATCCTGACGACTGGACGCACATCAACAACGTCCAAGCCCTCGACGACGGTCGAATCGCGGTCAGCGCCCGGAACAACGACCGGGTGCTGTTCCTCGACCGTGGAAGCGGGTTGGAGAAGAACTGGACGCTCGGGAAGGAAGACGACTACGACGTCCTCTACGAGCAGCACAACCCCGACTTCATCAACGAGTCGAACGGCGGCCCGGCGGAACTCGTCGCCGACTCCGAGAACAACCGCGTGGTCGAGTATCAGCGCGAGAACGGCTCGTGGGAGCGGACGTGGACGTGGCAGGATTCGAAGATGCAGTGGCCCCGCGACGCCGACCGCCTGCCGAACGGTCACACCCTCATCACCGACTCGAACGGCAACCGCGTCTTCGAGGTGAACGAGAAGGGGAAAATCGTCTGGGACGTTCAGATAGCGTTCCCGTACGAAGCCGAACGGCTCGGAACGGGCGACGAGAGCGCGAGCGGCCCGAGCGCGCAGAAAGCGGCGCTCAAATCGAGGTCGAACGGGGTCGTCAATCAGTTCTGGATCGGCGTCAAGGACGCCATTCCCGGCAAGTACCTCAACGGCCTGATGTACATCACGCCGGTCTGGATCGGTGTTCCCGAACTGTTCGCCGTCCTCGTCGGCACCCTGTCGCTCCTGACGTGGGGGCTGTTCGAACTGAAGTGGGCGGGCGTCTTCACGTCGGTCCGGCAACGAATCGAATCGCTGAACGAAACGCGATGAATTCGGCCATCGAACATATCGAAACGGCCGAGGAGAAGTAGAAGCACGGAACGAATCGGCGGACGAAACGACGTGGCGACCGGTCGCGTCGTCTTTTTCGGGACGATAACCGCCAGAGCGGTCAGTGGCCAAATCGGTCAGCGGTCGGAGTCGGCCGTGAGCGAACGAAGCGCATCGAGGCGGTCGTCCACGGGCGGATGGGTTTGGACCGAAATCGGGAGCGATTCGAGCGCGCCGCCCTCGTCGCCGAACCCGCCGGGGAGGAAACAGAGCTGTTTCACGCCGTCCACGGCGCGGGCGTCCCGGTCGGGCGCGGCCGGTGCGTCCTCGCCGAGCGTCCTGAGCGCACCGGCCATCGACGACGGACTGCCAGAAAGCGTCGCGCCCGCCCGGTCGGCGATGAACTCCCGGTCGTGGGAAAGGCGACCGGCGAGCGAGACGACCGGCATCGCCAGCAGACCGAGGGCGGCCCCGCCGAACAGCAGGACGAACGCGACGAGCAGGACGTAGGTGACGGTGTAGCGGAGACCGAATAGCGGCGCGTCGATGACGGCCGCGCTGGGAACGTAGAGGAGGCCGATGGCGGCGAGCCAAACGGTCCGCCGGGCCGACCGAGACAGACCGAGGTCCTCCAGCAGGGAGTAGTCGCCCGCCAGTGCGGGGAGGAAAGTCGCCAAGGTCATCACCATCGCGTCGCGGTTCTTGACGTGTGCGAGTTCGTGGGCGAGCACCGCGTCGAGTTCGTCGGCGGAGAGCGCGGAGAGCAAGCCGGTCGAAACGACGAGCGTCGCGCGTCGGGGCGTCCCGACGGTGAAGGCGTTGGGCACGTCCGTCTCGGCGACGGCGACGGTCGGAACCGCGACGTCCGCGCCGGTCGCAAGCCGTCGAACGCGGGCGAGCAGGTCGGGGTACTCCTCGTCGGTGACGACGGTGGCATCGACCGACGAGAGGGCTTCGCGACGGGTGTATCGCAGTTGCGCCCACGCGACGGCCGCGGTCGCTGGGACGACGAGCGCCAGCCATCCCAGCCCGGATGGGAGGGCGGTTGCGACGGGCGCGAGCCACGGGCGGAGGAGGAACGCGACACAACCCACGAGGAGGAAGTCTGCGAACAGCACGCACGCGAGGGTGGCGATGATTCGCCGAGTCAGGGCGGGGTCTCGTGACATGTCGTACGTAACTCGTCGTGGTCGCACCACATGAATGTTGGTTCAAAGACGTGTCCAGTTGGGAAGCAAGATATTTGCCTGATGGGAAAGAAACCCAACACCTGTGGAACGCAATCGCCTCCGCGCCGCCCTCATCGCCCTCTGTGTCCTCGCGGTCGTCTTCGGTGCGTCGCTGTTCCCCGCTACCGGATTCGGGTCGTACCCCGCCGGTCCGGGAGGCGGCAACCGCGCCGATACTCCGGGTGCGCCGAGCACTGGCAGTCGCTCGACCGTCAGCGCCGGAAACCCGTCCGACCCGGGAACGGTCGCAACGACGACGGCGCAAACGACGACGAACAGCGAGTCGAGCGACGGGTCGGCCGACTCGGAAACGGCCACGACAACGACGGCGGCGAGCGCGTCGCAATCGGCGAATAACGGGACCCCGCTCCTGCAGATACTCGGGAAGACGGTCGGAATCCTCGTCCTCGTCGGGGGCGCATTCCTCGCCGTCGGGTTCCGGAGGGGAACCCTCGCGCTGGACGGCGACGGCGCGATACCGCTCACGGTTCGCGGGATTTCCGTCGGCGAACTCGTCGGGAAGATACCCGCCAGAACGATGGGCCTCGTCGTCGGATTTTCCGCGTCGATTCCGCGACTCGCGGACGACGCCATCGACCTGCTCGGCGAAGTCGGACGCGGCCTCGCCGCGAGCACCGTCGGACTCGGTTCGGCGCTCGGGAGGACGATAGCCGTCATGGGACGCGGCTTCAGCGGGACGCTCTTCGCCATCGGCAGCGTCGGTAGCGGCCTGTTCTCGATTCCCGAGGCGGTCTCCCGACCCACCCTATCCGGCCGTTCCGACGGGGAATCGACGGGTCGAACCGCGACGAACGGGGGGACCGCACCGGCGGAACCCGAAGAACGCGGCCCGCCGAGCATCGAAGAGGCGTGGGAATCCATGACCGAGCACCTCCCGGTCAGGCGTCGGCGAACGACGACGCCGGGAGAGTACGCACGCGAAGCGATTCAGCGGGGCTACCCCGCCGACGCGGTGCGTCAGTTGACCGACACCTTCCGCGAGGTTCGATACGGGAGCTTGCCGCCGACGGCGAACCGCACGAAACTCGCCCGTGCGGCGCTCGACAAAATCGACCGATTCAGGGAGGGTGGCGAATGATGCGTCTCGTCGGGCGCGCCGTCGGACGCGTCGCCGGGTACGTCGGAGGGACGTTCAGGAACCGCCGGAGCCGCGAACGCCTCCTGCTGACGGTCGGCGTCACCTCGCTGCTGCTCGCTTTCGTCGTCGTCTTCGCGCCGTGGGCCGTTCCGGAATCGACCGTCAAACCGTTGGTCGGGTGGCTCGCGGACCCGACGACGGTGCTCCTCCTCGCGGGTGCGGGCGGACTGCTCGCCATCTGGTCGCTCGGCGACGGCGTGACGGACGAACGGGACGAAGTCTGGCAGCCGCGAACCGACCCCGAACGGGCGCACCACGACGAACACCGGACGAGCGGGTCGGACGTGGACGACGGCCTCGGCCTGTCCGGCAACCTCGGTCTGGAGTCCAGAGAGCGGCGCAGTCGGCGGGCGACGACGCGGCGACACGTCAGACGCGCCGCGGTCGAGACGCTCGCTGGCGACGGATACACGAAAACCGACGCCAGGGACCGACTCGAAGACGGGTCGTGGACAGACGACCCGCGGGCGGCGGCCTTCTTCGGCGCATCGAGCGCCGACATCCCGCTTCGAACGCGTATCACCGACTGGGCGCGCGGGCAGACGTTCGACCGCCGCGCGGAACGGGCGGTGTCCGAACTGCGAGAACGGAACGGCGGTGAATCGAAATGAGCAGCGGTCCCGAACTGAACGCCGGGATGACGGTGGCCCTGCTCGCCGGTGCGGCGGGCGTCGTCACCGGGAACACCGTGATGTTTCTCTCGTCCGTCGTCGGGTTCGTCTACGCGGCCTATCAGTTCACGTCGGGGGCGCCGGAGCTGTCGGTCGAACTCGACCGCGAGGTAGAAGAGCGGTCGCCGCGGCCGAGCGAGGACGTGACGGTCACGCTCACGGTGGAAAACGACGGCGACGACGCGATTGCGGACCTTCGTATCGTGGACGGCGTGCCGGAACGACTCGCCGTGGTGGACGGGTCGCCGCGCCACGGGGCGAGTTTGGGACCGGGCGAAACCGTGTCGTTTTCCTACGCGGTTCGAAGCCAGCGCGGGACCCACGAGTTCGGCCCGACGACGCTCGTCGCGAAATCCATGAGCGGGACGCGGGAAGTCCGCGAGAAGCGAACCCTTCCGGCCACCATAACCTGTGATACATTCGTCGAGGACGTGCCGCTGTCGCAGTTGACCACCCCGACGCCGGGGCACATCGAGACGGACGCGAGCGGCGAGGGCATCGAGTTCCACTCGACGCGGGAGTACCGGCCGTCGGACCCGATGAGCCGAATCGACTGGAAGCGGTTCGCCCGGACGAAGGAACTGACGACGGTGAACTTCCGCGAGAGTCGAGCGGCGGCGGTGTTACTCCTCGTGGACGCCCGCTCGGCCGCCAGCATCGCTCGGCGGTCCGGCGAACCCGACGCCATCGACCTCTCGGTGTACGCCGCGGAGCGAATCGCGAACGCGCTCGTCCGGCAGAACGACCGCGTCGGCGTCGCGCTGTACGGGCCACAGCAACTGTTCCTCCCGCCGGGCGGTGGGCGGGAACAGGTCGCCCGCGTCCGTGCGACACTTGAAGAGGTCGAGACGCCGAAAGAGCTGTCGAGTGCCAGCGGACTGTTCGGGTCGTCGCGCAACGAGCGAACGATGGAGCGGCGGTTCAAACGGCTTCGAAAACGGCTGTCCTCGGAGACGCAGGTGATATTCCTCTCTCCGCTGGCCGACGATACTGCCGTGGACGTGGCGAAGCGCTTCGACGCGTACGGACACGCGGTGACGGTCGTCACCCCGGACATGACGGGGACCGAAACGCCGGGCGGTGCGGTGTCCGAAATCGCCCGGACGGAGCGACTGAACGAGATTCGACGAGGGAACATCAGGGCCATCGACTGGTCGCCGGACGAACCGCTTGCGACGGCGGTCGAAAAGAGCGCGAGGTGGTCGGCGTGAACGCGGACGTCGACCACAGTTCGACGCGCTTCGGCGGCGCGTTGGCGAGCGTCATCGCGGCCTGTACCGCGCTCCTGCTCGGATGGGGGACCGGCACCCTCGGCAGCGTCGCGGCGGGCGTCGTCGGCGCGGTCAGCATCGCGCTCGGTGCGATGGGAATGCAGTCGGCAGCGAACGAACGGCGAGCGGCCGGGAGCCTCGGCATCGTCGGCGGAGCGATAGCGCTCACCGTGTCCCTCGGACTCGGGACGCCGCCGCTGTTCTCGCTCCTGCTCGGACTCGGCGTGACTGCCGTCGCGCTCAACGCGACCGTCTCCCTCTCGTCGGGGGTCAGCTATCCGGTGTATCTCATGCTCCGTCGGTCCCTCGCGGTGCTCGTCGTCGGAACGCTCCTCGCGGCGAGCATCCACGCAACGGTCTTCCGAACGCTCGGGCGGGTCGGGAGCGCGATACTCGTCGGAAGCGCCACGTCGAGTGCGCTCGCCATGCTCATCGCCCTCCAGATGGGGTGTCTGGTGGCCGTCGAGTTGCTCCACTGGGTCGTCCCGATACTGGACGACTGGCTTCCGACGACGGCGACCCTCCGCCACCGGATTCTCGAACCGTTCGGCTTCCGACTCGAAACCGTGCCGACGCCGTACTGGATATTCCTCGCGCTGCAGGTCGTCGTCGCGTTCTCCGGTTGGGGACCGCGGTGGTTCGAGAGCCTGCTCACGGCGCTGTCGGTGTTAGGCGACGTCGTTCGGTTCACCGTCGGTTCGGGAATCCTCCAGAGCGTCGTGGGCGTGGTCATCCTGTTCGAACTGGTGGTCCTCGCCGCGAGAGGTGCACAACATGTCATCATCGCGTGGATGGGTGACGAACCGCCGCAAACGCTCGCGTTCGCGACCGGCGGAATCGCCGCGGTCGCGTTGGCTGGCGTCGTCGCCGTGGTGTCGATGCTGGTCCCCGCGATAGGGTCGCGGTTCGCGGCCGCGGAACCGTGGCAGTTGGTCGAGCAACTCGGCCCGGCGACGGTCATCACGGGTAGCGTCACCGGCGTGCTGTTGTCGCTCGTGATGGCGCAGGTGATGGCGGTCCTGACCGTCCGCCCGTGGGTCGCGCTCGATTCGGCGAGCGGATTCGCGTTCGGCGGCGCGACACTCTTCCTCGGGGCGCTCGTCGCCGCGGGATTGGGCGCGTCGCCGGTCGTGGTCTTCTGTGCGGTCGGTGCCGCCCTCGTCGTCAGGGACGTCGGCGACCACGCGGCGGAAGTCGGCTTGCAAATCGGCCGAACCGCGGAAACCAGGCGCGGCGAAATCGCCCACGCAACCGGCGGACTGCTCGTTGCAGGCCTCGGCGTCGGCCTCGCGGTCGGAACCCTTTCGTTCGTCGGTCCGGTGTCGCTCCCGACGAGTTCGTGGCGGGGCTACATCGCGCTCGCGCTGCTGTTGGTCGCGGTCGTTTCGTTCACCCTACTGCTCGCGACCGACACGGAGTGACGAAACATTTATTTCGTTAGTTGTATGAGTTTGATATAACATGAATTCCGGCTGGCCACGATTTGCCGACTCCCCGCGCCAGTTCGTGCGCTATCTCCGCGAGCTAAAAAGACGGGGAAGCAACCTGCTTATCACCGGGGACGTGCCCGATACCGTCACCGCACGGGCGACCCAAACCCTGTTCGGGGAGGGCGACCGGCGTTACCGCGTTCTCGCGCTCCTCGATACGACCAGTCGGATTCCCGACTCGCTCTCGGTGGCCGACGACCGTCTCTGGATCGTCGAGCGAGCGGGGGAAAAGCGCTCGGCCAGGCCGAGCGCGTTGAGCGACGTGTCGATGAGAGAAACCGACGGTTTGGACGGGATTCGACGGGAAATCGGTGCCGCGGCCGACTTCTACGACGACGAGTTCGACGGACTCGACCCGGCCGAACTCCGCATCGGCGTCGATTTGGGCGTTCGAGACGACCGGGATTCGATACAAGAGTTCGCCGAAGGGACGGCCGAAATCGTCGCCGACCATCACGGGATGGCCCATTACCACCTACCCAAGCCGGACGATGACCCGCTCGTCGACGAGCTTTCGCCGTTGTTCGACGCCCGTATCGAACTCAGGCAGGTGCCCGGACAACCGCCCGAGCAACGGTGGCACGTCCCGGCGTTCGATAAAACGACTATATGGGTGCGCTTGTAACCCGTCACCGTTCGAATGGAGTTCGAAACGCTCACCCGACGGACCGGGCTCGAAATCAGCGACCCGATCGAGAACACCCGGTTCGAGCTGTACGTTCCCGAGCCGATAACCCCGGTACAGACGAGGACGGGCCGATTTTATTTTCCCGTCGACGCCGCCGTCGGATTCGAAACCGCGAGCGTCGAGATTCCGAAGCTCGTCTCGCCGCTCGTCTGGACGCAATCCGGCGAGCTCGTCGCCGATAGCACGAGGATAGACGGCAACGAGTTCCCGACGGGCGACTACCTCCTCGAACTCAACAGCACGTCGATGAAGCTCTACCTCGCGTTCGAAGGCGGATTTCGACTCGAACGGGGGGAAACCGCGGTAACGGTTCACTGTGAGGGAACGACGCGCGTCCGCGTCGGCGCACGCTCGCTTCACGAGCACCCGGCGGGGACGATAACCGTCACGGACGACGTACGCGACGTGATGCGGGCCGTCTCGCTGTTCGGGTCCGCACTGAAGACGCTCTCGCCCGAGCGGTCGTTTCCCACCTTGCGCGGACATCCGCCGCTCATCGAACGCGGGGAGACGTTCTCGGTTCCGGCCGAAATCGAGCCGCCGGAAACGGACGTGACGCTCGTCCTGCCGCCGGAGCGAACGCGGGTGTACGCCGCGTCGTCGTTGGCGTACTATCTCGGTGCCGAAATCGTCGCGGGGGACGAACCGCGGCTCGTCGCTGGGGATTTCGAGCAGTCGCTCGACGGAGCGGACGGCTACGAGGCGACGGTCAATTCGATACTCCGACGGACGTTTTTCTTCGACTGTCTCGCCAGGACGGAGGGGTTCTACGACGTCGAACTGTACGAGCGAAAACGGGTTGAGTCGAGGATGGACGTCGATTTCGAGTCGTTGTACGACGCACCGCTCGCCGAACGGGTGGAGAAGGCGCTTTCGCTGCCGTTCGAACGGGTCGAATCGGTAGCGATGGACTGGAACCTGACGACGGATATCGTGCCGACGAAGGCGAACGTCGAAGCGCTTCCGTTCGTTGCGTACGACCTTTCGTTCTGTCGAACCCCGTCGAATCCGACGGAGAGGAGCGTCACCGAACCCCCGAAGGCGTTCGACGACTTTGCAAGAAGCGCGAGCGACTGGCGGTGGGACGACGACGACTTCTTTCAGGTGGCGTCCGTACCGACGGCGGAACACGCGTGGATAGGGAACGGCTATCCCTTGGGAGTGAACAAACTCACGCTCGAATCGCTGTACCGACGCCTCGACAGACCCGACCCGGACGACTCGACGCTAACCGTTCACGTCGTCTGTAACGACGAGACGATGGAGGACGAAAAGGACGTAGCGGAGCGATACGGCGTCCGAGATTTCGTCGAATCGAACGTATCGGTACACCACCAGCTAACCGGCGACGAGTTGGCCGAACTGCTCTCCCTGCCGTCGGATTTCGTCCACTTCATCGGCCACGTGGATTCGGACGGCTTTCGGTGTCCGGACGGGCATCTCGATGCCGAATCGCTGTCGAGCGTCGAGGCGAACGCGTTCCTGCTAAACGCCTGTCGCTCGTACGAACAGGGGGCCGCGCTGATAGAAAAGGGAAGTCAGGGCGGCGTCGTCACGATGTCCCCCGTGCTCAACTCCGCCGCGACGCGGGTCGGGAAGGCGCTCGCCCGGTTGCTCAATGCGGGATTCCCGCTTCGGGTGGCGCTCGAAATCGCACGAACACAACTGGTAGACAAGCATCGCTATCTCGTCGTCGGCGACGGGGCGTTGACTCTGTGTCAGAGCGAAAGCGGACAGCCGATTCGCTTGGACGTGGAACCGAACGAGGACGGCTACGTCGTCACGCCCGTCGCGTATCCGACGCAAACATACGGTCTCGGAACGGTTCTCTCGCCGATGTTCGACGAACAGAGATACATCGGGTCGGGAACGGTTCGGGCGTTCGAGTTATCGGCTGACGAACTCGATGCCGCGCTCGACGCGGAAGTGATGCCGGTCGAAGCGAACGGCAGGCTCCACTGGAGCGACGAGCTATCGACGTCGGACCTGTAAGCGACGTCGCTCAGGGACCGGGGCTGATATCCGCGAAGTTCGCGGCGACACACTGTACTTGGAGCAAGATGAGGGTCGCAGCGAACAGGACACCGAGCAATCGGGGGTTCGATTTGACGCGCTCCGATAGCGAATTTATTTTCATGCGATATTATATTCGAGAATAAAGCACTTAATAGTTATTGAAGTTAATAGACAGAAGAGGGGGCGTGTCCGGGGAACCACCACCGACCGTTGACCCGTACGACAGCGGGAAAATCTAGCGGTTTTAACGGGTAACGCGCGAACGAATCCGCTATGCAGTCCATCGACGAGGTACATATCGCTCCGCTCGGATTCGAGTACGACCGAATCTTGGGTCCCGTGAAGCAACACGGGGTAGACATCCTCTATCTCCTCGAACACGATAGTCCGGGAAATCCCGAGTATCACGGCGCGTTGAAGGAGGAACTCGACGCGGAAGGTATCGAGGTTCGGTCGCGGACGGTCGACCTGATGGACATCTACGACGTTCTGGGAATCGTCACGACGCTCGTCTCCGAACACGAGGACGACATCGTTCGGGTGAACGTCGCGAGCGGGTCGAAGCTCTCGGCAGTCGGCGCGGCCATCGCCTGCATGGCGACCGATGCGACGGCGTACTACGTCCACCCCGAAGGCTACGCGTACGCGGACCGAAACGAACGCCAGAGTTACGGGTACGTCGGCGAGGAGGTACTGCCGACCTATCCCATCGAATCGCCGACGCACGACCAAGTGTCCGTCATGCACTACCTCGAAGAGGCGAACACGGACGTGTACACCCCGAAGAAGAAGGACCTCATCAGCTACGCCGAGGACGAGGAGCTGTCGTTCATCGCAGACAGCAACCCGGCGAACGACAAGGCGAAGTTCGCCCTGCTGAACGCGAACATCGTCGACCCGCTGGAACGCGACAGCTACATCGAAGTTAGAAAGGTCGGACGACAAAAGCAGGTGACGCTGACCGAAACCGGCCACGACGTGCTGCGTGCGTTCCGACATAAACTGTAACGACGGAAACCGAACGACTGCGAGGTAGTGTTATGAGTTAGAATCGGATAGTGAGTTGAAACAGAGTCGTGAGTATCGATAGTATGGTGAGTTGCAATACTATCGACAGTCACATGGTAGAACTGAATTATCTATCCCCAGAAGAACTAATCGATGACGACGTAGCGCCCCACCACACCCACCCTCCACGGTCGTCTCCCCTGACGACCCGCTTCGGCCCTCGCCGCCCCGGCTGTTCGGTTCCCCCGGCAGCCATCCCCCACGGTCGTCTCCCCCGACGACCCGCTTCGGCCCTCGCCGCCCAGTGGTCCCATGCTGCCCCATGGTTCCCGGTGGGACGCGTACGCATCGTCATCTACTCTCCTTCGACGGCCGCCAAAACCCAGCTCCGGGAGACGGGAGCAAAGTAGGCTCGACGCAAGAGAAGGCAAAACAGAAATCTTCGAAACTCGGCGGTATCTCGAAAGCCCCGTTCAGGTTAGCGGTTCATGCGGATGTATTCCATCAAACCGCGTATCGTCGCCTGCAAGTCCGCCTTATCGACCGGCTTTTCGAGGATGGTCTGTGCACCCCGGCTGACCGCCTTTTGGCGCATCGCGGGCGGAATCTGTGCCGCGAGGACGAGCATGGGAATATCGCGGTCGTTGAGTTGTTCACAGCGCTTCCAGATGTCCTCCGTGAAGCCGTCCACGTCGAGAACGGCGAGAGCAACGTCGTCACGCTGTTCGAGCAGGGCGTCGAACTCGTCCATGCTGGTCGCGATTTCGACGTCGTAGCCGCCGTTTTTGAGGAGGTCGGCGAGGAGTTCGAGGTTTCGCTCCCGTTTTCCCAGCGCGAGGATGAGGGCCGCCTCACTCATCGGCCGACTCCGAACGTTCCCGTGCCAACTCGGGAGAGCCGGAGAGAACGCCGCTGAGTTCGGTCAGCGGTTCGCCGACTTTGAGACCGTGTTCCGTGATCTGGAACTCGCGGAGCATCCGTTCGAAGTCGCTGGTCCGTTTTTTCAGCACGCCGATGGCCTTGCGCATCTCGCCGGAGACTTCGAGATGTCGGAGGAAAACGATATTGTCGGCGAGATAGCTGATTCCCGCCTCCGTCGCCTGAAATTCGCCGGTTACGGTGTCGATTTCGTCCACCAGAATGACGGTGATCCCCATGTTCTTCAGATAGCGAGAGAGGGTGTGGAGTTTGCGGACCAGCACGTGCTCGTCGTCGTCCCGGAGCGACAGTTTGTAGCCGTCGATACCGTCTATCATGACGATGCTGGTGTCGTTCTCCTCGACGTCCGTTCGAACACGGTGAGCGAACTCGGTCGCCGAGCAGTCGAGGGGTTTCATCTCCTCGACGGAGAGCGATCCCTGTTCTTCCATCTGCCGAACCGGGATGTTGATGTTCTCGCTCCGTTCGCGGAACGTCTCCAGCATCTCCTCGAACATGTACATGACGGAGCGTTCTCCTCGCCCGGCGGCCTCCTTCATGAACTGCGTTCCGACGGTCGTCTTCCCGACGCCGGTCGGTCCGCTGAGGATGGTGATGGTGCCGCGCTCGAAGCCGCCGTGGAGGAGTTGGTCCACTTCCGGGACGCCGGAGGAGATGGATTCCAGTTCGAACTTCCCGGAGTGATTTGCGGGGTTCAGTTCCGGGAACACCGCGATACCTCCGTCCGTAATGCGCATGGCGTGGTCGCCCTCGTTGACCGACGACCCGCGGAACTTCGGCACGCGGATGGTGCGACCGTACGCGGAGTGTTCGAGTTCGATAGTGCCGTCGGTCATGTACTGCAGGTCGTCGTCGGACGACTCGTCGCTGTGTTGGGACGTGAACAGGACCGTCGCACCCTGTTCTTTCAGGTAGTGCATGAATGCGATGACCTGCTTTCGGAACTGGTACTCGTCGGACGTGAGATGGCGAAGGCGAGTGAGCGGGTCGATGAACACCCGGTCGGGGTCGATGGATTCGACGCGCTCGGTTATCGCCTGCGTGAGCGGTTCCTGTTCGACCTCGCTGGGCGTGAAGATGTCGTAGGATTGCTCGTCCACGAACACGTCCGAATCCGGGCTCAAATCGAGAAAGTGAACGTCCGAAAGGTCGATATCCAGCGTCGAAGCGTTGTCGCGGATGTCGTCTTCTGACTCCTCAAGATTGACGAACAGCACCGTCTCGTCCGACTCGACACCGGCGGTGAGATACTTCATCCCGAGAATCGTCTTCCCCGTCCCCGGGTCGCCACGAAGGAGATAGCTTCGTTCCGCGATAACCCCCCCGCGTAGAATCTCGTCGAGACCCGACGTTCCGGTCGGAATTCTTGTCAGATTTGAATCACTCATGTGCGCGTTGCTATAACTGTCTATCCTCGCGGTATATTTCTATCGAAACACGGAATCCGTAATCGAAGGAGTGAGTGGTAGTTATACGGGGATTTGAGTGAAAACTCGAGCGGCGGGACTTTACCGCGACGACGCGAAAACCGGGTGAGGATGTTCCGCGATTGTACCCATCCCTTGACCCCCGCGACAACGGTGTACCCCGGCGACCCGACGGTCGGACGAACCCCGCACGCGACGCACGACGCGGACGGCTACCGCGTCACCAAACTCGAGCTCGGAACCCACAGCGGGACGCACGTCGATGCGCCGAGTCACACCGAACCCGACGGTCGAACCCTCGATTCGTTTCCCGTCGAGACGTTCGCCTTCGACGCCCTCCGCATCGACGTCCGCGACAAAGCGCCACGCGAACCCATCGAACGGGCCGACCTGCCCGACCCGACGGACGACGAGTTGCTCGTCTTCCACACCGGATGGGACGACCACTGGGGAACGGACGCCTACTTCGACCACCCGTATCTCACGGCCGACGCGGCGGCGTGGTGCGCCGACCGCGACTACCACGTCGCCATCGACGCCCTCAACGTGGACCCCACGCCAACCGAGAACGCGAGAGACGACGAACCCGACGGCGTGCCCGCCCACCACGAACTCCTCGGCACGGACCACCTCATCGTGGAGAATCTGACGAACCTCGACGACCTTCCCCGACGGTTTCGACTTTCGGCGTTCCCGCTGTCGGTGGAAGACGCGGACGGCGCGCCGGTTCGAGCGGTCGGGGAGTTCGGCAGCGAGACATTAAAATAGGTAACGAAAGATTGAATTTTGAAAAAAGATATCTGAACTCATGGATAGCGAGCTTCGAACACGATTGGACCTTCTCGTCTTTCTGTTGTTCGTGTGCGCCTCGTTCCTCGGAACCATTGCGGTTGGAGTGACAGGTCCGAAAGCACTCGGCACGTCGATGTTCTTTTTCGGCGTGTGGGGCGTGTTCACGTTCTTTCTCGTACAATGGAGAGAAATCCGCGGCGAAGACGACACGAATACCGAAGATGCGAAACCCGAGTAATCGGAAGGAATTCGTCTCCTTCGAATTCCTTCACAAATCGTTGGCGACTGCTCCCGTCCGGTCAGCCTTCCATGCCGCCGAACGAGAGCCCGCTCTCGATGTAGCGCTGGGCGAACAGGTACACGAGCACGATGGGCGTGGCGAACGTCAGCGCGAAGGCCGAGAACCGCGCCCACGGCGTCGAGTACTGCCCGACGAGGCTGTACAGGCCAACGGGAAGGGTGTACTTGCTCGTGCTGAGCAGGAGTTGCGCGACGATGAACTCCGTCCAGCCGGTGAGAAAGCTGAAGACGAGCACCGTCGCCAGCCCCGCCTTCGACAGCGGGATGATTATCTCCCAGACGATGCGCCACGAGGGAGCGCCGTCCATCATCGCCGCCTCCTCGTACGAGGTCGGGATGTTGTCCATGTAGGTCTTCAACAGCCACGTGTTGAACGGGACGGCCGTCGCCGCGTAGTAAGCCGCCAGCGCCAGTTTGCTGTTGTCGAGGCCGAATTGGACGAACGTGGCGTAGAGCGCGATGAGCGCCGCCACGCCGAGCCCGCCGCCGATTTGGGTGAACAGGACGTACAGGTAGAGCACCTTCGACCGGAAGAGGAATTTCCGGCGCGAGAGCGCGTAGGCCGCCGGAATCACGATGGCCATCGTCAGGATGACGGTCGGCACCGCGACGGTGAAGCTGTTCCAGAGGAATAGCGGGAACTCCGAACAGCCGTCGAATCGGGCGCAGTTCACCGTGGTCGAGACGCCGGGCGTGTGCAGCGCGATTTCCGTCCCGAACATGTGGATAGCGACGGTGTAGCTCGGAATCTCCATCCCGCCGAGCACCCAGAGGTACGCGTCGAACGAGGGTTTCTTGGGGAGGAGATGGATGCCGCTCGAACTGTAGAGCGACCCGCCGCTTCCCGAGAGCGAAGCGAGGAAAATCCAGTAGATGGGAAACAGCAACGCTCCGACCATCAGCAGCGCGAACGCGGTGGCGAGGAGTTTCGCCGCGACGAGACGCGACGACACCTCGCCGGTTCGAAGACCGACGACGGTGTACCGAACCGATTCGAGGGTGCGACCCGGCGCGCCGAGGACGTGTCGAACGTCGTCCGCGAACCCGGCGAGGATGCCGTCGCTCATTCGTCCACCCCCTCAGCGAGGCGGCCGCGTTTGACGTTTAGGAACATGAAGCCGCTGATGACGACGAGTGTCGCGGTCATGATGGCGGCCCCCTTGCCGTACTTGTCGAAGCGGAACGCCTCGCGGTAGCCGTACACGATGAGCAGTTCGTTCTGGCGGAGCGGACCGCCCTTGTTCATCACGTACGGGATGAGGAACTGCTGGAACGACGCCGCCGCCGTCAGAATCGACGCGAAGAGGACGGGGCGTTTGATGGACGGGAGCGTGACGTGCAGGAATCGGTTGAAGAAGCCCGCGCCGTCCACCATCGCCGCGTCGTGGAGTTCCTCGGGAACGTCCTGGAGCGCGCTGACGATGATGATGACCATGAACGGGTAGGCCAACCACGCCTCGGTGATGTTGTAGGCCAGAAACGCCGTCCAGCGCTGGTCGAGCCACAGTATCGGCTGGAGATGGAGTCCATTCAACACCTGATTCGCCAACCCGTACCGGGCGTTGCTGAAGATACCGCGCCAGACGGTGATGGTGAAGATGGTCGGCAGGCCCATCGGGATGATGATGAGCGAGCGCATGTAGCGCCGACCGATGACGTAGGGGTTGGTCAGCACGAGCGCGATGCCGATGCTCAGCGCGACCTTGAGCGAGACGCTGGTGGCGACGAAGAGCCACGAGATACCCATCGAGTTCCAAAAGCCCTCGTTGAGCGGGAGGGTTGTGCTGAACCCGAAGAGGACCAGCTTGAAGTGCGGCGCGCCGAACAGCACGTTCGCGTAGTTCTCGAAGCCGACGAACGAGAAGTTGTTCGTGAACAGCGTCAGGTTCGTCGCGTCCGTGAACGACAGGTACACCGAGTAGAGGATGGGATAGAACATGAACGCCGAGAACAGGAACAGCCCCGGTAGTACCAGTAGCAGGGGCAAGTCGTCCCGGTCGAACACGGGGTTTTCCAGCGCTTGCGCGCCGCGTGTGAACGTCGAGCGAATACTCATTTCGAGGCCTTATTCCCAGTTCTGCTTGATGGTCGTTTCCGCCTCTTCGAAGGCCGGTTTAGCGTCCTGCTTGCCCTTGAGCACCTTGAGGAAGGCGTTTTTCACCGGGTCCCACACCTTGTTCATGTGCGGGGCGGTCGGCATGGGTGAACCCATGCCGACGGACTCGGAGAAGCCTTTGACCGCCGCCGGGAGGTCGTCGCTTCCCGCGAGGTCCTTGTGAACCGGGATGAAGCCGTGGTCCTCGGCGAGACCGAGGAGGAGGTCGGTATTCGTGGTGTGCCACTCGGCGAACTTCCGACCGGCCGCGGCGTTCTTGCCGTCCCCGTTCATCTTCTTAGCGAAGTACCACATCTTGACGCCGGTGTACGGTTTGGGCTCGCCGCCCTTGGGTTTGGGCAGCGGGGCGACGCCGACGTCCAGACCGGCGTCCCGGACGGTGCCGAGGTACCACGGGCCGTTGATGGCGAACGGGGCGTTGCCCTCGTTGAACACGGCGGCCTGCGGGTCGTACTTCTGGTCTTTCGGCGAGTATTTCGCCAGCTCGTCGCGCACGAGCCGGAAGCCTTTGAGCGTCTCCGATTTCGTGAGACCGAGTTCGTCCTTCTTCTCGTCGTAGTAGAAGCCGCCGAACGCTTGCGCGTAGCCGCTGATGAAGTAGGGGTCGATGGGGAACGAGAGGCCGTACTTCCCGTTCGCCGGGTCGTGGTGCTCGTCCATGATGGACTGCATCTCGCTCACCGTCTCGGGCGGTTCGTCCACCATGTCCTTGTTGTAGAGCAGCGCGACCGTCTCCGCGGCGTACGGCAGGCCGAGCGTCTCGCCGTTGAACTGGACCGCCCGTGCCGCCGCGCTGGTGTACGTCGATTCTGGGTCGACCGAAAGCTCGTCACTCTGGTCCGAGAGGAACCCGGCGAGTTGGTACTCGCCGACCCAATCGTGGGCCCACTGGAACATGTGGGGACCCTTGCCGGCGGGGAGTTTGTTCTCGATGGTCTTCTGCAGGTCCGAGATTTCGGAGAGTTGTATCGAGTCGCCGGTCTTCTCGTGGAAGGCCTTGACGTTCGCTTCGAGACTCTTTTTCGGTCCCTTCGGGCGCGAGTGCCAGAGCCGTGCGGTCCCGCCGTTCGTCTGGTCGTTCCCGCCGTTATCGTCGCCACCATCTCCGTCGCCGTTCGACGTTTTCTCGCCGCTCGCGTCCTTGTCGTCGTCGTTCACGCTGATACAACCCGCGAGGGTGATACCGGCCAGTGCACCGCCTGTCTGTAGGAATTTCCGCCGTGGGTACGACATGAGTTATCCGTTATGAAATATGACTTCACGTATTTAACCGTTAGGGATTTTCGTGTCGTTTTTGAATCGACATATTAGAGAGGGACGGTTAGGCGGTTGATTTTGCCGCCTAAAAGTGGTGTGAAATATCCCATCACAGATTTGGCGCGATGGGAAAGAACTTTACCGTGGTACGACACCACACGAGGTAATGGCAAAGCTTCGACTGGAGACCCTCAGAAAGGAGTTCGACCGCGGGCAGATCGTCGCGGTGGACGACCTCAGCCTCGACATCGAGGACGGGGAGTTCGTCACGCTGGTCGGCCCGTCCGGGTGCGGGAAGACGACGACGCTCCGCATGATAGCCGGACTGGAAAGCGCCACCAGCGGTCACATCTACATCGGCGACGAGGACGTGACGGACGTCCACGCGAAAAACCGCGACGTTGCGATGGTGTTCCAGAACTACGCGCTCTACCCGCACAAGACCGTCGAGGAGAACATGGGCTTCGGCCTCCGGATGAGCACCGACCTTTCGAAGGAGGAACGGCACGAACGGGTGTACGAGGCCGCCGAGATGATGGGAATCGAGGACCTGCTCTCGGACAAACCCGACGAGTTATCCGGCGGGCAGAAACAGCGCGTCGCGCTCGGCCGCGCCATCGTCCGCGAGCCCGACATCTTTCTCTTCGACGAGCCGCTGTCGAACCTCGACGCCAAACTCAGGACCACGATGCGCACCGAAATCCAGCGCATCCAGCAGGAACTCGGCATTACGTCGGTGTACGTCACGCACGACCAAGAGGAGGCGATGACGATGGGCGACCGAATCGTCATCCTCCGCGACGGCGAACTCCAGCAGATGGGCGCGCCGACCGACGTGTACGACCGGCCGACGAACCGCTTCGTCGGCGGCTTCATCGGCTCGCCGAGCATGAACTTCATCGACGTCGACGCGACGCGCGAGGGCGGGAACGTCGTCCTCACGGACCGCGACGGCTCGTTCTCCTGCAAACTTCCGTCGTCGTTCGCCGACCGAATCCGGGACGTGGACGGGGCGTTCACCGTCGGCATCCGCCCGGAGGACATCTTCCCCGCGAGCGAGCGGGACGAAAACGTCCTCACGACTACCGTGGAGGTCGTCGAACCCATCGGAAGCGACAACTACCTCTACCTCGACGCGGCCGAGGACTTCATCGCGCGGGTCGATTCCGACGTCGAACCGGCACCCGGCGAGACGATTCGGGTCACGTTCGCGGAGGACGACGTGCACGTCTTCGACGGCGAGAGTGGTGGGGTCATCCGAAGCGAGAAAGAAACAGCAAAAGCGTCGGTCTGAGGTTCGAATCCGGGAGCATCCGCGATTTTCGGAGGGGGTCAACTAGCCGTTCGTAGGTATTAGCGCGGTCGAGACGGTTGATTTCCATCTGGTCTGCCACGGTAGAATCGCGTAACAAGAAGCGTATTATACTATCAAAAATATACTGCAATCTATCACGAATATGAATTCTCTGCGCACTGAAGGATGGCAAGACGCTGCTGGGTTTCTCCTGATGGCGATAGTGGCAATGTATTTTTGGTATATGAATGACCTATACCTGAACTGGCTAGTACTTGCTGCCGGTATTGGAGCGGGTGTTCTGATATATAAAACATATAATATTCCTGGAGATCACCCTGTGGCTGCATTCCCAATCACAATATTGGTCATCGTTGCTATGATCACGATGATGATGATAAAATCATTGGTCATCGGTGTTGTCGCCGCATTAACGGTTGCAACCGCAATCAAAGTGTACGACGTGTACCTGTCGTAACGAGTGCGACGCCGCCGTCGACAGCGAAAACCGTACACTGTTCTTGTGATGGGATTGTGGATGGAGCGAGCAGCAAACCCACGTCAGTAGTGGCTCTATCCAGCGTTTAGACTGCCACAAACGCCAAAATCGCCCTACAGACACCGATTTCAGTCCAGCGACGATTTCACTTCTTGGGATTCTAACGCGTCCCGTTCGTCCAGCGCCGCGACCGTCGCCAGTCGAATCGCGTGGGGCCATCCGAGCGGCGTGGCGCTGTCGGCCGCGCCCGCGTCGAAGAACTGTTCCGGGAGGTAACCGCTGTTCGCACAGAGCGGTCCGTCCGGCAGGAGAAGCGCGAGCAGGTCGCGCGACCGACGCGAGAACGCCTCGGCGCGTCGGTCGTCGCGCGCCGAAAGCAGGTCGGCCAGTTCGCTCGCGGCGTTGGCGCCCCACGCCGTCGAAACCGTCCATATTTTGGGTTCGTCCTGTTCGCGGACCCGCCAGTCGTCGCCCTCGAACCGGGCGAGGCCGCGGATATCGCTCTCGTCCGGGTCGCGCCAGAGGCCGTCGAGGACGGTTTCGGTGTGGGAGACGATGCGGTCCACCTGTTCCGCGTCGAGGGAGACGACCGCCGCGGCAGCGTGGTGTGCGGCCGCGAGTGCCAGCGCGCTGGAATCCAGTCGTTCGTCGCGTTCGCCGTCGACGAGTCGAAGCGCGTAGAACTCGCCCGTCCACAGTTCGTCCAGTCCGTCGAGGACCGCGTTCGCGCCGTCCAACGCGCGGTCCCGTAGGTCGTCGGCCACCGGTGCGCGGGCGAGCGCGGCGTACGCTTCGAGGTACGTCGCGGCGGTGTGGGCGAACCGTCCGGTCATGTTCTCCCACGCGTTCTGGCAGTGGACCGGCAAGCCGTCGGCTTCGAGCGTGTCGTCGAGACCGTCGAGCGCCGCTCGGAGCGTCTCCTGAACCGTCGATTCGAGGTCCGCATCGAGGGTCCGCGTTCGGAGGTAGGTAGCGAGGAACGCGATGACGCTCCCCGTCTGGTCGGCCTGATAATCCGCCCCGTCACCCGCCTCGACGCGGGCGTTCGCCCACCCGGGTGCGATGGTTCCGTCGCGGGGCCAGACGCGGTGGGGCCACGTCCCGTCGTCGCGTTGCGTTTCGCAGTAGAGGCGCGCGCTTCGGGCGTGCCAGTCCGACAGGGAGAGGTCGAAGTGGCCGTCAGCGGCGAGCAGGAACCGCGAGATTTCCGCGTCGTCGCGGAACCACGTGTAGCCGTAGCCGCCGGAGTAACGGTAGAACGGGTCGAAATCCGGCCCGGCGATGCGCGCGCCGGTATCGGCCGAGAGGAACGAGAGAACGCGCAAATCGTCGGTGACGGCGGTCGCCGTCGGCGTGTCGAGCGTAGCGTCGGGGGACCGTTCCGGGGACCGTTTCTCGGCGGCGGCGCGAAGCGCTTCGGTCGAGTCGTACTTCGACGCGAGTTGCCGAGTCCGGTCGAGTGCGTCGTCGCGCGGCGTTTCGCCGTGGTCGGCGAGCAACGAGACGAGCGTGGCACCCCCGTCGAGCGCGAGCGAGACGACGAGTTCGCCGCTGAGTCTGCTCTCCTCGTATCGACCGGCGTCGCCCACCGGGGGGACCTCCTGCGGGCGGTCCGAGAGGAGGGTTTCGAAGTTCGCGGGAACGAGACCGTCGATTGCGCTCGGCCGGGGTGCCGCGGCGAGGTAGTCGTGTTCCCTGGTGTGAAACACCTCGACCGCGTCGCCGTGGCGGAGTTGGCCGATTCTGTCGTCGCGGCCGTCGGGTGCGAACCCGAGGTAGGCGACGAGTTCGGCGTCGTCGGGCGTCTCTCCACTCCCGACGAAACGCGTGAGGTGAGCGTCGTCGAGCGTCAGGTCGTACTGGGTGAGCGACCAGTCTTCTGCCTCGTGTTCGGTGACGACGAGGGCGGTGCCGTCGTCGTAACACTGCGTCGAGGCGAGCGAGTCGAACCAGACGAGTTCGCCGTTCCGCCGAACGCCGAACCGAGAGCGGTCGATACCGTAGCGGCCGGAGAGCGGGTAGGAGTAGTCGCGGAGCGACCCGTGCGGGCCGACGTGGACGAGACGACCGTCGAGACCGGAGAACCGGCCCGCGGTCGTCCGGCGTTCACCGGGGAAACGGGTCGCGTTCCCGCGGTGACGTTTGAAATCGGAAAGTGCGTCACGGAGCGTCATCAGGTACCACCACGAGAAGCGAGGGTAAAAGGCTTGGTGAAATAATCCTTCACAGATTATCGTCGGAGCGCAAGATAGTTAATCCTCCTCTGCGCCGTGGAACACATGCACAGTGTAGCCCCGCCGCGGTTTACCACGGTCGGCGAGTCGGTGGAACTGGCACCGCGCGACCCGGACCCGGACGTGGATTCGGAGTACAGTTGGACCGTCGAAGCGCGTCCGAACGGAAGTTCGGCGGTCGTCAGCGACGATGCGGTCGTCCACTTCGCGCCCGACGTTCCCGGCGTCTATCGACTTCGCCTCACCGCGCCCGACGGCGAGCGCGAACGGTTCGTTCGCGCGTTTCCCGACGTGCGCCGCACCGCGCGGTTCGAGTTACCGCTGTCCGACCTCCCGATACCCCACGAGGAACTGGAGTCCATCTGCATCATGGGACCGTTCAACGAGCAACTCGTGGGACGGGACCGCCCGACATACGAGGACGGGGCGTACGTGTACGAGACGAAACTGCCGCCCGGGGAGCACCCCTACGGATTCCTGCTGAACGACGACCTCACCGACCAGGTTCGGGGGACGCTCTCGGTTCCGGGACCGGGACGGCCGCGAATTCGTCTCGACGCGGAGCGGGAGGCGGGAGACGTCCTCGTCACGGCCGACGCGAAAGCCGCACCCGACAGCGACTACGCGGACGACGAACTCGCCGTGGAGTTCTACATCGGCGAGCGCGCCGGGAGCGCGCTCGCAAGCGGGGAGAAACGCGTTCGTCGAGTCGAAGGCGACGGACGAACCGTCCGAATCCCGCGCGACGAGATAGGGGACGGGCGACGGGTTCACGCCGTCGCGGTCGGCGAGCGCCACAGCGTCGCCGACCGCGTGGAGATTCGCGGCGGCGACGGAGCGGGTCGAAATCGGACCGCACGGGCGCGAATCCACCGACCGAACGACCCGCCGGAGTGGGCGGCGTCGCCGACGGTGTACGAGATTTTCGTCCGGTCGTTCGCGGGTGAGACGGTCGATACCACCTTCTCGGAACTGGAGCGCCGGGTTCCCTACCTCGAATGGCTCGGAACGGACTGCGTGTGGTTGACCCCGATTCTGGGGAGTCCGACGACGCACGGCTATCACACGACGAACTACTTCGAGACGGCGGACGACCTCGGCACGCGCGCCGAGTTCGAGTCCTTCGTCGCGGCCTGCCACGACGCCGGGATTCGCGTCATCTTCGACCTCGTTATCAACCACTCCTCGCGCGACCACCCCGCGTTCCAGATGAGCGCGGCGGGCGTACCCGAGTACCGAGATTGGTACGTCTGGGGGGAAGGGGAAACGGGAGAAGCGAACGCCCAGCGCTACTTCAACTGGGAGCGGATTCCGAACTTCAACTTCGATTCGCTCGCGGTCCGGCGCTTCCTGCTCGACGTGGTGGACGAGTGGGCGGGACTCGTGGACGGGTTTCGATGCGACGTGGCGTGGGGCGTCCCCCACGAGTTCTGGAAGGAGGTCGCAGACCGCGTGCCTGACGATTTCCTGCTCCTTGACGAGACGATTCCCCGCGACCCAGCCTACCACGAGGGCGAGTTCACGATGCACTACGACACGACGCTGTACGGTACGCTGCGCGAAATCGGGACGGGGGAAAAATCCGGATCCGCCGTTTTCGACGCGCTAGAGGATTCGAAACGCGTCGGGTTCCCCGACAGCGCGGTCCATCTGAGGTACGTCGAGAACCACGACGAATCGCGCTACCGCGACGAGTGCGGACGCGACGCGCTGAAAGCCGCGGCGGCGGCGACGTTTACGCTCCCCGGCGCGCCGATGGTGTACTACGGGCAAGAGCGCGGCATGACCGAATACCGGGGCAGGATGCGCTGGGACGACGGCGACGACGAGTTGACGGCCTTCCACCGCTCGCTGTGCGAAACCCGCGACGAGTTGTCCGTCCTTCGGGACGGAACGGTCGAGCGGGTCGAATGGGAGAGCGATTCGGAAGCGGTCGTCGCGTTCGCCCGCGAGACGGACGCCGAACGCGTCGTCGTGGCGCTGAATTTCTCGGAACGGCCGCAACCGGTTCGAATCGACGAACGAATCGAAGCCGAGGACCTGGTGACGGGAACGCGGATTCCAACGGCGAGACGAGACGACGGCGGAACGCTCGCCGGGACCGAACTCCTCGTTTCGGATGTCGTCGTCGTTCGAGCCACCGGGGAAAGTAAATAGATACCCGAGAAACCATGAGTCAAGAAATGGACGACCGTACGCTCTCAGGACTCCTCCGCCAGTTCGGTCTCTCGGAGAAGGAAGTCGATACGTATCTCGCGATTCTCGAGCAGGGTGAAGCCAAAGCCAGCACCATCGCCGACGATGCCGGGGTGTCGAAGCGGTACGTCTACAGCACCAGCGAGAAGTTGGCGGAACGCGGGTTCGTGGAGGTGAACGACCACGTCGTCCCGACCATGATTCGCGCCAACCCGCCCGAGCGGGTCATCGGCACGCTCGCCGACCGGGTGGAGACGATGCGGCCCGCCCTCGACGAGCGATACTCGGCGACGACCAGCGAACCCGACCAGTTCGAGGTCATCAAGTCTCGCGTCACCGTCATCAAGCGGATTCAAAACCGGCTCGCGGCGGCGAACGAAGAGGTCACGCTCTCGATTCCCTACGAACACCTCCCCGAGGTCGCGGGCGAACTCGAAAGCGCGCTCGAGCGCGGGGTGCTCGTGTTGCTCGTCCTCAGCGGCGTTCACCGGGACGACGTGGACGAGACGGAGTTCGAGGGACTGGCCAGCACGGTCCGCGTGTGGCGCGAACCGATGCCGACGACGCTCACGGTGGACAAGCAGTTCGGCCTCGTCGCTCCGACGGAGATGATAGTCCGCTCGAACAGCGACAAGCAGGCCATCACGTTCGCACAGGAACAGCTCGTGCCGGTCCTCGTCGGGTCGTTCTTCGGCAACTACTGGCCCATGGCGAACGAGGTGTACGCGACGGAACCGGTGGCGCTACCGAAGACTTTCGACGACTTCCGCTCCGCCGTGTTGCAGGCGACGCTCCACCTCAGGAAAGGAAACAGCATCACCGCGCGCGTCACGGGACGGCCGGTCGGCGAGGAGGCGGACCCCACGACGGTCGAAGGGGGCGTCGTCGACGTCCGCCAATCGCTGCTCGAACCGGCGTCGAACGCGTTCCCGGTCGAAGCGGCGCTCGTCCTCGAAACCGAGGACGGCGAAGTGACGGTCGGCGGTTCGGGGTCGTTCGTCGAGGACTTCGAAGCCGAGGCCGTGACGCTCGAATTCGCTCAGTAACGCTCGACGTGTCGTTCGAGGAGGGACCGGTTCTTCCGATTCGCCTTCCACGCCGCGTCGAAAATCGAGCCGAGAACGGGAACCGACCCGGCGAACGTGTCGATGGCGACGTTTGCGAGCATTCGCGCGAGCACGTGACGCGGAACGTCCATTCGATAGCCTTCGAACGCTACGTAGAGCGAGATGAGTGCGGACGCGAGGTCGCCGCCGACGGGAAGCAAGCCGAGAATGGGGTCCAGACCGACGCGAAACTGGGTCCCGGGGATTCGAAACGCCTCGTCGAGGAGGCGGCTCACCGTTCGTACTCGCTCGATGGATTTTCGCTTATGATGAGGGAGCGTTTCGGGGATGTCGGCGGTGTTCATGGAGGTATATCCAGGCACTCCGTCGGGTTATGCGTTCCGGCAGTCCGGTAGTTCGGCAGTCCGGCAGTCCGGTAATTCGGCCGGTTCGTTTACGGAGAGGAATACCGTCAGCGTCGGCCATGCGCGAGGTCGAAATCACGTCGATACATCGGATGACGCCGCGAGTCAAGCAGTTCGAACTCGTCGCGGACGAGGCGTTCGAGTACGAACCCGGCCAACACACCCACCTCCACTTCGAACGGGACGGCGATGGGGGTGGAGATGGAGAAACGGAAGACGAGGAGGTCGTCCGGCCGTACACCGCGACCGGGTTGCCGGGGACGAACCGCATCACGTTGGCGATAAAGCGCTACGACGACGGGACCGCCTCGGTGTACATGCACGACCGCGAACCCGGAGACACCATCGAAATCGAGGAGTTGGACGGCAACCTCTCTCTCCGAGACCTCGATTCCGACGTTGCCTTCGTCTCGACTGGAACCGGAATCACGCCGATGATGGCGATGGTGAAACAGTACCTTCGAGACGGAAGCGGCAACGCTACCTTCCTCTACGGCGAAAAGACGCAAGAGGACGTGATGTACCGCGAGACGCTGGACCAACTCGAAGCGGAGCACGAGAACCTGACCGTGGTCTACTCGCTCTCGGACGAGGACTGGAGCGGCCGAACGGGACACGTCCAAGCGCACATCGAGGACGTCGTTCCGGACCCCGAAGCGACCGATTTCTACTGCTGTGGCGTCCCGGGAATGGTCGTCGAAACCACGGAGAAACTGGCCGACATCGGCGTCCCGGACGAGCGAATATACAGCGAAGGATGGGAGGAGGACGAAGTTTCCGAAGAGTGAATTCGGAGCGGCACGGCGACCCTACCCGTCGAACTCCCAGTAGGGGTTCCACGCAACCTCCCAGAGGTGGCCGTCCGGGTCGGCAAAATAGCCGGAGTAGCCGCCCCACTCGGTTTCCGTCGCGGGTTTTACGAGGTCACCGCCCGCCGAAACCGCGTCGCCGAGGACGGAATCGACCCGCTCCCTCGATTCGACGTTGTGGGCGAGCGTGATGCCGTCGAAACCGCTTCCGTCGGGCGAAACGGTCGCGTCGTCCGCGAGTTCCGTCCGCGGGTAAAGCGCGAGCCACGTTCCGGCGAGTTCGAAAAAAGCGATGTCGGCGTCGTCCTCGGACTCCTGCATCGGGAGTTCGAGTCCGTCGCGGTAGAACCGAACCGACGCGTCGAGGTCGGCGACGCCGAGCGTGACGATGCTGATTCTGGGGTCCATGACGCAAATCCGACAGGGACGAAGATAAGCGTGGTTGTGGTCGTATGAGAATACGCGTCGCTGTGTGGTGTGGTCTCGGGGAAGCGACCGTCCGAAACACCCAATCGAGCGGCCGGTGAGAGACGAGACATGGACGACACGCGCGTCACGGTGTGGAACGAATTCCGGCACGAGCGAGAAGACGAAGCGAGCGAGGAGTGCTATCCCGACGGCATCCACGCGGTGCTCGCCGAAGCGTTAGAGGAGCGAGGTTTCGCTGTCGAAACGGCGACGCTCGACGAACCCGAGCACGGGTTGACGGAGGAGGTGCTCGACGAGACGGACGTGCTCACGTGGTGGGGGCACACAGCACACGACAAAGTGGAAGACGAAGTAGTCGAGCGGGTACAACGGCGCGTCCTCGACGGGATGGGGCTCATCGTCCTCCATTCGGGTCACTTCTCGAAGATTTTCAAGCGGTTGATGGGCACGAGTTGCGACCTGAAGTGGCGGGAATCGGGCGAGCGAGAGCGCCTGTGGGTCGTGGAATCCGGGCACCCCATCGCGGACGGAATCGACGAAAAAGTCGTCGTTCCGAACGCGGAGATGTACGGCGAACGATTCGACGTTCCGGCCCCCGACGAACTCGTCTTCGTCAGTTGGTTCGAGGGTGGAGAGGTGTTCCGAAGCGGGTGTTGCTACCGCCGCGGGTCGGGACGCATCTTCTACTTCCGACCCGGCCACGAAACGTACCCGATTTACCGACAGCCCGAGATTCAGCGAATATTGGGGAATGCCGTCGAATGGGCCGCCGCTGGGAACGGCGCCCGTCCAGAGTTCGGGAGGGTTCCCGAGCCGCCCGAAGAACGGTAGCTCGATAGTCGCAGCGGAGAGCCGAACACGTAGACCGGACCGAAATGGGCATGCAACGAGCAGACAACAGATGTGAAACGAAAGAGGGGAAAACCGAAATACGTGAAGTATGTAATGTATCCAAGATGACGAGGACAAAGTTATATATTGGTCACATACGAGACGTGTAGTGTAGAATGGAAGGTCGCCCGATTCGGGTGCTCCACGTCGAAGACAACGAGTTCTTCGGAACAATAGCGTCGGAAATTCTCCAACAGGAGATAGAAGACGTGACCGTTCGCACGGAGACCGTCCCAACGGACGCTCTGGCCCGCCTCGAACAGGAGCAGTTCGATTGCGTCGTTAGTGACTACGAGATGCCGGAGATGGACGGCCTCGAACTGCTCGACGCGGTGCGAGAGCGAGCACCCGAAATGCCCTTCATCCTCATGACGGGGGGAGGAAGCGAGAAAACGGCGAGTAAAGCGATTTCCGCTGGAATTACCGACTATCTCAGGAAAGGGACCGGAAAGAGACAGTTCGTCGCCCTCGCAAACAGAGTCGAAAACGCGGTCGCACATCGACGTGCGGAACAGACGGTTCGACGCCAAATAGCTATCAACGAACTCATCTGGAGCATTAGCCAATCGCTGCTCGAAGCATCGACCCGTGGGGAGATAGAGGAGGCCGTTTGCGAACGACTCGCAGCGTCCGAATCGTATCGTTTCGCCTGGGTCGGAAAAGCCGATGACGACGGACGGATCGTTCCCCGCGTCTCCGCGGGAGTCGAGGCGGGATACCTCGACAACGTACTCCACACCGATTCGCAAGGATACCACTACACGCCGCTCGCACGCGCCGTCGAAACGGGACAGATGCAGATAACACAGAATATCGGCACGGATTCCTCCGGCGAGGAGTGGCAACAGAAGGCCCGCAAGCGCGGCTATCGGTCGAAGGCAACGATACCCCTCAGATACGAAAGCACACTTTACGGAGTGTTGAACGTCTATTCTTCTCACCCGCACGCGTTCGACGAGACGGAGCGACACGTCCTCTCGAAGTTCGGCAACAGCATCGCGTACGCCATCAACTCCGTTCGGACGCGACAGGAGTTGCTCCGTCGTGAACAACGCCTCCAAGTGTTCAACCGCATACTCCGACACAACCTCCGAAACGACCTCAACGTCGTTCTCGGACACGCGGACAACCTCATAGAATCGGTCCCCGAGGCGACCGAAAGCGCCGAAATCATCAAACGAAAGGCGACGGACCTGATAGACGTCAGCGAAAAGGCCCGCGAGGTCGGTCGGACGCTCGACGAACCCAGCGGGACGCGGGCCGCCATCGAAATCACGAGTCTCATCGAACGGACGTGCTCGGACCTCAGAGAAGCGTACCCTGCGGTCGAACTCTCCGCTGATCTTCCCGAGAGAGCGTGGGTATATGGCGACAAAACGCTCGACACGGTGGTCAACGAGGTCGTCGAAAACGCCATCAAACACAACGACCGCGAACGGCCGACCGTGACGCTTTCGGTAACGACCGTCGAGGAGGATGAGAAACGGTGGGTAGAGATCGTCGTTGCGGACGACGGACCGGGAATCCCGGAGGAAGAACAGGCGGTACTCATCGAAGGGAGGGAAACCGCCCTCCAACACGGTAGCGGACTCGGATTGTGGCTGATGAACTGGATCGTCGGTAAGTTCGGAGGCGATCTACACTTCGGTACCAATCGGCCGATGGGGAGCATCGTGACGATTCGACTCAAACGCGCCGATCCGTCGGTCGGGTAGTCGAGACTCGACGGATAATCGGAAACCCGTCAGATAATCGGAAACCCGTCAGATAATCGGAAACCCGTCAGATAATCGGAAACCCGTCAGATAATCGGAAACCCGTATTCTCGCCGTCGGCCGCCGGGACGGGACAATTCGACCGGCAGTTACGCGCGCCTACTGCAAACAACCTGTTACAATCTCGCTCCCTCTGTTACAATCTCGCTCCCAGTACCGTCCTCACTTTCTGTACCGTCCTCACTCCGATGAATGATGAACTCACTCGGGTCGGGAATCCATTCTGCTTTCGTTGGTTGTCCGCTTTTTTAATACCGGCTGAAAGTTCAACAATAAATATATAGTGATGAAGGAAAATGGTTGGAACGAAATGAGCACTGAACTCCCACGTACCATCGACCGCTTCCGACAGCCGAAGTACACGGGTGAAAATCGCTGTACACCCTGTACGATAGTGAACGTCGCTATCGCCGTCGTCGTCAGTACGATACTGACGTTCCCAGCGATGCCGCTCGGAATCGCGTTCTTCGCGTTCAGCATGGCCGCGATTTATCTCCGCGGGTACCTCGTCCCCGGAACACCGCGGTTTACGAAAACCTACTTCCCCGACTGGTTGCTTCGAAAGTTCGACAAGCACGAAATGCCGACCGCGACACCGGAACCGACGGACCGCGAGCCGGAGGACGTCCTCTCCGAGGCGAACGTCGTCGAACCCTGTGCCGAAATCGACGACCTCTGTCTCGACGAGGAGTTCCGCTCGGCGTGGCACGAGAACATGGAGCGCGTCATGGCGGACGGTGCAGAAAAGCGGGACTTGAGTCGGATTCTTGGCGCGGACGAAGCGGAGTTGGAGTTCGAAGAGCACGACTCCGCCTTCATCGCCCGAATCGAGGGCCGCCGACTCGGCCAATGGGAATCTCGACCCGCGCTGATCGCCGACCTCGCGGCCGCCCGCGAACTGAGCGACCGATACGACCACTGGGACGACCTCTCCGTCGACAACCAAAGCCGCATCCTTAGCGGTCTTCGTATCTTCCTCGACACCTGCCCGGAATGTGGTGATACTATTACGGCGGAGCAGGAGACCGTCGAATCCTGCTGCCGGTCGATGGAAGTCGTCGCCGCCACCTGCGAAGGATGTGACGCACGGATCCTCGAAGTCGAACAAACCGAATAAGAATCCCGTTATTCGGCCTGTTTCTACCGAACGACCATAACAATCCTTCCTCTTCTACCTCCCCTTCTACCTACTCTTCCTCCTCTTCCTCCCCTTCCTCCTCTTCCTCCCCTTCCTCCTCTTCCTCTTACAAGCACGAGTCATCGAATGTGTCGTTGGAGAGGTGTCTCGATTCGATGGCGATGGGGACCAGACGGTGATGTAGATCGGACCGATGAGAGAGCGAGCCGAGGTTTGGGTTTCGATAACCACACCACTGTTTCCGTTGTTTCCGCGCTCGATAGACCAAACTCGGGAGGTATTATTTCCCCCACAATATATAAGAAAAGTATATCTGGGACGTCTGAGTGTCCAATTCATGGATAGTGATTTCTCACACGGGGACTGGTCGACTCCTCTATTTCCGCTGTCTTCTCACCCGAGCAGCGACGGGACTATTTCGAGGAGATTATAAAGGACCCCGTGATTTCCGCTGTTTCCGTCGCTCCGTCGAATTACTCAACGACCCCACGATTTCCGCTGTTTTCGATGAAATCGCCGTATGTTGTGTCGGTGCTGTAGCCGCCGTGTCGTCGGGTTTTCTCGCTGGTGTGAAATCGGTTTCTCGTCGTCGACGAACCAGTCGGTACTGTCGGGCAAGACGTTACTGTTGAACCGGTCGTTACGGCGAACCGGTCGCTCTGGTGGATCGATCATTACTGGTATATTCTCGCTACAGTCGTCGTCTCCTCGTGACCCGTATTGTTCTCCTCACGACCTGTATTGTGGAACTCGTGTTACTATCGTTCGCGGTAGGCGAGTAACGGATGAGTAGCAGATAAGAAGTAGGTGAGTAGTGAACCGTGTTATGTTATCAGAATGGCAAACATCACCATCTGCACTGTATCCCATCTCTACTGTACCGTTCAGTCTGGGATATCCATCGTCCACTTGCTGATGCCGACCCGAATCGAAGTACAGAATCATGTCTACGACCGAAGTACACGGTTCTACACACCCCACGATTTCCGCTGTCGGACGAATGAAACGTGCGATGCCACCAAACGGAATGAGAATATGGGTAGGGGGACACCCACCCCATGATTTCCGCTGTTTTGGTGGGAAAGGGTGGGGGAGGGGGTGGGGGGAGGCGATCACGAGAGGAAGTTCAGCCCCACTCAACGGATGAACGTCTGTGGTGAACAGCGGAAACAGAGGAGTTTCTGCCGTACAGAGAACGGACTAAAAAGACGGGGAAAGTCGCAGGAAAAGTGTTCCGCGTTGCTGATAAGGCAGTTCAGCTGCGGATATAAATCGAAAAATTCGGAGAATAAATCACGTACCCAAGCCGTAGATTATCACTGGACCGGCTTCTGAAAAACATGTCAAGAAACACCTCGAAACGCTTCGGAAACCGGTTGGGGAATATAATGCCGTTGATAATAACAGATAGAACGGGTTTGCGAGATATGGTTGCTTGAACTATAGTCTAGTTTAATAGAATTATCAAGTTGTTCTTTTTCTTCACTACGGATATGGTTATACGATATAGGTAATAAAAGTACCGCTTTTTATAGACCACTTCCCCCCACCCCACCGTCTCTTCTCCCAAAGACTCCGGAAACAATGGGGTGGGTGTCCGTTTATAAACTAACTCGCGTCTTTTCAACACCTCGCCACCAACTAAACACGTGAATTCTACGGCTAAACAATCTCTCCCTCGATTCTACTCGAATATATTCACCCCGTCATTTCCTCCAACCCCATCGTTTCCGCTGTCTTTCTCATCCCCTCTCCGACGTGTTTGCACTCCGTGATTCTCCGTTCCCCATCCGTGGTCGCCTTTTCACTCCTCCTTTCCAGCTTTTCGTCTCGAAGTAACCGAATCTCGTAAGTTACTACTCCGCCCCGCGGACAACGGAAACGATGCACCGGGACAAATCTTGAAATCACTTAAAACGTTCGGAACAAAAGAAACAAAGGACGGCCCAGTTTTATATACTCGTCCGTGAATACGTTGTGTAATGGCCTCGTTTAGTTTCGACCGGGATAACTCCCTTTATAAAAATCGGGACGCCCTTTTGGAGGAGTACACGCCGAACAATCTGGTCGGTCGGGACGACGAACTCGAAGAGTATCACGCCGCACTGCAACCGATAATCAACGGGGAAGCGCCGTCGAACATCTTTCTGTACGGGAAAAGTGGGGTCGGGAAGACCGCCGCGACGCGATTTCTTTTGAACCAACTGCAGGAAGACGCCGCTCGGTACGACGATATCACCCTCTCCGTCGTCGAGATCAACTGCGACGGTCTCAATTCGAGCTATCAGGTCGCGGTCCGGCTCGTCAACACGCTCCGCGACCCGGCTGACCAGATCAGCAACACCGGCTATCCGCAAGCACAGGTCTACAGCTTCCTCTGGGACGAACTCGACGAACTCAACGGCACCATCATCATCGTGCTGGACGAGGTAGACCACATCAACGACAATTCGATTCTCTATCAAATTCCTCGCGCGCGAAGTAATGGATACCTCGAACACGCCAAAATCGGCCTCATCGGCATCAGTAACGACCTCTCGTTCCGCGATTCGCTCTCGGCGAAAGTTCGTTCCTCGCTCTGTGAAAAGGAAGTCTCGTTTCCGCCGTACGACGCGACGGAACTCCAGAAAGTGCTTCGCCAGCGCGAACAGGTCGCGTTCCACGAGAGCGCGCTCGCAGAGGACGTGATTCCGCTCTGTGCGGCGTACGGTGCACAAGACGCCGGTGACGCGCGGCAGGCGCTGGACTTGCTCCTGGAAGCGGGGGACCTCGCGCGAAAGGACGCGGCGGAACAGGTCGTTGACCATCACGTTCAAGAGGCACGGCGGAAACTCGAACGCGACCGAATCATGGAGGGCGTCGCGGACCTCACCCAACACGCGCGTCTCATCCTCTACGCGCTCACGTCCCTCGAAGCGGAGGATGACTCCCCCGCCCGTTCGCGGGACATCCGCCCTCGATACGAGCAGTTGTGTAACCACATCGGCACCGAAGCGCTCACGAGCAGGCGAATGCGCGACCACCTCGCCGACCTCGCGATGCTCGGAGTCATCTCTTCGACCGAGAAAAACGAGGGAATGTCTGGCGGGAAGTACCGCGAGCACGCGCTCAAACAGGACCTCCATCTCGTCGTGAGCGCCCTCGAAGAAACCATCGAACTCGCTGGCGTCCACGAAAGTATCCGCCCGTACTATCAGTCACTGCTCGACGAGCGCGAGGACTGAGAAAGGGGTGTACACGAGAGGCGAGTGAGAATGAGCGAGGAGTGAGAGTGAACAAGGAACGAGAGGTGAATGAGAGTGAACGTCGACTGCGGAACGAAGTTGTACGAGGAACGAAGGATAACGTACGTTCTCACGCCTGACACCACCGTTTCCGTTGTCACAGCAACGTCATCACGGTCGAATTAACTCCACAATTTCCGTTGTTTTTCCGATGCCGGGTTTTGATTCCCGTATACCACCGCTCAACCCCTTCATTTCCGCTGTTCTTCGCATCCCGTTCTTCGCCCCTTCCTTCTTGCCGTTCTCCACTTTACCGTTCTCCGTTTTCCGCGAGTCTCCTCACCGTCACACTTTCGAGTCACTCCACGCCGATGCTGATGCCGCCGCGTCCGGGCGCTTTGGGTCGCTCACCGAGAACGACCGTCTCCGACAGCCGTCGTCCGTCCCGGACGAGTTCGACCTCGGCTTTCTCTCCCGGTCGCGTTTCGATGAGGAGGTGGCGCATCAACTCCTCGTGCGAACGCACCGCTCGTCCGTTTATACCGACGATGACATCTCCACCGACAGGGACGTCGCGTCCGCGGAGCGTTCGCACCGATTCGCATCCCACGAGGGCACCGCTCGCCGGACCGAGGCGCACGTCCACGACGAGCACCCCCCGCGTCTCCGACAGTTCGTTCGCTTCGGCGACCAGCGGCGACACGTCCACCGTCGATATTTTGAGGTACGGGTGGCGGTAGTGGCCGATTTCTATCAGCGTCGGTACGACCCGAGAGACGATTGCTCCCGAGATGGCAAAGCCGATGCCGTCCCCCTGTCGAGCGCGGTTGACGCCGACGACTTCCCCGTCCAGCGTCACGAGTGGTCCGCCGCTGTTTCCGGGATTGATGGCGGCGTCGGTCTGTACGGTGTCGGGGATGGTGAAGCCGTTCCCGGTGGGGAGCGAGCGATTCGTCCCGCTGACGATTCCCGTCGTAATCGTTCCGTCGAGCCCCATCGGGTTCCCGAGCGCGGCGACCCGCTGTCCCGGCGTCGGCGCATCGGCCGCGACGGGGAGCGGTTCGGCGTACGCCGGAAGGTCGGTGACTTCGACGACGGCGAGATCAGTCCCGTCGTCACGTCCGACGACGCGTCCGGTTCGCCAGTCGCCCTCGCTGAAGCGGATCTCCACCTCGTCGACACCGCCGACGACGTGTCCGTTCGTGACGACGTACCCGTCCGGTTCCCGCTGGTCGTCGTGGTCGTATATGAATCCCGACCCCGCGCCGCTCCTCGTCGGGCCGTTCACGTCCCGCGGCGTGACGTACACCGACACGACCGACGGAATCGTCTCGCGATACAGCTGTTCGTATATCGATTGCTCATTTATCCGGTACCCGTCTGCCAACTGCCCGTCCGTTTCGTGTTTGTCGTCTGATTCGTGTTTGTTCATATTTCGTTCGACTCTCGAACGCACGGCCGTTGCTCGCCAACTTTCGCCCGGTGCTCGTCGCCGCTTTCCGATTCGGAGGCGACGACATCCGGGGACCACGGCTCGATAGCCGAATTCACGATAGGTTAGTGCCGAGCACGGTTAAGAACGTCACTTGTTATCATCACTCATTCTCCTCCGGACACTCCCTTCGTGACCGCCACGGGAACGTGTTTGTACGTCGGAATCTTCGATTCGGGGTCGAGTTCGTCGCCGGTCAGTCGGTTGACGAGCGGTTCGGCGAAGTGGAACGTCAGGAACACCACGCCGGAACGAATCGACGGCGTGACCGCCGCACTCGCCTCTACCCGGCCGTGCTCGCTCTCGACGACGACCGTTTCCCCGTCCTCGATTCCCCGTTCTCTCGCGTCGTCGGGGTGTATCTGCATCGCGTCGGCGCTCCGAAGGCGCGTCAACACGTCGGATCGTCGGGTGACGACCCCGCTGTTGAAATGTTCGACGACGCGTCCGGTCGTCAACACCAGTTCGTCCTCGTCGTCCGGTTCCACGAGTTCGACCGGGACGAGCGGCACGCGTCGGTGTCCGTTGGCGAACGTCTCCCGGTGGAGGACGCCGATTCCTTCGCTCGCTCCTTCCGGTAACGGCCAGCGTTGACTTCCCTCCCCTATTTCCGCGAACCCCATCCCGGCGTACTGCGGTGTCACCCGCCGTAACTCCTCGAAGACGGCCGCCGCCCCGCCGTAGTCGAAGGCCCCTTCCGACGCCTCGTTTTCGGTCGCTTCCTCGTTTCCCGTCGCCCGCATCAGCCTTCGACCGAGTTCCCGGAGGACGTCCAAATCGGCGCGCGCGTTCCCCGGCGGGAACGCGACGGGGCGCATCCGCTGTACTTGCCGGTCGGTGTTGGTAACGGTTCCCTCCTTCTCCGCCCACGAACTCGCCGGGAGTACGACGTCCGCGTGTTCGACCGTCTTCGTCGGGAAGATGTCCTGTACCACCAGGCAGTCGAGCGAATCGAGTTCTCGCGCCGTTCGACTCGCGTTCGGTTCGGTCGCCGCGATGTTCTCGCCGAACACGAACGCGCCGCGAATCCCGTCGCCGAACTCGTGTGTCATCTCGACCTCCGTCAGACCGGGTTTCGACGGCGGTTCGACACCCCACACGTCTCCGATATCGGTCCGGGCGTCCTCGTCCGTGACCGAGCGGTAGCCCGGGAGCACGTCGGGTAAACAGCCGACGTCGCTCGCGCCTTGGACGTTGTTCTTCCCGCGAAGCGGGTTGACGCCAGCACCGCGCTTTCCGATGTTTCCGGTGACCAGCGAGAGGTTGAGAAGCGCGTGGACGTTCGTCGTTCCGTAGCGATGCTGGCTCATCCCCATGCCGGTGAACGCCGCGGCGCGGTCCGCGGTGGCGTAGACGCGCGCGGCCTCTCGGAGGTCGTCCTCCGCGACGCCCGCGAGTTCCGCACACGCGCTCACGTCAACGTCGGCGATGAACTCCCGAAACGCGGCGACCTCGGACACGCGTTCGCGGAGAAACGTCTCGTCCTCCAACCCTTCCTCAAAAATCACGGCGCACATCGCGTTCAACAGCGGGATGTCGTAGCCGGGTTTGACCGGCAAGTGGTGGTCCGCGATGGCGCTCGTTCGGTTGGTTCGCGGGTCGATTTGAACCACCGTCGTCCCGCCTTTCGCGGCCGGTGCGAGGTACGAACTGAAGATTATCGGGTGCTGTTCGGCCGGGTTCGAGCCACAGATGAGAAAGCAGTCGGCGTCCCCGAGGTCCGAAAGCGTGTTCGTCATCGCACCGGCACCGAATCGACTCGCCATCGCCGCGACAGTCGAGGAGTGACAGAGCCGAGCGCAGTTGTCCACGTTGTTCGTGCCGAGGGTCCGAGCGATTTTTTGCAGCAGGTAGTCCTCCTCGTTCGTACACCCCGAGGAAGCGAAAAACCCCAGCGCGTCCGGTCCGTGTTCGTCCGCGATGCGGGCGAATTCGGTTTCGATTCGGGAGAACGCCTCGTCCCACGAAACGCTCACCAATTCCCCGTCGCGACGAACCTGTGGCTCGGTCAACCGCTCGTCGTGGCCGACGACTTCGTAGGCGGCTACCCCCTTCGGACAGAGTTCACCGCGGCGGTTCACCGGCGCGTGCCACCCTCGTCCCCGTGCGGATTTCCCGGACGTGCCCGTTTTCGCCGGTCGAACGCCGCACCCGACGCCGCAGAAGGGACAGATGCTTTTCGCGTCTCGTTCGATGGTCCGCTCGCCTCCGCCACCGGTTCGCTCTCCCGAGTTATCTCCCATGCACGTCCATGCAACCGGGCGGTGTTAATGCCTGTCGGGGAATCGAACGCCGAGCGAGTCGAGTCACGGAGTACTCACGGCCCCCCGTCGTCGTGACCTGTCGTTACCACCACCGGCCGCCATGGCCGTGACCGTCGGTCATCGGGAACCTCCGTTGCCGTCACGACCGTCCGCATCGAGGTGGTCGTGAAGTGCCGCTATCGCCGGGTCGAGGAGTTTCGGCTGTACGTTCTCGTACTCGGTGCCGGGGTCCCACTCCTCCTCGGTCAGCAGGTCGCCGATGTCGAAGACTGCGGCCGCATCCACGCCGCGGTACTCCGCGACCGCGAACAGGGCCGCCGCTTCCATCTCGACGCTGACGACCCCCGCGTCCGCGTACTCCTCGATTTCGGCCACCGTCTCGCGGTAGAACGCGCTCGTCGTCCACGTGGTTCCGCGGTGCGTCGGTACCTCGCTCTCCTCGAACCGCGCTTCGAGGCGGTCGGTGAGTTCCGGCGAGGGTTCGGCCTCGGATTCCGGCGGGAGATAGTGATACGAGACGCCCTCGTCCCGGATCGCCTCGTCGGCGATTATCGCGTCCGTGGGTTCTATCGAGCGCTGGAGCGTCCCGCTCCCGCCGACGATACAGAGCGCTTCCGCGCCCGCCGCGATGAGGTTCTCGGCGACAGTACCCGTCGCTGGCGCACCGATACTGAACCCGCCGACGACGCCGACCGTTTCGTCGATGGGATGCACCTCGAAATCCCGAACGATTGGTATCGGGTCGCCCGTTCGCTCCGCGAGTATCTCCTCGAAGAAATCGCGTTGGTAGGTGATGATGACGGCCTTCGGAACCTCCACCTCGGCGTCGCCGCCCTGTCCCCCGATGGCGTCCGCAGCGGAGAACAGCGTCGGGGAATCGTACTTGTCGCCGTAGTTCGGAATCGGCATGTGGTATATTTTTAGCAGGTTTTTCAAATAATGTATTGATACATGGTAACACGACTTATTGTATTGCTCGTCAGCGTTCTCGAAAATCCCGTAGTCCATCCCTGCAATCCGCTGTGTCACTTCGTCGAAATCGGTGCGACCGTTCGGCGTTCCATCGAACTAATGGCGTGAAAAATCGGACCGGCTCGCCGTCCTACCGTTGCCCTATCGCCGCGCGACCAGCACGAACGTCTCGGGACGCGAGCGTCCCGATTCCACCTCGAACCCGGCGGCGGTGAGGAGTTCGCGCGCCGTTTCGAGGTCGTAGCGCTCGTTGACCGGGGGTCCGCTTTCACCGCGGCCGTCGGCGCTCCAGTCGGCGACGACCAATCGACCGCCGGGTCGAAGAATGCGTCCGACCTCCGCGAGCGCGTCCTCGCTCGCGAACTCGTGGAACGTCATCGTCGAGAACGCGGCGTCGAGTTCGTCGTCGTCGAACGGAAGGTCATCGATGGTCGCCGTCACGAGCGCGACGTTCTCCGGGACGCCCTTCTCTCGATAGTAGTCGTGCATCGCGTCCTGCATGTCGACCGCGTACACGCCGACGTTCGCCGCCTCGCCGAAGTCGGCGACGTCGTCCGTGTAAAATCCGGTCCCGCTCCCGAGGTCGGCGACGGTTTCGTCGGCACCGAGGTCGAGCCGCGCCAGTAACTCCTCGCGCGAGACGTACCGATACCGCCCTGCGTCTTCGAGCTTTGCCGCCTTCTCGGGGTCGAACGTGTGAAAACCCATCTCGTTCTCCTGTTGTGACCGGTCGGATAAAGAACCCCGTTTAGGCGAACTGGTTGACGAGGTTCATCAACGTCGCCTGGTCCTGCATCCCGACCATCCGCTTTGCGATCTCACCGTCGGCGTACAACTGGAGCGTCGGAACGCCGCGCACGCCGTTCTGTTGTGCGAGCAGTTGGTGTTGGTCGATGTCCACCTTGGCGACGACGGCTTCGGTCTCCTTCGCCACGGCTTTGACCACCGGTTCAAGCATCTTGCACGGACCACACCAGTCCGCGTAGAAGTCCACCAACACGACGTCGTTCGCCTTCGTAAGCTCATCGAGGTGCGACTCGCTCTCGACGTGAACCGGCTCTCTCGGGGTCTCCTCGTCTTCTTCCGTCGGTCCGTTCATCAACTCTTCACGTTTCTGTTTCCTAATTTCGCTGATTTCGTCCGTCATCTATCCCACGATAGGGACCCCTCCGACTTAACGGTTTTGCACTAATTGCACAATTCAATCCGCCATCGTTGCTCGGTACTCTGTCACGACTACCGTCTGGCTATCGCAACTATCCAATTGGCTATTTGTCTGGGGCTCTCCCCGAATATCTTCCCAGAAATCTATCCGGAATTCTTCCTGCCTATCTCAGCAGATTTATATCGAGATATCCGCAAGCAGAAAGCGCCGTTACCGCCGACCGTATCCCCACTCTTCCATCACTCGGCGCACGTCGTCGACGTTCTCCAATCCCGCGCGGATGAGCGCTTCGCGCACGTCGAGGGCCATCACCTTGTCCCCATCGAACGTTTGACTCAGGTCCCGTTCCAGTTCGTCGATTTCGGTCGCCGTTTGGTCTTGTACGTACACCGGAACAGCGTCCCGGTCGGCTTTCACGGTTCGCCGCGCGAAAATGAACGGTAACGGGTCGGAACTCGCGCTCGTCGAATCCGCGGCCGAATCGGCGCCATCCGCCTCGGCGGCGTTCGGTTTCGAGGTCTCGGTCTCCCCGCTCGAATCCGCGGTCGTAACGGTTTCCGTGCCGTAGCCGTCGAGGTCGTCGCTGTAATCGTCGTCCGTCGCGCCGTACCTGTCGTCCTTGGTCATGCCTCGACCTCCACCGCGTCGACCGTTCCCTGTTGGACGATTCGCGCCAACTGTTCGAAGTTCGCGAGCAGATCGCCTTCGTACTCGCGGAGGTCACGGGTTTCGTCGCTTTCCGCGAACTCGAACAGGTTCATCTGGTTCTTCCACGCTTCCTTCAGCACGTCGCGCTTTCGAACACCGAACGGCGTCACCGGTTTCCCGTCCGTTTCGAGTTCCTCGCGCGTATCGCGGTAGATGTTCGAATCGCCGACTTCGTTGGGGACGACGGCGAGGATTCCCAATTCGAAGCTATCGTCGAACTTCTTGAACCCGCGTTCCATGCTGTCGAGGGTGTCCTCCAGTCCTTCGATGGAGATACTCCCTTTTCGGGTGAGTTCGATGGGAATGAGGACGTTTCGCGCCGCGACGAGCGCGTTGTCCACGAGGACGTTCAGCGTCGCTGGCGGGTCGATGATGAAGTAATCGTACTCCCCGGCGACGGATTTGAGCGCGGACCGCAGTTGGAACTCCCGAAGCGACGTGTTCCGCGCGGCCATCTCGCTCTCGATGTTCGCGAGTCCCTCGTGGGACGGCACGAGGTCGAAATCCTCCGTTTCGACGATGAGCGAGCGGATGTCCTTTTCGTCGTCCAGCAGGACGTGCCCGAGATGGTCGCGGTCTCCGGTTTTCAACTCTTGATAGCCCACGTGGTCGGTCAGACTTCCCAGTTGGGGGTCCAGGTCGATGACGAGAACCCGCTCGTCCTGTCGGCCCAGCGCGGCGGAGACGTTGGTCGCCATGGTCGTCTTGCCGACCCCGCCGGACTCGCTCCACAGTGTGATGGCCCGTTTCAT